>DQQH01000055.1 GCA_015664425.1 Planctomycetota bacterium
CAGTTGCTCATCGTCGACCTTCTTGGCGTCCTTGTCGTCTTTCTTCTCCTTCTTGTCCTTCTTCTTCTCATCGGTCATGGCGCATCCTTTCGGCGGGGCGGTTTTGTGATGGGCGGGGGCCACGAGCCAACCTTATGACTCGGGGCCGGGTTGCCCACCCTAAGGGTCATTTATCCCTACTTGAGTTCGTCCTTAGAATCACCGTCCCCTTTCCGATTCTCAGAAAGATGCCAGCGTTGTATCTCCCATGTACTTGTACCTCCATCAACATCTTTCAACTGCTCATCATCGATCTTCTTGGCTTCCTTGCCGTCCTTCTTGTCCTTCTTCTTGTCATCGGTCATGTCGCATCCTTTCGGCGGGGCGGTTGTGAAACGTGCGGGGAACACTCCTCGCGACTCTTCCATAGGAGCGCGAGTGAGCCTGCGTACCCTCCATCCGGTTCCCAAGGCCCTACGGACAGAAAATCCTGGAATCGGGGTGGCAGGGTTCGTCGCGGCGACCAACCTGTCGTAGTCGGCGGGGAATGTGGCTACCATGGGTGGAATGCAACTTCATTCCCGCCTGTTGATCCTGACCCTCACCGTCGCGCCGCTGGCGCTCGGGGCGCCGGTCTCTCCTTCGCCCCAGGAGGCGCCGAAGGTCGGGCCCAATCGCAGCGACGAACCGCTCATCGACCACTTCTCCCTCGCGGGTGCGGTCTCCTTCATCGATGGCACCGCCCTCGGGTGGGAACGCCAACGAAACTGCGTCACCTGCCACACCAACGGCCTGTACCTGGTGGCGCGAGGGCAGGTGTCCACCGAGGGGGCCGATTACCGCCGCGCTCGCGAGTTCGCCCGCACCTACCTGAACCGCTACGTGGTCGAAAAGCAGGCTGCTTCCGGCCAGCGCGGGGCGGTCGAGGGGCTGGTGGCGACCACCTGCTTCTTGACCATCAGCGACATGAAAACCAACGGCCGCCTCTCGCCCGACACCCGCAAGGCACTCGACCACGTCTGGAGCCTCCAGGATGAGGACGGCGCCTGGGGCAAGTGGCTCAAGTGCGGCTGGCCGCCCTTTGAAAGCGATGATCACTTCGGCGTGACCCTGGCAGCGGTCGCTGTGGGAGTTCTTCCGGAGTCCTATCGCCGCAGCGAGCCGGCGACGCTTGGACTCCAGCGATTACGGAGGTGGCTCGGCAAGAATCCTCCGCAGAACCTCCACCACAAGGGAATGATGCTGTGGGCAGCGACCAACCTGGATGGCCTCTTCGATGCCACGACCAAAGGAATCTGGAGCAGCGAACTGCTGGCTGCCCAGCGCAAGGATGGAGGATGGCGTCTGGTCGACCTGGGGGCGGGCCACTGGAAGAGACCTGAAGATATCGCCGAGACGTTGCCCAGCGATGCCTACGCCACCGCCTTCTCCATCTTCAGCCTACGTAAGGCAGGAGTACCCGCGGATCATCCGCAGCTGGTCGGGGGTCTCAAGTGGCTGCGGGAGAGCCAGCGAGAGAGCGGGCGCTGGTTTGTCCGTTCGCCCAAGCGTGACGGCAAGCACTACATCAGCCACGCGGCAACCCAGTTCGCCGTCATGGCATTCAGCAGTTGCGGCGAAAGCCCCTGATCATCTGTTTCGGGGATCCTCTGACCCATCCCAGGGACCTGATTTTGAAACCCACAACATACGGAGTTCGATTCCGAAAGCGGCTCGAGAAGAAGCGGTCCGGGATCTGCAAGGAGTGGTAAATCACGGCCGAAAGCAGACGAAAACAAACCGGGTTCAGTCCATCCAGACTCGGCTGAAAAAAGACCGTCGAGGAAATTTCTAACGAAATTCAAGATGGCTCTCACCCCAGCACGGGTCCCTGGGATGGGCAATTGCAATTGCATGGAGGGAATCGTTGCCATCGACGATGATGCCACAGGGACCGTGGAGCCAGAACTGGAAACGGATCCATGTATGAGAGCCCATGAATACTCGAGCAGCACTCTATCGATGTTCCTGGTGATGGCGCCCATTGTTTTCTGCATCTGCTGCGGTCACCTCCAGAATGCAACGCCTGCTTCGGGGATCATTGCCGATTGGGAACGAACTCCATCGAATGCACAAGGCATGAAGGTTGAACTGGGTAGCGCCTATGATGCTCTTCACAAACGGATCATCGCGTTTGGAGGTCGATCGGAGAACTGGGACAACGTGGATGAAACCTGGGCATATGACTCGAGTACCGGCACGTGGACCAATTTGAATCCTGCCAGCAGTCCTCCAACCAGATCATCCCATGCCATGGTCTATGATCCCGCACGAGGAAAAGTTCTGCTGTTCGGTGGAGACGACTTTGTTCGAGCCTACAACGACCTCTGGGAGTACGACTTTGGTCTGAACACCTGGGTAGAGCTGTCCCCACTCAATCCTCCGCCGGCCAGACAAATGCACGGAATGGCGTATGATGAGGAACATGAGGTGATCATCCTGTTCGGAGGGCGGCGTACAGGCGGCGGCGACACCTTCAATGACACCTGGGAATACAGTCATCGGACGAACAGCTGGAGATCTCTGGGTCCGCAACAGTCTCCCCCCGTTCAGGATCATATCAATCTTGCCTACGACGCCAAACACAAGAAAACGGTGCTGTTTAGCGGCCCGATCGCTCGCGATCAGTCGACGATCGGCACCTGGGTCTACGACCACGCGACGAACAACTGGTCAACTCTCACCACCGAGCACACCCCGACCGGTGATCACACCAGCCTGATCTACAACCGGAATGCCGGAACGATGATGCTGTTCGGGAATTCAGAGGTCACGAGGGGGCTGGAAGTATGGATTCTCGACCTTGAAACCCCTGCCTGGGCCATCGCAAGGTCCTTTTCGGGGCCTTCCTACCGAGAGCATTTCGGCATCGCCTACGACGAGGATCACGATGTCTACCTTCTCATCGGGGGATTCCCGAACGACGATAACTGGCTGTTGAAGGTACAGTAGTCCGCCGTCAATCCCTCAATCACACCTGAGATGACCTGCGCAACCGAGGGTGGCCCCGGTCGGGTCGACGCCGCAATTGGGATAGGGCAGCGATGGAAGCGGACCTCCCTGGAAGAGGTGGGTGAGCAGGTGGATCGGGTCTGCGACGTCGAGGGAGTTGTCGTCGTTGTTGTCGAGAGCGGCGTGGCAGGTACTTGGCATCCCCTGGAACAACACTCCGAGGTTGGTGACCACGTCGGCGAGGTCGAGGGCACCATCCATGTTGGCATCGCCTCTGAGGAACATCCCCGGCTCGAGGATCTCGGTCATGATCTCACCACTGGAGAACTGCGCTTCTGCTCCCAGCAGCCGGGCCAGAGTCGGTGCGATGTCGGGGATGGTCCGCTCCAGCGTCGAGATCAGGCCGGAACGTATCCCGGGGCCGATGGCGAGTAGCTGAATCTGGCGGCAGCCGATGCAACCGTTGCCGTGTCCCGCGAAGTTATCGGTATGACGACCATGATCGTTGGTGATGAGCATCACGGTGTTGTCGGCATAGTCCGGGTCCGATTGGAGCGTGGTCCAGAGTTCGCCGATGATGCTATCGGCATTCTCGATGGCAGCAAGATAAGCATCCCAGTCTCCAGAGTGCCCGGCAGAGTCAACACTGGGCAGATAGAAGGTCAAGAAGCGTGGCTTGGTCGTGGCGATCAGGTTCTGCGCAACCAGCCAGTTGGCATCGTCTCCACCGCTGGTTTCGATCCACTGAGGCCAGTAGTCGGGTCCGTAGGATGGATGGAAGCTACCTCTCCACGGACAGACCGGTCCCAGCACATAGGCGCAATCCTGTGCTGAAAAACCGAGTTGCCGACGAACGTATTCTTGAACGTAAGGGGTATTGGAGAAGATCGAGTCCTGCTGGCAATCGGGATCGAAAAAGGGAGTCGAACCGGCCCACGAACCGTTCATGATCGCCGGAATTCCCGCGATGGTGACGGTGTTTCCATCGTTGAGGAATGGTTCGATGATGACTCCCTGCTGGGCGAGGGTATCCATGTTGGGAACGTATTGACGGGTCGGGTGGCCCAGTCCCTCGGTGTAGCGCAGCCCATCGACGAGGACCAGAACCACGCGATCAACGATCGGGGTTTTTGGTTCGGGGACCGGCGGCACGGCACAGGGATCGGTCACCGTGGTGGGGGCCTCGAAGCCACGCAGGCACCAGCTCTCGAGGGTTCCGTCATTGTTGGACGGGTAGCTGTCGAAAACCGCGAGTGTCCACAGACCTGCGACCTGCTCGCCATCGAAGGTCGCCAGTTCTCCCCCACTGGGCTGCATGTAGCAGCCGGAAACATACGACTGGGAGCCGTTGGCGACGCCATCATCGGAATAGATGACCTGGAGATTGTCTGCATCTCCACCGTCGCCGTCGTGGAGCCGCAGCGAGGTGCCGCTCGGCGAGAAGAGATCGATCACCAGGTCACCGACGAAGGGATGGGTGATGTCGACGACGACCTGGAGGTCCTCGATGATGAAGTTGTCGGTGACGGTGATCGCACTTGTCAGAAGCTGAGGGGTGCCGTTTTCTCCGCCAAAATCGCTCTCGGGGTCGGCGCAGACCTCGACGTCGGCGACGACGAGTCCGGGAGCGAACAGCAACAGCACCAGCAGCCACCTCTCGAGGTTCATACCTGATCCCTCCAGTCCACCGATCGTCGAGTGTAACCGATCCCAGGGACCTGTTTTCGTCCGATCCGGGGCGATTTCGAGGTGCCCAGGTGGCCGTTCAACCGGAGGCGCACGAGGATGTAAAACCAGTAGCCCTGTCGCCATCTTTTAGCGCTGACGATCCCACCCTGGCCGCACCGAGCCGGTCCCCGGGCCCGATTCAGGTTTTCTGTCCGGAGGGCCTTGGGACGCGGATTCAGGGGTACGCAGGGGCACTCGCGACCCGAATGGAGGAGTCGCCAGGAGTGTGCCCCGCACATCACACAGCCGCCCCGCCGAAAGGATGCAACATGATTGAAGCGAAGCAGAAGCTCATCAAGGAGAACAAAGCCGAAGATGTTTCTCATCTGCTCGATGAAGAGCAATTGAAAGATGTCGTCGCCGGCAAAGAGGTTTTATTAATTGTCGCGGTAATCTTATTGGTGAACGTCGGGGGTGGCTCTGACGAGTTATCCCGACCGCGTGGCAGATCGGTGAAGGCGTAATTACCCGCCCCCGCCCATCACACAGCCCCCCGCCGAAAGGATGCGACATGACCGATGAGAAGAAAACGGCCGACGACAAGGATCCCAAAATGGTCTTCGATGATGAGTTGAAGGACGTCGATGGGGGATCGGCGAAATCTACCCACTCCGGTTCACGTGGTGGGGTCGACGCCCTCCAGATGGAGCGGGAGCGCAGAGGCGGTCTCTACTAACAGGGTTTCCCCCACCCCGGTGTCTTACGACCGCATTTTATTCGGGATCGGTTCCAGGGTTCAGAACGGCCATCGTCGAACCTTCCCCGAAATGGCGGTGAATTTCTTTACGGTATCTTCTGCCGAGGGATTCCCCGTTTTTCATCAACCAATTTTCGACCGATTCTTCGCCGCGGGGGGATTCGTGTGAAATGAGCAGCTCCTGATCGAGCCCGAGGAACTCCTCCTTTGTCAGGGTGACGTCGCCAAGGATTCCACCGATCCCGCGCAGGGCCAGTAGAACCAGCGTTGCCGGAACTCCGATGACAACTCGGCGCACGCCGCAGGCACGGGCCAGGAGTCGAACGTACTCCTTGAAAGTGAAGACGGTTTTCCCGGCAGCATCGACTTCGACGTCGGAGGAGTCTTCAATCGCCGAAACGATGATCCGGGCGGTGTCTTCCAACGTGATCGGTTGCAACCGGTAATCGCCACCGCCGGGGATGGGGAAAATTGGAAAATGACGGAGAAACCAGGCGATGTTGTTGGTCAGAACATCGTTGGGCCCGACAATTAGCGTTGGACGTACGATCGCATGGGACAACCCCGACCGCCGTAGAGCCTCCTCGACAGCGGCCTTTCCATCGTAATAGCCCAGGTTTCGTCCGGCAGAGGCGTTGCTCACGCTCACGTGAACGACCCTGGAGACACCCGCCATCTTCGCAGCCCGAAAAAGCATCTTCGATCGTTCGACGGCGGTGTCAAAGGTCTGCTCTCCCCATGGAAGCCTGATCCAGTAGGTGTTGATGAACACATCAGCACCTTCCAGTTCATTTTTGAGATGGGCCTCATCGAACCGCAAGGGGGACGTGGATATTCGTTCTGCCCCGGCAGGTCTTTCTCGATTTGTCAGGGTGTGGACGGTCCATCCGCGGTTGACCAATTGCCGGGCGACGGCCGAACCGGTGTAACTGAAAGCCCCAGTGATCACCGCGCGCTTCTTCATCCACGCCGATGATAACACAGGTCATCAACTGGCCCTTGACGATATGACTACTCGTGATACCCATCCCAGGGATCTGAATGCGCCTCGATCACTTCGCAATTCCAAGGAGCCTTCTGGCGGTGATTTCGGGATGTTCGCTCGGTGAGTAGCTGTAGACCGGGGCGAGGCTCGCTTCGACGGGCCTGTCCGCGCCGCCGGTCATCGACCGGCGGCGCGGCCCTACCGGCCCTTGGATCAATGCACACACTTTCTTTTCTTTGAGCGCGCTACGTTAAGCCCCTTCAACGGGTCGCCGCGGCCACCAGCAACGGCGATAGCGCCCAGGTCGACTGTCCTCTTGCCCTGGTCCCCGTCCTTCGCCATTCGCTTGCCGTCGAGTTTGCGTTCGTTGTTCATGAAAATTCCTTCCAATCTGAAACCATGAGAATCTGCGCCCCGCCACAACGCGGTGCGCGCATTGCCTTCGATGACCTAACTTCGACCTGAGAAAACCACCGCACATCGATCTCCTGCCGGGGAAAGCGTGGGCTTCCAGCGACCGGAGAAAACAGCGCAACGATGGGTATTCTCGAGGGTCAAACCTTTCCTGCGGGCTGTCAGTAAATAGAGCCCAATAAAGTCCACGTTCTTGAGGGGGCTTGAACAGCAAGCTCCCAGGCGCGGGCGCGTACGAGGCGAGACCGTCAATCCTTCGAAGGTCTCATCCAGGGGGACTGCCCTAGCGGCTGCGAACCAGGGTGATCTCGGTGCCGGCTCCTTCGAGGACCATTCTGTCGTCGGGGAGGACCCGGACTCGCGCTTCACAGGCGAGAGGGCCGACTTCGGTGCGGACGCCGAGTCCCTCGCCGAAGATCGAGGTCACTTCCAGCTGGCCGTGGTACTCCTGGCTGCGGAGGACCAGGGTGTAGGCGCCGGAGGCCTCGATGGTCAGCTGCATGTCGGAGGTGATCGTCTCCTTGACCTTGGCGACCATCCTCTTCATCCAGGAACCGAGGGCGGGAGAGGCCGGAGTCGAGTCGGTCGAGGCGATGGTCGCCTCGGGGACCCTCTGCCAGGAGCCTATCGCCCGGAGGTAGGTGCTACCAGCGGAGCAACCCGTGACTACGACTGGGGTTATAACCAAGAGGGTGAGGAGGAGTAGGAGGTTGCGTGTCATCGGTGCCTCTTTCCGCGGCTGGAAGTGCTGTCCGTC
Organism: Planctomycetota bacterium; assembly: GCA_015664425.1. Taxonomy (GTDB): domain Bacteria; phylum Planctomycetota; class UBA8108; order UBA1146; family UBA1146; genus DTRS01. Next base: position 7,552 of record DQQH01000055.1, read on the forward strand.
TCCTCATGTATCCGGAACGAAAACATTACCGGACCCAGTTCCCAGGTGGCTGCGGGTGGCCCGTGAGAAAACCCTCCCTGCGCAGGGCAACCTCGCTTACCTTGGGGGTATCAGCCCTCTACCATGAAATTGTGAGGTCCACGGATGAAACTCCCGCTGCTGTCACTCGTGCTCTTGATGGTGCTGGTCTCGGGATCGGCAGCGATCGGACAGGATCCGCCGCCGGACCTCGACGACGGCGTCCCGGTTGTCGACCTCCGTGCCCTGCCGCGAGATCTGCTCGGCCTGATGGATGACAACGGTGACGGCAGGCTGTCGAGGGAGGAGCAGATCGCCTGGAAGGAGGTCCTCATCGCCCTCGATGAGAATGGTGACGGCCGCGTCGACGGTCGCGACTTCGAGGGCCTCCCTCCCCCTCCCCCCGACGGCTTCTTCCCCGACCCCTCAGGCGGTCCGCCGCCTAGCTTCGGGCCCGGGGCCTTCGGCAGGACGGGGGCTCGGCCGGGCCGGCAAGATCTCCAACTGGTCGAACAATTCGATGGCGACGGCGATGGCAAACTCGACAGCGCCGAACGCTCCGAGGCACGCGTCTTCGTCAAGGAGAATCGTCAACAACGGGGCGGACCTGGAGGGCGCCGCGGTGGCCGCCGTGGCGGCCGCGGTTTTGGACCCGGTGGCGAGATGCCGACCCCCGAACCCGGACCGAAGGTCGCCGTCGAGGATGCCGAGACCTTCCCCGGACGCCATCTCTACGACACCTCCGTGCTGCGCACCTACTTCCTGACCTTCGCAAACGACGGCTGGGAATCGGAATTGGAGGACTTCTACCACACCGATGTCGAGGTCCCCGCCGACATGACGGTCGATGGCAACGTCTATCAGGGGGTCGGCGTGCGCTTCCGCGGCAACTCATCCTTCTTCTCGGTTGCTGCCGGGATGAAGCGCTCCTTTGGCATCTCGGTCGACTTCACCGCCGGCTCTCAGCGCCTCGGCGGCTACAAGACCCTCAACCTGCTCAACGCCCACAGCGATCCCTCCTTCCTGCGCGAGATCCTCTTCGACACCGTCGCAAGCAACTACCTGCCGGCACCGAAGGCCAACCTGGTCAGGGTGGTGGTCAACGGCGAGAGCTGGGGGATCTACATCAACGCCCAGCAGACCAACAGGGAGTTCATCGAGGAGTGGTTCGGGAGCTCGAAGGGGGCGCGCTGGAAGGTGCCCCCCGACATGAGCGGCGCCGCAGCCCTCACCTGGCGGGGACCCGAGCCCCAGGCGTACAGGGACCTCTACGAGATCAAGAGCCCCGACAGCCCCGCCTCCTGGCAGGGGCTGATCGACCTGTGCGAAGCGCTCGAGACGATGAGCGATCAACAGATCGCCGAGGATCTCGATCAGCGCCTCGACATCGACGGTGCCCTGTGGTTCCTCGCTCTCGACAACGTCTTTGGCGATGATGACGGTTACTTCAGCCGTGGCAGCGATTACCTCATCTTCCAGGACGCCGCCCACGGCCGCTTTCACCTCTTCCCCTACGACAGCAACGAAACCTTCCGTCTCGGTGGTGGCCGCGGACCGGGAGGACGGGGAAGGCGCGGCGGTGATCG
>DQQH01000176.1 GCA_015664425.1 Planctomycetota bacterium
AGCGGGGATGGCGTCGAGATCGGGGGAAAACAACGCCTCTTCGATGATCCCGAATTCGGGTCCCGTGCGTTCCTCTGCTCGAGCGACGAACGTTTTCGACCTGTCGATTGCGCCGTCGGCCCTGATGGCTGCCTCTACGTCGTCGATTTCTACCGAGGGATACTCCAGCACCGTCAGTTCGTGACCAGTTACCTGCGCAAGCAAATCATCGAACGTGGTCTCGATGAACCTGTTGGCCTCGGCCGCATCTGGAGAGTGGTTCCTGAAAAGAAGGCCCCTACCACCCCTGATCTAGACGCCAGTTTCTTCGATGCTCCCGCTCAGGTCCGTTCCCTCTCCCACGACAACGGCTGGATCCGCGACACCGCCCAGCGTCTCCTCGTCTCTGCAGGGGATGGGGCGATCGGCGAACTCCTGGTCCTGACGGCACTCGAAGGACCCACTTCCATCGGTCGAATCCATGCTCTGTGGACCCTCCAGGGGCTCGGAATCCTCGACACGGCGACGGTGATGAAAGCTCTGACCTCCAGGGACAGCGGCGTCCGGGTCGCCGCCCTGCGCTGCCTCGCCGAGTCTCCCCCACCGGAGGAAGAACTTCTCGAGGTCATCGCAGCCCTCTCGCTGTCCCCTGCCGATGAGACGCGGGAAAGCCGCGTCCATCGCTTGCTCGCCCTCGGATCGATCGAGGGAGCGCTCGCCCGCGAAGCGACGATGGCGATGGTGTGGACCCTGGTGAAACACGCCCAGGATGGCCACAGTCGCCTCGCCGCCCTCAGTGGCTGGGGTGGGCGGCAAGTGGAAGTTCTCGCCCATCTGCTCGGAGACGAGGGGTGGAAAGAACCATCTCAGGGGCAGTTGAGGCTCTTTCGAGAGCTCGCCCGATCAGCAGTGAGAAGTGCCCCGGGTCAGCTGGCAGCGGTTCTGAAATTTGCGGGTTTACACGAGGGAGGAAACTCGATTCAGATCTCCCTCATCGACGGAGTCATCGAGGCGATGCGAGAGAAGCGATTCCGCTTACCCGAGTTGCCACCGAGGTTGCGCATTCTCGAGAGAGAAGAACTTCGTTCGCTGCCGGCTCTCACCGGTCGTCTCGCCGAGATCGACCAGAGGCTGTCGTGGCAGGCAGCCCCTCGCGTTGCCCCACGGGAATGGACGGCGCAGGAAAAGTTCCTCGCCGAGAAGGGCCGCGAACTCTACAACAATTGCATGCTCTGCCACGGTCCCGATGGCGGCGGGCAGCCCTGGCTCGGCCCTGCGCTGATCGACTCGCCCTGGCTTCTCGGCAACGATCAGATCGCGATTCGGATCCTCCTCGATGGAATGACCGGGCCGGTCGAGGTCGACGGCGTCAAGTGGGACGCGACGATGCCGACCCAGCGGGAGAACTCCGACTTTTCCGACGAGAATGTCGCCGGACTTCTCACCTGGCTGAGGCGCCAGTGGGGCCATGGCGGCGATCCTATCACCACCGAAGGGGTGGCCCGGGTTCGCGAGAACACCAGCGACCGGATCATGCCGTGGACCGTGAAGGAACTGAGAGAAGTGGAGTAAGATGAGATTTCTCTCCCTCCTGCTGCTGGCGACATTGCTTCTCTCCTCGGCAGGCTCCGAGGTCCCCTGGATAACTCTGTTGCCGACGGAAAACCTCGACTCCTGGAGGAGCGAGGGGGGCAGAGCAACCTTCCGCCTCGAAGAGGGAGAAGTGGTTGGCCAGACAACGGCGAACTCTGCCAACACCTTCCTCTGCACCCGGAGAAACTGGGGAGATTTTGAGCTCGAGTACGAGTTTCTGTGCAATCAGGGACTCAACTCCGGGGTCCAGATACGCAGCGAGGTGGTCGGCAAGAAGGTCCGCGGCTACCAGATCGAGATCGATGTCGACAAAAAGCAAAAGCGCTTCTGGAGCGCAGGGGTCTACGAGGAGGGTGGACGGGGCTGGCTCGATGACCTCAGCGACAACAAGGAAGCGAGGGATGCCCTCCGACCGACCGAGTGGAACAGGGTGCGGGTGGTCGCCGTCGGCGACAGGATCCAGACCTGGCTCAACGGCGTCCCTGCCGCCGACCTCATCGACCCGGTGAGTCAGACCGGGTTCATCGGCCTTCAGGTCCATGGTGTCGGTGGCAGGAAGGACCCTCTCGAGGTCCGTTGGCGATCGATGCGCATCCGTGACCTCGGTGAGCACCGCTGGCAGGCGATGGCGAGTTTCATCTTCGCCGATCCCGATCGACAGCGTGTCGAGCCCCAGGAGGTGAGCGGTGCCGCCATCGCCAGCGGGCGATCCTTGAGAATGCGCACCCGCCTCGAGTCCCAGACTCTCACACTCCTCTTCCGGGGGTTGCGCGTCGTGATCGCTCCCGGCTCCGTTTCTCTCGAAGACACCGGTG
>DQQH01000197.1 GCA_015664425.1 Planctomycetota bacterium
CAGCGGCGGTCGACGAGCAGGGTTCCCGCTGCCGGAGCGGCCATCGCCGTCGCCTCCACCTCTCAAGGGGTGAATGTGGCCATCGTCTGGCCAGATGATAGCGATAACCGCCGTCAGAGGCAAGTTTGTGGTTAATACCTGGCCACATTGCTCCAGCGCCAGCGTTGACCTGGAACCCGGCGGCGCCGATGCTTCCTGCCATGAAACTGCTGATGTTCCACCTGCGCGACTTCTGGCTGCGCACCCACACCCGCAACCTCGAGAGCGAGGAGGAGCGCCAGGAGGAGTCGACCGTCGAGGGGGGAACGGTGCTCGCCTGGGTCCACGTCGAGCCCGCCGATGTCACAGACCGGGTCGCCGTCATCCGCAAGGCGGTCAAGAATCTCAAGTGGCACGCGCGCAAGGGCGAGGTCGACCAGGTGGTGCTGCACTCCTTCGCCCACCTCGCCGATGAGAGCGCCCAGGCAGAGGAGTCGAGGGAGATCATCGAGGCCATCGGCGAACGCCTCGAGTCCGTTGGCTACCGCGTCCATCACACCCCGTGGGGCTACTTCAACGAGTTCAAGATGCACGTCGAGGGCCCCGGCATCGCCAAGGTCTTCAAGAGTTTCTAGCGGTGGGGAGTTGCCTTATGAGGTGGGTTGTTGCCTTCAGCGCCCATCCACATCGCTGGTCTCGGGGAGCCCTTCGAGGGAGCGGGGGTACAAACTCTCTCCGCCGACCCCTGCCCCCAGGAAGACAAATGGCACGAACAGAAGAGGGAACACCAGCCAGGAGGGTCCCATTCCAGCGAATACAATCAGCAGCGCTAGACAGAGCAATCCGAGGTGAAACGCCTGTCTTCGTTCGATTCGAGTGAGGCTGTGGCAAATTTCACGGTACTGCTCGTCGGTTATCGAACACCTCCTCTGGATTGCTGGCGCTGATTGAGCTTTTCAACCCGACGCTGCCGGCCAAGGGCATTGCCCGGGCTACCTTCTTATCAACTCGGGAAGGATGCCTTGCATGTCGGTGGGCGACACCGTCAGTTGCATTTCGATGCCGTTGCGGATGAGAGTGAGGGTCACCTCGGAATCGGTCGCTGTCGGGGCGGCGGCGTTCAGTTCCTCCCTCCCCGAAAAAGTCACGCCATTGAAAGCGATCACCTGATCGCCGACCTGGAGGCCGCAAACTTCTGCAGGGCTCCCGGCGAGGATTTGTGAGATGACCATGGTGTTAATTTCGATCTCGTAGGCGATGAAGACGGAATCCTGTTGGGGGATACGCACCAACTTCGAGATCTGCCCGATTTGAAGCTGGTACTCGCCCGCGATCAGGGAGGTCAGGTGGAGACCCCGGCTGGCGGTGAATTGCCGGGGAATGGAACTCTGGGTGTGGGTCAGTGATCCACGTTTTCCCAGGAGTTCGTCGTCGAAGTCGAGGGTGAGTTCGTACATGGGGGGCAAGGTGATGGCGATGGTGTTTTCACCTGGGGCGAGGTGGACAGGGTCCTGGGCGATCCTGTGGTACCCGCTCCTCGATCCCCCGATCTTGGCCGATGTTTGCAACTCGTAGCGCCCGGGAGTCACCGGGCCGAGGCGAAGGGTTCCGAGCCAGTCGATGGTTGCCCCCGCTGACGGACCGCCATCCTGGTTGGCCAGGTGGAAGCTGAGGATGCCCTCGAGGCCGCTTCCTAGGTAGCCGATGACATCGACGTCGAGGTATGACACCGGATCGAAGGTGACTTCGATGGTTTCGATGCGGTCGATGGGAATTTCGACAGCGGTCTGGCCGGGGACGCTGACTTTGAGAAACGCTTGCTCCTCCGATCCCCCGGCAAAAACCTTGAGGGTCTGGTAATTAGGCAGGAGGAAGTAGCGATTCCCTTCCGTCTTGATGGGGCGAGTAAGGCTCGAACCTCCGCCTCCCTCGGATACCCGGCGCCAGTCAAAACGGGCGTTCTCGATCGGCTCGCCGCTGGCGCTCGAAACCACCACTTCCATCACTGGCGGTAAATCGATGAAGAGGTGGACCAGGTTGAAGCCCGGTTTGACCTCGAGGGGCCATGAGTTGATGATTTTTTCCTCCCCGCCACGGGGTTCCGTAACGGCGACCAGGGTATAGGGCCCTGGAACGAGAGCCTTTCTGAAGGTTACACGGTTCAAGTTGAGGCGTTGGGCCTGGTCGATGTGCTCCGGGGGGGCTCCGTGGCCTTCGAAGATGTAGAGGCTGCCTCGAAGCATGTTCTGGATGGTGCCGACGAGCACCGTCCGGTCGAAACCTCCCGTCGCCCAGGGGCGCTGTTTCTTTCCGGCGTTCGAGTTGCTTTTCTGTCTTGCTCGGGCGTTGAACTCGAGCTCGCTGCCTGTCGGGTACGGGGCGCTCATCTGAGGATCGGCAGAACTGAGGAAATGGTCGGGGGCACCAATATGGTAGGAGTACTCTTCGTCGAGGCCCTCGAAGGAGAAGTTGCCCCCCTCATCGCTGGTCGAGGTGCGTTCGAGGGAATTTCGCAGGCGCATGCTCTTTACCCCGGTCAGAACCTGATCGAGGAGGTCATCATCTTCATCGCCGTCGGCGGGGATCACGACAGTTGCGGTGAGCTCGAGTCCCTGGAGGGGCTCGCCATCGAGAAGGACGATGCCACCGATCTGGCCATTGCCACTGGAGACCGGTACCGGTTCCCCCTCGAGCCACTCTGCGAGGGTCCGGGGTTTGGAATCAGAAGGGGGACCGTCGTTGAGAGAAGGTTCGACCGGTGGAGACGGAACCTGAGCCGGGAGTTCTACCTCCCCAACCACTTGAGAAGCATCGCTGCTGGATTCGGTCGGCGGTTGAGATTGCCACTGGCTGAAGCCGAGACCGGCTGCAATCCCGAGAATCACCGCCAACTGCAGAAGGGCCAGGGCCCGGAATGGAAGAGCCATCATTCTTCTCCCCTCAGGTCGATTTGCCTGTGGCGCGGAACATCGATGGTTTTCTTGATGGGGCCGAGGGAGAACTCGTAAGTACCTGCTGGCAGGGTCACCGTCGTCTCACCCTTGTCTAGGAAGACGCGCATGATCTTTCCGTCCGGCATGATGATCGTGAAGTTCGAGTTCTCCGTTTGGAGCACCTCGATGGGATAGAGTGGAGGCAAGGCGACGGGGATTTCGAGGTCGACATCGCCAACGGTGATGGGCACTCGCAACACTTCGAGGGTGTGATGGTGGATCTCGATGCCGACCACCAGATCGTAATTCCCCCCCTGAAAGGTACCCAGGTCGTGGGTGAGAAAGCCCGGGGCTGGCTGGGTGGCCAGATCAGAGGGGTGGAAGCCGCCACCCCAGAATCCATCATACCTTTTCGACAGGCTCTGCCACTTCCACGGGCCGACCACCTCCCCGGGGGGGACCAGTGCGGTCTCGAGGGAATATTTCACTCTCCCCTGGGTCGCGGGAACTCTCCACAAATCGTCGAGTCCAGAATAGTGGAGTTTGACCCCGGCGCTGCTGCCGAAGCGGAATTCGAGAAGCGGGTCCACATCGTCACCGACCTCCAGCTCGATGGATCCCGTTTCGGTGGTGGCGGTGAGAAAGAACTGTTTTGCGTTGGCCTCTTCTACCGTCAAGGCGATGCGGTAGAGGCCATCGGCTTCTTTGAGGATGGAATCGACATAGCCGGGGAAGGATCTGCCACCGTAGACTACACGGCGTCGGAAGGCTGCCTTTATCGGCTTGCCCTGGCCATCGACGACCCGAGCAATAATAAAATTGCCTTCCGTCGGATCGGTCAGATCGATGAGGACATCGACACGCTGGTTGCCGACCTCGATGAACTGGTATCCCCAGATCACATCATCGGAGCCAATCCCGACCAGGTACGCACCGGGGGGGACCCTGGGAATCACCCGTGGCCACTCACGCTCTAAATACCACAGCCGCCCCGTGCCCCCTAGCAGTGCGGCAACGGGAGGCGGGCGCTGTTCGTCGATTTGGATCACGAAATGATTGAAGTTCGAACGGCTCTGAGTCGACTGCACCAAGTCGATGTGAATACTCCCTGATTCGATGATCTCAAGCACGATGCGCTGTTTCCCCGATGATTTTTCGATGAAGACCTCGACCGGATCGCTCAGCTGGCCGTCGGAACTGCGGGCGATGACGGTGTAGTATCCGGGGGACACCTTTCTCGTCGAATCGCTGGGAGTCCAGGGTCTGAAACGCTTCTCTAAACCTCTAGCGATCCTGTTGATGAGCGTGCTCTGCTGGTTAATACTTCTTCCGGGTCGGGAAATACTGGAGTGCTCCGGAGAGGCAACCATGCGCCTCTGAGTGATGGCAACCTCGGCCCTGGCGGGTATCGAGCCATCGGCGAGCCTGACCTGAAGATCGACCTCGATGGAACTCGACGGCTCAATCGCCACAATAACCACCACTGATCCTGGAGAAATGCTCCGGCGATTCCCGGAGAAGTACCAGCGCGGGTGCTTGGCCGAAATCAGGTAGCGGGTGAGAGAGAGACCGGTAAATTCGAAACGGCCGTTTTCATCGCTGGTCGTTTGCCACCGATCGGATGTCATCCGCTTCTCTTGAACTTCACGCTCGATCCACTGGACCAGGCGTCTTTCAGGGTCCTCCCCGGAAGCGGGGCGCCGGTCAAGCAGGGGTTTCAAAACGATGGTGGCGCCGGAAATCGGCGTCCCAGTTCCTCGTCGAGCCGGGTCATTTGTCTGGACAACTCCGAAGATGGGCATCGCCCGCTCGAGATCAGGGGCATCGATGGTGTCGATGAGCTGTTTCAGTTGCTCCCTGCGGGAATCTGCTTCTGGCGCCGGCGGCACGACGATGGCCGGGGGGTCGGCGATGACGGTCTTGGGTTCGGGGCGGGGCACGGAGGAAACGACACCGTCGGCGAGTTTGACGGTGATGGTGGCACTCAGAAGAAAAAGAAAGCCACAACCAGCGAGAAGGAGGCTTCGCCTCAATTAGAATCTCCGTTTCCACGGGGCTGCCGGCATTCTATCCCCGATGGGGTCTGGATGCAGGGGGCAGTGCGACCCCCCGTCGCCGCCGGCCAGGGGCTTCGCCCCTGAAGCGGGTTATCTCTCGATGAACCTCGGCGTGATCCCTTCGTAGTAGGTTTGCGACACTGTCAATTGCATCTCGATGCCGTTGCGGATGATGGTGAGGGTCAGCTCGGGGTCGTTCGCTATCTTGAAGTAGATGGCTTGCATCTCATCCATCCCGGAGAAGGTCACGCCATTGAACGCGATCACCTGATCGCCGACCTGGAGGCCGCTTCTTTCTGCCGGACTCCCGGGGGTGATCTGGACGATGACCATGGTGTTGATCTCGATCTTCTCATAGGCGATGTAGACGGAATCCTGTTGGGGGATACGCACCGTCTTCTCCATCTGTCCCACTCGAACCACGTACTCTCCCGGGGCCAGGAGAGAGATGACCAGTGGCCGCCTGGCGGTGAACTGGCGCGGAAAGGAGTTCTGGCCACTCGAGATCCGTCCATGTTTCCCGAGCAGTTCGTCATCGAAATCGAGGGTGAGCTCGTACAGGAGAGGCAGGGTGAGGGCGATGGCGTTGTCACCGGCGGCCAGGTGAACGGAATCGGTGGTGATCTGATCGAGCGGGTAGCTCGATCCTGTCTTGGCCGAGGTTACCAGCTGGTAGCGCCCCGGCGGCACCGGGCCGAGGCGAAGGGCCCCGAGCCAGTCGACCATTGCCGGGGAGGAAGCGCTTCCATCGTCGCTGGTCAAGGTGAAGTGGAGGCTGCCCTCGAGACCGCTTCCTCGATAGCCGATGACATCGACATCCAGCCACGACACCGGATCGAAACTGACTTCGATGGTTCCGAGGCGGTCGACGGGAACCTCGACACTGGCCTGGCCGGGCGCGCCGATATCGAGTAACGCTTCTGTATTCGATCCTCCCGCGAAGATCTCGAGGATCCGTTCATTGGGCAGGATGAAGTAGCGATTTCCCTCGGTCTTGAGGGGGCGGCAACCGGCCGAACTTCTCGAATTGGCACTCCGCCGTAGCCAGGAAAAATGGGCGTTATCGATCGGATCCCCGCTGGCGCTCCAGACCACCACTTCCACTGATGGCGGTGTTTCGACGACGAGGTGGACCTCGTTGATGCCCGTTTTGACCTCGATCGGCCATGAGTTGAGAGCTTTTCCCTCGCGAATGATCCCTACAGCGGCGGCAAGGGTATAGGGCCCTGGATCGAGAGCCTTGCTGAAGGATGTTGAACTATAGTTCAAGGATAGGCGTTGGGCCTGGTCGATGGGTTCGGGGAGAGGCCCGTGGCCTTCGACGATGTAGAGACTGCCGCGATGGAGGTTCTGGATGGTGCCGATGAGCACCGTCTCGTCGAGACCTCCGGTCGCCCATCGGCGCCGCTCTCCCTCGGCGGTCAAATAGGTATCCTGCTTTGCTCTGGCGTTGAGCTGGAGGTCGCTGCCTGTCGGGTACGGGGCTCTCAGCTGGCGATCGGCAGAACTGAGGAAATGGTCGGGGGCACCTATATGGTAGGAGTACTCTTCGTCGAGGCCCTCGAAGGAGAAGTTGCCCCCCTCATCGCTGGTCGAGGTGCGCTCGAGGGATTTCCGCAGGCGCATACTTTTCACCCCAGCCAGCAACTGATCGAGCAGGTCATCATCTTCATCGCTGTCGGTGGGGATCACGACACTTGCGGTCATCTCGAGTTCGGCGAGGGGCTCGCCATCGAGGAGGACGATGCCACCGATCTGGCCACTGCCAGTCGAGGTCGGCACCGGTTCCCCCTCGAGCCATTCGGCGAGGGTCTGAGGCCCATCGTTGGAGGGGGTATCGGCGGCCGGGGAAAGGTCAGCCGCCGGTGAGGGAACCTGAGGCGGGGGCTCCAGCGACGGGACCACTTCCGAAGCCTCGCTGCTGGTAGAGGTCGGCTGTTCTGATTGCCACTGGGTGAAGCCGAGGCCGGCGGCAATCCCGAGAATCACCGCCAGCTGGAGAAGGGCAAGGGCTCGGATGGAAAGGGTCATCACTCTTCTCCCCTCAGGTCGACTTGCATCTGGCGGGGAACATCGATGGTTTTCTTGATGGGGCCGATGGAGAACTCGTAAGTACCTGTCGGTAGGGTCACCGTCGTTTCATCCTCGTCGAGGAAGAGGTGAATGGCCTTCCCTTCAGGCGTTGCGATGGTGATCGCCCAGCGCCCTGATCGAAGCACTTCGATCCGATAGAGAGGGGGCAAGGCGATGGGGATCTCGAGGTCGACACCACCGACGGTGATGGGCACACGCAACACCTCGAGAGTTGAATAGCGGAGGATGTTGGTGCCGACCACGAGGTCGTAATCCCCCGCCTGAACGGTTCCCAGATCCTCGCTGATGAATCCGGGAGTCGAAGGAGGATCAGAGCCAGCCCCTGACAGAACCCTCCGCCTTCTCGAGGCTCTATGCCATTTCCCCGGGCCGACCTGCTCCCCGGGGGGTACCAGGGCGGTCGGTATCGAATAACCCCTGAACCCCGAGGAGAGAGAATCTCTCCACAGATCGTCGAGGCCAGAAAAGTGGAGCTTGACCCTGGCGCTGCTGCCGAAGCGAAACTCGATGACCTGGTTATGATCATCGCCGACCTCCACCTCGATGGTGCCGGCGTCGGTTCTGGCGCTGAGGAAGAACTGGTCAGCGCTGGCCTCTTCTTCAGTCAGAGCGATGCGGTAGATGCCATCGTCTCCCCTGATGATGGAATCGACAGAGCCGCTCGAGCGGCTATTGTTAGTGATGGCGCGGCGCCGAAAGGTTGCTATCAAAGCCTTGCCCTGGCCATCGACGACCCGGGCGAGGAGGAAATTTCCTTCGCCCGGCTCGGCTAGATCGAAGAGGACATCGACCCGCTGGTCGCTCACCTCGATGATCTGGTGCCCCCAGATCACCTCCCTCGAGCCGATGCCGACGAGGTACACCCCGGGGGGGACCCTGGGGATCGTTCGGGGCCACTCACCCGCGCCCCACCCCGAGGCCATTCCGTCGAGCAGGGCGGAGAATGGCGGCGGGTGCTGTCGGTCGATCTGCAGGAGGAAATAGTGGAGACGCGAAGCACGACCGTCGGACTGGACCACATCGACGCGAACCGCCCCAGACTCGGGGATCTCCAGGAGGATGGTCTGTCTCCCGACAGATTTCTCGATGAAGACCTCGAGCGGATCGCTCACCCGACCGTCGGCGCTCCTGGCGATGGCCATGTGGTATCCAGACTCGACTTCTCTCGTCGATTCCCCGGGAGTCCAGGGCTTGAACTTACTCCCCAGGGCGGAGGCAACCTGGTTGATGTGCGTGCTTCCTTGGCTGTAGAAATGACCGTGAACGAGGTCGAGATCTGCCGCCGAAAGGGAAGCGAAGCGCCCCGGAGCGAATGCGACCTCGGCCTTGGCGGGTTTCGAGCCGTCGGCGAGCCTGACCTGAAGATCGACCTCGAGTTTCGGCTCCTGCGCCACAAAAACGACCAGCGATCCTGGAGAAGTGCTGCGGCGCGCCCGGTTGAAGTTCCACCGCGGGTGCTTGGCTGAAATCAGGAAGCGTGTGAGAGGGAGATCGGTCAATTCGAAGCGGCCGTTTTCATCGCTGGTCGTTTGCCACTGGTCGGAGTCCACCCGATCCTCTTGAACTTCATGCTCGATCCACTGGATCAGGCGTTCTTCAGGGTCCGCTCCAGAAGTGGCGAGTCGTTCGAGTTTAGATTTCGCGACGATGGTGGCCCCGGCAATCGGCGTCCCATCTTCCTTCCTGACAAATCCAACGATGGGCAGCGCCCCCTCGAGATCTGGGGCTTCGATGGTGCTGATGATCTGTTTCAGTTGCTCCCTGCGCGAATCGGTCTCTGGCGCCGGCGGCACGACGATGGCCGGGGCGTCGGCGATGACGGTCTGCGGTTCCGGGCGGGGCACGGAG
>DQQH01000286.1 GCA_015664425.1 Planctomycetota bacterium
AAGTAACGAGACCGAAGCGAAACTTCGCCGGCGGGATCGGGTCCGCCATGGCACCGAGAAGGAAATCGGGAGCGAGGATGGCAGCGGCCGTTGCTGCCGGCACCGCTGCGAGCAGATCCCGGCGTGTCCACGTCCTGTCGATCATCTAGGCCTCATCCGGAAGCGTGAATCCTGCGCGGTAATCACGGCTGAGGAGCTGGTTGGCCTCGTCGTTGCCGATGAAACGCTCCGTTGCCGGATCGAAATCGAGAACCGGGCCGAGAGCGACGTCGGTGCTCTCGAGGGGGATCTCGTTGCGTTCGAGGTGGCCGATGAACCGGTCGTAGTTGACCAGCCCTTCCGCCGGCCAGGAGATGCGATCACGGGCCCGGAGCGCCGGAACCTGCTTTGCGATCTGGTAGGAGATGTTGCTCTGGTGGCAGAGGGCACTGGAGAGATGGCCCTCGAGGATGTCGGCGTTGAGATCGGCGCGACGACGGCTGCGAACCGCGTCGATGAAGTTCTGGAAGTGATTCCTTGCACCGGCCCACTTGGCGATCTCCTGGCCCTGACGGTCGAGGGCTCGGGCGCTGGTGTAGTTGGGCAGGACGAGAGCGCCACCCTCGCAGTGAATCACCGCTCCGATCGAGGAGCCGAGGTAGCGGTCCATGCTCCCCCCCCAGTTCGTCTTCCTCGCCTCGGCGTCGTGGGGAAGTCCCCGGACCTCGAAGACCACCGGGGCGGAATCGTATTCGAGAACGGTCACCATGGTGTTGGGGGTGTTGCCATCATCGTCGTAGCCGAAGCGTCCGCCGAAACTCATCACACGTCGGGCGAGGGCCTGTTCTCCCAGCGCCCAGCGGCACATGTCCATCTGGTGGATTCCCTGATTCCCCAAGTCGCCGTTGCCGGTGTCGAAGACCCAGTGCCAGTCGTAGTGAAGACGCTTGCGCATCAAGGGGACGAGGGGGGCAGGGCCGGTCCAGAGGTCGTAATCGATGCTGGCGGGCACCACGGTGGGTTCGGTGACCTTGCCGATCGACTGTCTCGGCTTGTAGCACAGCCCGCGCGCCAGGGTGATCTTGCCGAGGTTGCCTTCCTGGATCCATTCGATCGCCTCGGTCATCCCCTGGCTGGACCTCGACTGGGTTCCCGCCTGGACGATGCGGCTGTAGCGTCTCGCCGCCTCGACCATCTTCCGTCCCTCGTAGATGTTGTGGGACACCGGCTTCTCGACGTAAACATCCTTGCCCGCCTGGCACGCCCAGATCGTCGCCAGGGAGTGCCAGTGGTTGGGAGTCGCAAGAGAGATCACGTCGATGTCCTCGCGGTCGAGGAGTTCGCGCAGGTCGACGGCGGTGTCGACCGACTCGCCGCGCTTCTCGAACTCGGCGGCGCGATTCGCCAGCACCCCCCTGTCGACATCGCAGAGGGCGACGACCCGAACCCCTTCGAGGCGCCGGAAGCCCTCGATATGGGCGTGCCCGCGGCTGCGGATCCCGGCGACGGCGACTCGAATGTCGCCATTGATGCTTGGAAGAGGAGGTGTCGAGGCCCAGGAGGCGGGCACCGTCGCCAGCGAGATTCCCGCTGCAGCGCCGCCCTGAATGAACTGACGTCGCGTCAGTGACATTTGCCGATCCCTTCTGCTGGGTCTGGTCGAAAGAGGGCGCCCTTGCCCCCCTCCAGAGGAACACAGCCTCAATCGGTGATCAACCATGGGACTTCCCCTTGACGCAAGGGCACCCCGAGGCGAGCGTGAGCCCCAGAATAGGAGTCATCCGATGAAGATCGTGGCCATCTCGGCTTTCCAGGTC
>DQQH01000068.1 GCA_015664425.1 Planctomycetota bacterium
ATCTCGATCTCACCGAGCCCCTCGATGCTTCTCCACACCACCTCGGTGCAGACCAGCCGGTCCCCGCGCGAGAAATCGAAACTGAAGTCGTACTCCTTGCCGTGATGCTGCATCGAAAAACTGGTGGGAAGGGTCTACCTGGCGGAAGAGCGCATCGGGTCGGGCAGGGTGGTTCTCTTCGCCGGCGATCCGAACTTCCGCCTCTTCTGGCACGGGCTCACCGGCCTCTTCACCAACGCGGTCTTCCTTCTCGGCGGCTAACCGGGGCGGTAACTGGCAGAGAGAAGGCGACGGGCCCTCTCCCCCTCGGCGATGGAGAATCGGCAGCCTGGCGCCCCGTAGACGGCGATCACCTCGAAGTAGACCCCGTCGACGGCGGCATCGAGGAGATCCTCCGCCGAGAGGTTGGGGCGCCCCGCTCTCGTCTTCAGGGGCATCTCGATCTCACCGAGCCCCTCGATGCTTCTCCACACCACCTCGGTGCAGACCAGCCGGTCCCCGCGCGAGAAATCTAAACTGAAGTCGTACTCCTTGCCGTGATGCTGCAGCGCTCGCTCGATCATCCGTCTGAGGTCATCGTCGGAGAGTTTCGGCCGGATCACCGCGACCGCATCGACCTCGAGGGTGTCCTCGATCGGCCTCGCCCAGACCCCATCCTTGCGCGCCTCGAGGAAGCGGACCTCCTGACCGACGCCGACCTGGGGTGAAGGGGGAACCTCGATCCCGAGTAGCCGGCGCTGGCGGTCATCACCGAGGTGAAGGGAGGCGTGCGGCCACCACCCGGGCAGGAAGAGGTTGGAAGCGGCCTGGGAGTGGCGAGTGACCACCACATCTCCCGGCTCGAGCAGAACTCCGATGCGCTTCTTGACCGATGGCAGCACTCGCTTCCGACGCCAGCGAACCTTCAGGTTGCTCAACGATCGTCCACCCACCTCCAGGAAAGTGAAGGTGCAGAAGAGGATCGCGTGGCGCAGCCTGGAGACGAGTCGCTGCCTGCGATACTCCAGGCGGCTCTGGATCGCTTTCGACAGCATCGCTTGGACGTGAGACTCGGTCTTCGACAGAAGGAGGAACACCTCTCCCATCAGCGGGTCATCCTCAAGCTGGTCGATCTGCGATCGGTTTTCGTCGGCAATCTGGGTTGCGCGATGGAGCCTCCACAGGTGGTAGGGGCGGGTGAGAGAGCGATGGACCCGGGTAGCGGCCCTGCGCGGGATCGAATATTCCTTGACGCCGCGGTCGACCCGCTCGCGCGCGGGGGGGCAGGCGGCGAGGCCATCGATCACCCAGCGACTGGCACGTACCAGCAGGGCGGAGGCGGTGTAGCTGAGGATGAAGGCGTGCAGCCGTTCTCGATCGGTGGCCAGATTCGAGTGCGGGCGCGAGAGGGAGTCCATCTCCCAGATCACCTCGAGGAGCGCCTCCCGCTGGGCCAGGTACTCGCGGAAGATGCCGAGAAGGTCTTCCTCCTCCGCCGGCAGGAGGTGTCCTCGCTCACGGATGGCGGCGAAGGTCTCCTTTACCGATGAGGTCCGGTCGGAGGAGGAGAGGGGGGGGGAGGCGCCGAGGATGACCCGTATGCCATGTTCGAGTCGGAGTTTGAGATCCATGACCACCATTTTGCCCGAGTGGCGGTTCCTGGGGAAGAAAGGCTTCAGTTCGCCCTCGACAT
>DQQH01000033.1 GCA_015664425.1 Planctomycetota bacterium
CTCGGCCTCCAGATCCTCCTGCCTGCAGCTCGAATCGAGGAGATAGAGGACCGGTTCACCGCCCCTGAGCCAGCGCAGGGAGAGCTCCAGGGCATCCTCTCTCGACCCGGTCAGGATAGCACACCGGAGATACCGGCTCAACGACGACAAGAATCACTTGCCGAGACAGAAACGGGCGAAAATAAGGTCAAGGATCCGTTCTGGTGTCGCCTCTCCGGTCACCTCGGCGAGGAGGGAATGGGATTGTTTCAGGTCGACGACGAGGAGTTCCGCCTCGATCGATCCGGTGGCCAGGAAATCCCTGATGCGATCGAGGGATTTTTTACACTGCTGGAGGCAACCGACTTGCCTCTCGGTGAAGAGAAGACCCTGACCTGCTGTGGGAGTTTTCTCTGCCAACCACTGTCCCATCTTCTCCTTGAGTTCAGGCATACCTTCACCAGAGAGTGCTGATACCGCCAGCCCATCGGCAAATGCAGTCACCAGGGATTCCTCGGCAGAGCCAAGATCGATCTTGGTGAGAAGGGGCATTGCCCGCCTTCGAATGTCAGGGTCGAGAGCATGCCACTCGGCCTCCAGATCCTCCTGCCTGCAGCTCGAATCGAGGAGATAGAGGACCGGTTCACCGCCCCTGAGCCAGCGCAGGGAGAGCTCCAGAGCCCGCTTCTCGACAGCATCGGTCGCGGTGCGGTTCCCCGCCAGATCGATCACATCGACCTCCCCCCCCGGGGGCAACAGGACTCGAGCAAGGACCGGGTCGGTGGTGGTCCCTGGGTCACCGGAGGTGAGTGCCGCTTCACGACCGACAAGGGCGTTCAGCAGCGTCGATTTTCCGGCGTTGGGGCGTCCCCAGAGGAGAATTCTCTGTGCCAAAGGCTCCGCCCGACCTTCCCGTCGGCGGTCGAGGAGAGCCGAGATCGCTGCTGCGATCCCCTGGATTTGGGAAGCCACTTCCTCCCCGCGAGGTCCCTCCACCTCCTGCTCGGTGAAGTCCAGCCCCGCTTCGAGGAACGCCACCAGATCGAGGAGGCGCGAACCGATCTCACCTATCGAGTGGGCGAGTTCTCCCTCGAGAACTCTACGGGCTGCAGCGACGGCGGCGAGATCCTCTGCCTCGATCAGTGCCGCCACCGACTCCGCCCGGGTCAGATCGATCTTGCCGCCGACAAAGGCCCTGCGTGTGAATTCACCGGGAGTCGCCGGACGAACTCCTTGCCGTCTGAATTGCTCGAGGATGCCACGGACGATCGGTGGTGAACCGGGGACCACGATCTCGACTGACTCGCCACCGGTGAAGGAACCCGGCGGCAAGAAGGTTGTCGCGATGGCAGGCACCGCTTCGCCATCCTCGTGCCAGAGAATTTCGATGGCACTCGGATGGCGCGCCTCGAGAGATCTCCGGCATTGAGGAATGATCGCCATCAGAGCCTCGATACAACCATCACCATCGAGACGGATGATTGCCAGCGGCGCTGGAGAAGGCGGGGTAGCGAGGGCCACGATCGGTTCAGCCATCACCCTCCTCCTCCAGGGAGTTGCCCCTAACCTCTTCTCGCCTTCGGAGCAGGAACCGGCCTCGGAACATCCGGAACCGCGGCGTTCACGTCACGCCGGATAATTCTCTGCTCGAAGATCCCGATCGTCGCCGAGGTCAAGAAATAGAGCAGCAACCCCGAGGCAAAATCGTAGAAGATGAAACCAAAGGCAACCATCATGAAGGTCATCATCCTCTGCTGAGCCTTCATCTGGGGATCGTCCGATTGCGGCATCATCTTCTGGTTGATGAGGGTCACCACCACGTAGAGCAGCGGGAGCAAGTTGAACCACGGGCCGAGCAACGGCAGGGAGAAAGACAACTCCAGCAGGTGATCGGGACGGGTGAGGTCCTCGATGTAGAAGAAACTCGCCTGGCGCAGCTCGATCGCGACGGTGAAGGTGTTGATGAGGGCGATCCAGATGGGCAACTGCCAGAAGAGCATCAGGCAGCCACCAAACATCGCTGCCGGATTGACGTCGTTCTCCTTGAAGAGCTGCTGCATCATCTGGTTTTGCTTCACCTTGTCGTTCTTGTACTCCTTCTTGATCTCCTCCATCTGAGGCTTGATCCGAGCCATCTTCTTCTGTTGCTTCTGCATCGTCCGCTGGTTCTTGCGGTTCATCGGGTGGAGGACGGCTCGCACCAGGAAGGTCAGGCCGATGATCGCGATTCCCCACGAGGCGGTCCAGCTCTCGACGGCACGCATTAACACGAGGAAGAAACGAACGATCCAGCCGAGCATTCCGTAGTCGATCAGTTCCTTGTACTCGTAGCGGGAATACGTGGCGAGGATCTCGGGATCCTTGGGGCCAAAGAAA
>DQQH01000200.1 GCA_015664425.1 Planctomycetota bacterium
AGTCGCCCTGTGACGGGGAATCCAGGGGCTTGAGCGGCGAATCATCCGCCTGGGACGGAGCATCATCGCGGCTGAAGAACATCAGGTGCTGCCACGGCAACTCATCGAACTGTCCAGCGAGACGATAACCCGCCGGCAGGTACTCCTTGAGGATCTGCGCCTTGCTCATCTTGTGCAGCTTCTTGATCGGCACCTCGGGATCCTCGCTGCGGAACTCGACCAGGGCGATGCGGCCATCGGGTTTCAGCGCCCGGCGCATCTTCGCCAACATCGCCTCGGGGTCGCTGAACTCGTGGTAGACATCGACCAGCAGGATCAGATCGCAGGAGCCATCGGGGAGTTTCGGGTCCGCCGTACCTCCGAGGATCCGTTCGATGTTGTCGAGCCCAGCCTCGTCGCTACGCTTCTCGAGCATGTCGAGCATCGGTTGCTGGATATCGACGGCCAGGATCTTGCCGGAGGATCCGACCCGCCGGGCCAGTCGCAGGGCGTGATATCCGTTGCCGCAGCCGAGATCACAGACTGTTTGCCCCGCCTCGACTCCAAGCGCCTCCATCAGGACCGAGACCCGCTCCTCCTTCTCGCGCGTCTCCCGCAGCAGCCACTCGGCACCCTTCCAGTGCATCGTCTGGGCGATGGTGCGGCCCTTGAACTGCGGCTTCTCATCCTCTTGCGCGACACCCGTGGAGGTCAGCGGACCGAGTGACCACAACACCGCGATCACGATCCACATCGAGACTCTGCTTCTGTTCATCGGGTGCACTCCTCATCGGGTCGGTAAAGGGCCAGGGGAACGTCCTGGAAAAGGTAGAGTACCGGAGAGAGTGGAGGAGGTCACGCGGCCGGATCTGGCGGTATATGTCGAGCGTCGGGGGGACTGGCTGTGGGGCGGCCTGGGAGCCATCGTCCGCGGTAAAGGAGGCAGACAGAGCTGCTGGAACTACATCCTCGTACCTCTCGACATCGACGGCACCCCGATGCCGAGACGCTGACACTGCCGCCGGTCGACGACCGGCGACAGCGACAGCAGCCGATGGATTGGCGAAACGATTCGAACAGCTCGGGGGGCGAGGAGCCAACCCTATGGCTCTGGTACGGGACATTTCACCCAGTCGGCCCGGCCCCACCCGCACTCACTGCAACCGCCGGACCGACCCTGCCCCCCATAAAATTACCTGAGCACCCCGGCACCGATGACCGTGCCTGCAGTTCCATCGGTACCTGTCGGTCTTCGGGGCGCTCCCCCAGCAACGTCTTTCAGCTGCTCGTCGTCGATCTTCTTGGCGTCCTTGACGCCTTCGTTCTCCTTCTTGTCCTTCTTCTTCTCATCGGTCATGTCGCATCCTTTCGGCGGGGGGGTTGTGAAACGTGCGGGGCACACACCTCGCGACTCCTCCATGGGGTCGCGAGTCACCCTGCGTACCCTCCATCCGGTTCCCAAGACCCTACGGACAGAAAATCCTGGAATCGGGCCCGGGGACTGGCTGTGGGGCGGCCTGGGAGCGAACGTCAGCGGTAAAGGAGGCAG
>DQQH01000097.1 GCA_015664425.1 Planctomycetota bacterium
GGCGGTGGAGGCAGAACGCCATCAGGCGCACTACTGTTCCGCTCTTTTCATCGTCGGTGAGGCACTCCGGACCCTGTTAATCCGGTTTTCTCACTCAACCGGACCGAAATTCCCAGGTTTCTGCGGAGTCTAGCGGCAGGCTGCCAGCCGACCGGGGGAACCAGCGTAACCCATAATCAATTAATGGCTTATGGCGCCACAGTTGCATTCGTGGCCGCTTCCGATGGCGGGGGAGGGCTTTTTTCTAGGCAGCGTCCAGCTTCGATTGCCAGTCGGCGGCGGAGCGGTCGTGACCGGCGTCTGGCTCGAACTCGTGCCAGGCGTTGTTGAGATCGACGAGGTTCTGGATGGCATCGACGGTACGCCTGTGAGTGGCACCCAATCGGGCCTCGAGGTTGGCATGGGCTTCCAGCGCCGGTGGTTTTGCCTCGCTGAAGCGCTCCATCGCAACCAGTGTCCGGGTGTGCTCGCTCAGTAATATCCCGAGGTGGAAGTGTCCGCCAGGAAGCGTTCGACGCGCTCGCCCAACCGCTTCCGCTGCGAGGGCTTCTGCCTTCTCATATCGGCCGAGTCCACGGTAGAGAACCCCCAGGTTGTTCATCGAAACAAGGGTGTCGGTGTGATCATCGCCTAGCACCCGGCGGCGAGTCTCGAGCGCCTCGCGGTAGAACGGCTCCGCCTTGTCGAACTCACCCTGAGCGAGATGCAGACCACCGATGTGATTGATCGTACTGAGGGTGTCGCGATGCTCGTTGCCCCAAATCGAGCGGCAACGTTCGAGCGCAGTTGCGAAGTGTATCGTTGCCTCCATCAGCCTGCCCTGGGACCTGTACAGCGCCCCGATGTTGTTAATCGAAGTCAGCGTATCGTGGTGATCGTTGCCGAAGATAAGGCGGCGGATCTCGAACGCTTCGCTGTAGTAGCACTCCGCCTCCTCCAGCCTTCCCTGACGCTTGAGCAGAAAGCCCATGTTGCTGATCGCCGTGAGGGTGTTCGGGTGATGGTTGCCGAGGACGCGACGGAAGCCCTCGAGTGCTTCCTTGCACAAGGGCATCGCCTCCATCAACTTGCCTTGCCGAAGGAGAAACGACCCACTGTTGTTGATCGAAGTGAGAGTGTCCCGGTGAACATCCCCCAGCACACGGCGGCGGGTTTCGAGCGCCTCGCCGAAATAGTGCTCCGCGTCGTCAAACTTCCCCAGATCGGAATACAGACCGCCGATATTGTTGATCGATGCGAGAGTGCCGGGGTGATCGTTGCCCAGGACCAGGCGGTAGCTTTCGAGCGCTTCCTTGCAGAGGGTCATCGCCTCTTTCGGCTTGCCCTGGCGTCTGAGCAGTGACCCCATGTTGTTGATCGACGTGAGGGTGTCGGGGTGATCGTTACCCAACACACGACGGCGGGCCTCGAGCGCCTCGTCGAAGAGAGGCTCCGCCTCCCCCAGCTTGTCCAGGTGCTTGAGCAGCAGCCCCATGCGGTTGATCGAGGCGAGGGTGGAGGGGTGATCGTTGCCGAGGATTTCGCGCCGTATCGACAGCGCTTTCTTCTGCGGTATTTTCGCCTCTTCGAACTGGCCGAATCCGAACAGATTGACCGCCACCAGCTGCAGCAGGCGGGCGCGCAGCAGCGGCTGAGACTCGAACTTCTCCTCGATCGCCACGAGTGCAGGTTTGAAGATGCACACCCTCAGGAACTCCTTCGAGGTTCCTGTCCAGTCGAGAAGGAAGGCCTGCTCCAGTTCCTTGCGGCGTTGATCGAGCGCCTCGTCAGCGAGCCCCGAGTTTTCCGCCACCGCCATCGACCGGTCGATGAGTTCTCCTCGAAGCCAGACCCCCATTCCCTCCACCACGCAGTCGCTGAATTGTATTTCCTCGAACCGCTCCGCCGCTTCCAGTTCCCCGGCGCGCTCTGTCTCTCTCCGGGTGGCCTTGTCGGCATCCTCACTGGCGATTTTCGCTACCCGGGCGGCAGCGTTCGCCTTATTCGCCTCTTCCTGGGCCCGCTGCCGCTCGACCAGCGACCACACCATCACCACGATCAAGGTCACGAACATCACAACTGCCCACTGCGGTGCAAACTTCGGGGCCCACAACATCCCGACGATCAGCGCCACGAACAACAACGCCATCACCGACAGCACTTCGCGGTTGTCGCGCACTGTCTTTTTCAGGCGGTCGATGGCGCTCTCCTGGCATGCCCCGACCATCTTTTCCTGGAGGTCGCACTCGATGTTCCGCGCCAACTCGTCAGGCTCCCGCGCGTTCGATCGATACTGGGGTTGAGAGGGTTCGTCGTCTCGTGGGCTGGAATTAGGCGGTTGAAAAGCCACGATCTTCCCCTTCCGTCAGAACCCGGCGGGGCGCGAGCCACCGGACAACTCGGCGGTGCAGGCAGAACGCCAGCAGAGACGCCGCTGTTCCGTTCTATTCATCGTCGGTGGGACAACCCCTGACACCGATAGCCTGGATCGACTGGGCGGTGGGGCTGCTGAAGCGGGTTTCTGGGGCCAAGGAGGACCTTGCCAGGAGCACTCCGGGCGGGGATCATCTGCCCGAAACACCGCTGGTTGCTGGAGATGAGGTGAAATGGGCGATGTCGATCCGAAGGCAGAAGACCTGGAACCTGAAGACAAACCGACCGCTGACGCCTTCCGGGAAGAGCCGACGCAGGATTCCCACCCGAGTCAGGATCCCTTCTCCTCGGTGCTCAACACCCGGCTCCTCCACCTCCTGGGCGCGGGCGACAGGAGCGCTTTTAGCCACTTGCTCAGTCTCGAGGAGGACAGTTTGCGCCACTACATCGAGCGCAAACTGCCGCCTCACGTGCGCGGCCCCATCGGCCCCGATGACATCTTCCAGGAGGTGGTCATCGCCCTCGCCCGGAAGTCAGAGGAGGGCGAACTGGAGGTGATCAACACCCCGGCGTTCCGCGGCCTCGTTTACAAGATCGCCGATGGCGTGATCTCCAAGGAAGTGGCCAAGGCCCACGCCAAGAAGCGAGACATCGCCCGCAAGGCTTCACCCCCGAGGTCGGCGGGCGGGGGATCCACCAGTTCCAGCGATCCTCTCAACCAGGTCGCCGCGAGAGGGGAATCGCCCTCGAAGGCGGCACACATCGCCGAGCAACTGGAAGCGCTGCAGCGCAGTCTCGACGAGATGTCGCCCGATGAGCTCGAAGTCATCCACCTCAGGGACTACGAGGAACTCGACTTCGCCGCCATCGCCAGGCGCCTTTCCATCAGCGCCGAAGCAGCACGCCAGCGCTACCACCGGGCGCGCGAGCGTTTGCGGATCCTCTTCCGACGCAAGTACCCCGACAGTCTCTGATGCTGCCATCGCGGAGTACCGCTCGATTCCCGCCCTCTCGTGCCGCTGTCGGCCCGCCGAGGGGAACCCCAGGAGAGGCCGAAACCCCTGCGCCATGGGGCCATCCCTGCCGGACGTCGGGGTGAGAAACCCGTTGCCCTCGCCACCTGATCAAACGATGATGCCCCGGAGCCCGCGCTCCACGGAAGGTGGGTTCGATGCCACGTTTTCTGCGCCCTCTGTCGCTCTTCGCTCTCCTGCTCTTCTCCATCTTTTCCCTCGGGGCCTTCGGCACCGACGAGCCCGATGGCGACGGCAAGGCAAAGCCGTTCCTGCTCACCAACGATGAGCGCGCCGCCATCCTCGACCTCTTCAACGCAACCGAGGAGACGGTCTCGAAGGAGGGGGTCGTCGAACTGGTCTACAACTTCGAGACTGAAGAGCGCACCCTCAGCGATGACTGGATCCCGCCACTCACCCGGAAAAATCGCGCGGTGCGCTGGAGCCGCGACTGGGAAGGGAGCGCCGAGGGACTCGCCGGCGGCATCCTGATCGCCGACAGCGGCCAGTGGTTCCACAGCGCCGTGTGGCAGCCCGAGGTCGAGATCGAGGCAACCTACGTCTCCTTCTGCGGGGGCAGTCGCGGCGACATGGTGGTGGCGGTCTACGCGTGGACAAAGGGGCTCAAGAGGCGAGTCGGCAGCA
>DQQH01000099.1 GCA_015664425.1 Planctomycetota bacterium
CAGATACACAAGGGATCCGGCTACCATCTGCTGGAGGCGGAAAAGCGTGGTGAGGATCTGCCGGTGACCTGCTTCCTCGGCGGCTCGCCGGCGATGATCGCATCGGCGGTGGCACCGTTGCCGGAGAACGTCGGCGAATTGCTGCTCGCCTCTCTTCTGCAGGGTTCGCCACTCAGGCTGGTGGAACGGGACGATTTTCCTCACCCGCTCGTCGCCGAGTGCGAGTTTGCCATCTGCGGACGGGCGCTGGCAGGGGAGCGCCGGGCGGAGGGGCCATTCGGCGATCACTACGGCTATTACTCCCTGCGCCACGACTACCCGGTGATGGAGGTGGAACGCATCTTCCACCGCCGGGGTGCCATCTACCCTGCGACAGTGGTCGGCAAGCCGCGCCAGGAGGACTTCTTCCTCGGCGATTTCCTGCAGGAACTCCTCTCGCCCCTCTTTCCCCTGGTGATGCCGACGGTGCGAGCCCTCTGGTCCTACGGCGAGACCGGCTACCACTCCCTCGCCGCTGCTGTCGTCAAGGATCGCTACCGGCGAGAGGCGATCGTTTCGGCGTTCAGGATCCTCGGCGAGGGGCAGCTGTCGCTGACCAAGTTCCTGCTGCTGACCGATGGCGATGTCGACCTGCGCAATTTCCGCCAGGTCCTCGAATACATCCTTGCCCGCGCCGACTTCGCCACCGACCTGCACGTCCTCGGCTGCACCAGTTTCGACACCCTCGACTACACCTCTCCGACGGTGAACGAGGGCTCCAAGGGCTTCCTCCTCGGCCTCGGCGAGGCTATTCGCGATCTCCCCGATGCCTTCGAGGGGGAGTTGCCCCGGGGGTTCGACCGGGCAGAGGTTTACTGTCGCGGCTGCCTCGTCGTCGAGGGCCCTTCCGTTGCCAGTGAAACCGATGCCCCTGGGCGCCTGCTCGAATCTCCCGCCATCGCCAACTGGCCGCTGGTGGTGCTCGTCGATGATGCTCGGGCGGCGACGCGCACCGACGCACGCTTCCTGTGGACCACCTTCACTCGCTTTGAGCCCGCCGCTGACATCCACGGCGCCGCCAGCGAGGTCATACGCAATCACATCGCCTATCAGCCGCCGGTGCTGATCGATGCCCGCCTGCGCGACGGTTTCCCCGACGAACTCTTCTGCGACGAGGAGACTGCCGCCCTTGTCGACGGTCGCTGGAGAGAGTACTTCCCCGCCGGGGGTGTCGAGATGGGAGACAGCGACAGCGGCCATCTCGACGCGGGTTAGGGGGGTTTCCAGGCGCTGCGCTTGTCTTCTGAACGGATCGCGCTAGGCTTTCCGCGTCGCCGGGGATTTCAGCAGAAGAAAACGGGGGATTCGATGACCGACAGACCTTCTGAAAACAAGTTGGTGCTGGGGCTGCAGGTGCTCTTCGGTGCCTTTTTCGCGCTGATGGGGCTCAACGGCTTCTTTAGTTGGTTCGAGGTCGGGGGCGGCGAGGAGCCGCCGGAAGCAGCGATCACCTTCTTCACAGGAATGGGTGCCACCGGTTACCTGTGGCCGCTGGTCCAGGCAACCCAGGTGGTCGGCGGCCTGCTGATCGCTTCAGGGAGATGGACCGCGCTGGGGCTGCTGGTGTTGACCCCGGTGCTGGTCAACATCTTCTGCTTCCACTACTTCGTCGATCCCAACGGCCTCGCCATGGCGGCGGTTCTGGCGGCGATCCACCTCTTCCTCGTCTGGAGTCACCGGCTTACCTTCAAGCCGCTGCTGGGATGACGACGAGAGGTATCGATCTTCACGGTTCTGTGGAGATCTCGATCCAGCGCTCTTCGACGACAATCCCCTGGCGGTTCTTGAAGCCGTGGTGGTTGGGACCGTTGACGCCAAAGGCATAGCTCCTGTTGCCCTCGAGCTCGATCGCAAGGGTGAAGACGGTGCCCTCATCGTTCCAGGTCGGTTTGCCGATCACCCTGGGAAAGGTCTCGCCGCCGCCGGTCACGCTGTAAGTCTCTGCCATCGGCTGGTCGAACTCGATGCGCAGCTGGGTACGCCCAGCGGGGATATTTTTCGACCCCGGTCGAGGGGAAATCGAGACGATCTTGGGACGGGCCACGGCAGCGGCCTCCTCGGCCGAAGCCAGTCGATCGATCGTCGCCGCGAGGACCGGCAGAAACTTCTCGAAGGTCGGGTACTGGTCTCGCTTCGTTTCGTACTCCACCAGGCTCATGACGACGCCCTGGATCCAGCGGAATCCTTTCTGCTGTTCCTCACTGAGCTGGGAAATCGCCTCATCTCGCGG
>DQQH01000090.1 GCA_015664425.1 Planctomycetota bacterium
CGTGGAGGGTGAGCTGATGTTTGCCTGCAGGATCCCTCTCGAGAGTGGTGTAACCGCCACCGCCGTGCCAGCGCACCGCCGGGGCGCCCCCCGGACGGAGGTCGCCGGCAAGGAATCGTGCCAGGGTCAGTGGCTCTCCCCCAACCGTGCTACCGGTCATGGAGCAACCGGTTGCTGTCAGGAGAGTAGCGATCACCATCCAGAGGTATGATTTCATGCTTCTGCCTTCCTGCCGGGAGGTTGTTTGGCTCCGGCCCTTCCTCTACCGGCTCAGGTGAGCCTGGAGGTCGATCAGAACTGGCGGTACGCACGGAGGGCCAGGGGTCGATCCCGATGTCAGCGCCCGGATGGCGTATCTTCTGAGGCAGGATGAGGGGGGAGGAAGAGATGGTCCAGAGTCCAGGAGTTGAATCCACCGCCTACCCTTGGCAGGGAGAATTTCCCGTCGACATCGAGGGGGCACGTGCCCTGATTGGAACGCAGTTCCCGGATCTGTCGCTGGCGAACCTCGAACTTCTCGGCAGCGGTTGGGACAACGACGTCTGGCTCACAGATGGCTGGGCGTTTCGGTTTCCCCGGCGGGCATTCGGAGCACAGGCGATCGAAACCGAGCTGGAAGTCCTGCCGTGGCTGGCATCGAAACTGCCGCTGGCGATACCCCGACCGCAACTGCTGGGGATTCCCCAGGGGAAATATCCCGCTCGTTTCTACGGCCACAGGAAGTTGGAAGGCGAGGGGTCCGACACCATCACCCTATCGGGTGATGATCGGGGGAGGTTGGCCGGGACGTTGGCAGGCTTCCTCCGGGCTCTCCATGGGGTCGAGGTCGGGGACTCCGAAGAGGGGCCGGAGGTTCCCCTGGATGGGTTCAGGAGCAACCTGAGGGGCGCCAGCGAACGTGCTCTCCAATTGCTCGCAAGTGTCGCTGTCGAGTCCCTCAGCGACGCCGAGAAGGAGAGGATCATCGAGGAACTCACCGCGGTGCTTCCCGACCCAGGCGAGGAAGCGGCGGTCCTCCTTCACGGCGACCTCTACTCGCGCCATCTTCTCATCGATGACGGTGGATCTCTGGCGGCGGTGATCGACTGGGGGGACCTCTGTCTGGGTGAGCGCGCTCTCGACCTGGCGGTCGTCTACAGCTGGCTGCCGCCGCCGGCGCGACAGGGTTTCTTCGGGGAATACGGTGAGGTCAGCGGGGAGGTGCGTGAGAGGGCGCGCCGTCGCGCTCTATCCAATCACGGAGTGAGCCTTCTCTGTTACGCTTGCCAAGTGGGAGACTCCCTGCTGGAGTCGGATGCGCTGAGGGCGATCCGGGGGATCCTGGAATCCGGCCCCTGACATCGAGGAGCCTTGCTTTTTTCCTGGAGACGACTAGCGCTGCGGTTCTTCGGCGAGCATCTCACGAACCAGGTCAGCGATCTGCACCGGCGGTGCCATCGCATTGAGCTTGCGCCAGTCTCCGGTGGGTTCGTTGCCGAGGATCAGCCAGGTGTTGTGCTGCTCTTTTTCTTCGACCCATGCTCCCATTTTCGATAGCACTTCCTTGATGTCGGCACGGTCACCGGTGAGACATTTCCAGCCTTCATCGGGAAGTTCGAAGGAATCGGCGAACTCTCGTAGCTTCTCCGGGGTGTCGTATTCGGGATCGACAGTGAAGGAGAGGATGGTGAGGTCCTTGCCTAGGAGATCGCCGAGGATGGTGCTGACCATCTTGAGGTTGGTCATTATCGGAGGGCAGACCCCGGCACAGCGAGAGAACACAACGTGGACCAGGACCATTCTCCCCTGGAGGAGGTCCTGGTAGAAACGGATCGATTCACCCTCGTGAGTGATGAGGACGTTGTTGGGGAAGTAGGTCTCCGCTTGGGCTGAAGGGGAGTTCTCCCGTTCCTTCTGGGCGCGGGCATTGTCGTGGATCTCGCTGACCACCTCGACGATTTTTTCTGCGGGTGCCAGGCCGTAGGTTCGAGCCCAGTCGCCGGTGCTCTCGTTGCCGATCAGGACCATCGCGGAGTGGTCGAACTTGTCGGGTGTTGCGGCTCCGAGAGCGACAAGCAGCAGATCAATCTCCTGCTTGTTGCCGGTAACGAAGTTCCAGCCGGCTTTTGCTCCGAAACGATTCCTGAATTCCATCAGCCTTCCAGGGCGATCGGTGGTCGGGTCGACGCTCACCGAGATCAGTTTCACCTCGTCGCCGTATTTCTTCTTCAGATCTTCCTGGACCTTGCAAAAAGTGGCAGTGAGAGGGGGGCAGATCGTCTTGCAGGTGGTGAAGATGAAGTTGATGGCGACCGTCTGGCCCTTGACGAGATCGGAGTAGAAGTTGTGCGCTTCACCATCCTGGTCGAGAACTGTGGTATCGGGAATGTTCGGTGGCGAGACAAAGACCGTGTCCTGGCTCTGGGGAGTCTCGCAGCAGTCGGGGAGGTCTTTCTTCTCCTGCTTGAGTGCCGTTGACTCCTTGTCGTCTGTTGCAACCGGGACTGGATCGGAATCGTTGCGATCATCACCCCAGGATTGTGGAAAAATCAGCGTTGCCATCGCCAGTAGAACCAGGAATGGAAGGCTCGTGGGTTTTTCCTGGGCCATCTGAAGGCTCCTGGCTAGGGTTGATCTCGGGGTGATTTATTCAACACCTGGTGATGCCACCTCGGCCCGGGCCGCCGTCCCCGGGAAGGGAACCACGGCCTGGGCCGAACCGAAAAAACTCATGCTCTTCGTCGCTCTCCGCATGGTCGCCCCCAATTATCCCATCAGGGACAGGCGGGGAAACTTTCACAACTTAGCGTGTCCTCGGTGAGGTCTGCTCCACAACTGCCTATGGGTCCGGCAGGACCGGCGCCGTTGGCGAAGAGGTACAGGACCACCTGGATCGGATCAGAGATGTCGATGTGCCCGTCATCATTGGCGTCGTAGGCATCCAGGCAGTTGGCAGTGCCTCCTGCGAAGATGAAAGTCAACGCCTTTGCAACGTCCGCGATGTCGAGACCGCCGTTGGAGTTTGTGTCACCGCGCTCGAAGAGAGGGGGTGCCACGCCTTCGGCACATGCTGCGGGAACCGTGTCACTGCAGATGTTTGTACCGGAAACACAGACTGTGAAGGTACCCGGGAACTCCAGCGGCAATGTGACGCTGGTCTGATCTCCGGCGAGAACGGCAGCAGTCGAGCCATCCAAGAGAA
This sequence comes from Planctomycetota bacterium, assembly GCA_015664425.1. Classification (GTDB taxonomy): domain Bacteria; phylum Planctomycetota; class UBA8108; order UBA1146; family UBA1146; genus DTRS01. The sequence continues at coordinate 3,182 of DQQH01000090.1, forward strand.
CGTCGAAGGTCTCGTGCTGGGTGTTTGCCGTCCATGAAACCGTCACGCTGTAGTCGAGAGGATCGACCACCGCCTGCACGTTCGAAGGTCCAGTGGTCGGGACTCCCGGTGCGACCAGGTCGGTACAGACCGCCGCGGAATTTACCCCTGAAGCGGTGGCTGTCACGCAGACGACTCCGCTGCCGGGGCCACCGAGAGTGGCCTGGGTGGTGGTCGCGTCCCCGGGCAAACTTGCGATCAGCAGGCCGTCGAGGGTCACGATGATCTGGTCGTAAACCGCAAAGTTCAGCCAGTTGATGTCGAAGGTCCCTTCACAGGGATCGATCTCGGTCGCGGTGAGCGAGGCGACAGCCGGCGGTTCTACGGAGGTATCGCAGAACACGGCGTCGGACTCCATCGAGTTGAGGGTCGCGCTGAGGCCGTA
>DQQH01000137.1 GCA_015664425.1 Planctomycetota bacterium
CGGCGCTGCCGCTTCTGGTGATGATCAGCAGCGGTCTTTTCCTGCAGCTGAAGAAGGAGTGGGCGTGGATCCAGCCTCCCACCCAGCGCGGCAGCGTCGATGCGCCTGATCTCGACTTCGATCGCATCCTCGACATCGCCAGCGGCGTGCCCGAGGCAGAGGTGGAGAGCTGGGATGACATCGACCGCCTCGACGTTCGGCCGACCGACGGGGTGGTCAAGGTGCGCTGCAAGAACCGCTGGGAGGTGCAGCTCGATGCCCACAGCGGAAAGATTCTCTCCAGCACCTACCGCCGCTCCGACCTGATCGAGTCGCTCCACGACGGTTCCTGGTTCGGCCCCGGCTTCAAGCTCTACCTGTTCCTACCCGTCGGAGTGATCCTTCTCGGAATGTGGATCACCGGCGTGTACCTGTGGCTGCTCCCGCACCTGCGCCGCCGCCAGCGCAAGAAGAAGGCGCTGCCGTCGGAGTCGGCGCAACCGGGTTCGAGTCGCCCATCGTGATCCCCCTTTCGTGCCGATGGGGGCCGTGAGAAGCGAAAGTTGAAACCTCTGCCGCTACACAACAATGAAGCGAGCCCGGCTTGCGAGGAAGCAAGGGGATCGATACGGGAAGTTCCGGAAGAAGGAATGCAAAAATGATACGACAACGTCTCTGGCTGGCGGTGCTCCCTGCTTGTGCCCTCCTCGGTTGCACCCTGAGCGTTGTTCCACCAGGTGCCACACTTGACGCCGAGGCGATCGGCAAGGCCGCAGGTAGCAATACCACGACTCAGGCCGATGGTGTCGTACGCATCGGTTGGTCGCGCTCTGATGTCGAGGTCAATATCGACGGCATGCCCTTCAAACCGCAAGCAGGACTCGGCTCGTGGGCAGCCTTCCAAGCGAATCCAAAGGGTGCCATGGTCATGGGCGATACTGTTGTGTTTCAAGACGAGGTGGATGCCGCCATGGATGCGGCGTTTGCCGACGGACTGGAAATCACCGCCCTTCACAACCACTTCTTCTTTGATGAGCCGAAGGTCTATTTCATGCACATCGGCGGCCAGGGTGAGCCCACCGAACTGGCCGCAGCGGTCAAGAGCGTGTGGGATGCCATCAAGGCAGTCCGCAGCACCAGTCCGACGCCTGCCAGTCGTTTTCCCGGACCAATTCCGACCGCGGGTTCCATCGACGCCTCGGTCATCGACCGGATTCTCGGAGCAAAAAGCGGCGTGAACAACGGTGTGGTCAAGGTGTCTTTTCCGCGAGAAGGTTCGATGCATCGGACCCCGATTGGCGCCACGATGGGTCTGTCCAGCTGGGCAGCCTTTTCTGGAAACGATGAACTGGCAGCCATGGATGGGGATTTCATCATGACGGCCGAGGAAGTCCAGCCAGTGCTCCGGGCGATGAGAAAGGCGAGCATTCACGTCGTCGCCCTGCACAATCACATGGTCGGTGAACAACCCCACTTCTACTTCACCCACTACTGGGCCACCGGATCGGTCGAGAAACTGGCCCGGGGGTTCAAAGCCGTGCTCGATGCCCAGGCTGCCGTCCACAGGAGGCAAGGATGAAATTCGCAACAACGGTGTGGTCAAGGTGTCTTTTCCGCGAGAAGGTTCGATGC
>DQQH01000020.1 GCA_015664425.1 Planctomycetota bacterium
ATCGAGCCGCATCGAGATGGTGGTGGCGTACGTCAAGACGCTGAGGGAACAGGGGTCCTTCGAGCTGGCCGACAACTTTCTCCGACAGGTCATCGAACAGGCCGATGATGCCGAGCAGTCTGCAGAGGCGCGCCGCCTGCTTCAAGACCCGCTGCTCGCTTTCCGGCGGTTGGAAGAAAATGGCCGTCCCTCGAATCGCGTCGATTTCTTCATCCTCGGCGAGGGATACCCCGTTGATGACGAGTACCAGGAAGCGTTCCTCAATTCGGCGAACACCTGCAAGAAGTTGCTCTTCTCCGTCGATCCATACCGCGAGTACGAGTCCTACTTCAATGTCACCGCCCTCCAGCTCGGTTCCCCTGACTCCGGGATCGATCGCATCCCCGGCGATGTGGAGAAGGACACCCCTCTCGATGCCGGTGTCCGCTGGCAGATCCTGACCTGCAATTCCTCGAAGGTCTTCTCCTTCACCCGGCGCTTCCCGGAGGCGGGAAAGGATCGTCAGGCCATCGTCATCTGCAACGATTACGCCGATGTCGCCACCGGCGGGGGTGGGGTCTCGACCCTCTCGAAAGCGGGACTCTCGGTCGTCAACCACGAGGTGGGGCACTCCCTCGCAGGGCTCCGCGATGAGTACGATTACGTTCAGGGAACCGATCCCGAGAGGGAACTGGTCAAGAAACGGGAGATGAACGTCCCGACATCGGAGGCGCGGCCCAACCTGATGCGTGGCTCTGATCGCGAAGACGTTCTCTCGAAGACCTTCTGGGACTACTGGATCGACGCCGGGGAAGAGAAGTGGTGGAACCACTCGAAGGTCTCCATATTCGAGGGCGGTGATCACACCCCCTTCAACGTCTGGCGTCCGCAGATGGGTTGCATGATGAGAGATGGCAGCGGCTTCTGCGTCGTCTGCATGGAAAAGATGATCTGGACCATCTACCGGTACGTGAGCCCAATCGATCGGGTCGAACCCGAGCCGGGGGACATCGAGATCAAGGCCGGGGAGGAAGTGGTGCTGAAGGTCTGGCCGATGCAACCGAGAACGCACGATCTCGAGGTTGCCTGGACGATCCTCTCCTTCGGGGCCCAGAAGCCGGTTGGTGCCGGCGGCGATGGAGGAGAGAGTGCCTCAGGAAGGGGCAGGACCCGGGTGATCGACGGTCGGGAGGCGGAGGCGGCGAAACGGGTCGCCTCGGGACAGGATCCCTCAGGCAGGACCCTTCATGCTGCCCAGTTTCGTGGCAAGGATCTCGATCCGGGGTGGCATCGAGTCGTCGTCGAGGTCAAGGATCCCACCATCTGGGTGATCCGCGATGAGAAGGGTTTGCTCCGTGACTCCCGGGAATGGTGGATTCACGTCGAGGGTTGAGATCCGGTTCCACCCTTGCGAATGGGGTTGTGGCGTGGAAAATCCTGCCATGTCCCTGCCGTTACGGAGGTGCCTTGCCCCGTCGTGAGAAGATGGATCCAAACCCCGAGAACTTCTGGGCGGAATATCGCCGGAGTGGCGATTCCGCTCCACGAGACGCGCTCCTCGAGAACTACCTGCCCCTGGTCGCCGCGGCTCTCGCCCGCCTCGGCTCACTCGGAACTGATCGACGTCTCGAGACGATTGCGATCGAGGCCCTCGCTGGAGTTATCAGCCGCCGTCAGAGGATGGGGTCGTCAGGGTTCGTGACCAAGGCCAGCCGGGGGATTTCACGCGCCCTCTCCCGGGCGATCGGTGAAAACGCAGCCTTCTCGAAGCAGGTCGAAAAGGCGAAGGTTCGGGTCGACAAGGTCTGGGATCGCCTTCTCGCCGATGGTGACGGCGAGCCCGAACCCGAGAATTTCCTCGGGTCGGTCTCCGGAAATCCGAGGGAGGCGCAGGATCTGCTGCTGCTCGCCCGTCTGAGCGATGGCGCCGTCGATGTCACCGCCAGTTCGAAACTCCTGGCCGATATGAGCGCAGAGGAGAAGTGCATCATCCAGATGCTCTACGGCGAGGAGTTGACCCAGAAAGAGGTCTCCGCTGCCATTGGAATTCCCGAGGCAATGGTGGTCTCGATAGAGGGGATGATTCTCGCCCGCCTTCGCCGCGGATCGAGGGACGTCGACAATTCAACAGGCGAAACAGCCACGGGCGTTCGTACGATCGCCATCACCAGCGGCAAGGGCGGTGTTGGCAAGACCCAGGTCTGCGTCGGGCTCTCGATCGAGTGGGCGCGCCAGGGGAATCGCGTTCTCATCGTCGACTGCGATCTCGGACTTGCCAACGTCGAGCTCCTCTTCGATATCAACCCGAAGAAGACTCTCCAGCATCACGTAGGAGGTGGCTGCTCCCTCGATGAAGTGCTCGTCGAGATTCCCCCCGACTACTGGAGGAAGAAGGGCGGAACCCCGGGTGGAAAACTAGTGCTCCTTCCTGGAGCAAGCGGTGTCACCGACCTCGCGGATCTGGACAGTAATTCCCAGGAGAGAATGCTGAGCGCCTTCGAAGAGCTCGCTTCCACTTTCGACCTGATGCTGTTCGACACCGGGGCAGGAATTGGTTCACAGGTCCGGCGCTTCTGTCACTTTGCCGGAGAAACGGTGGTGGTTACCAATCGCGAACCGCCCTCCAGAGGTGATGCCTACTCGCTGATCAAGGCGCTCTCTCACGAGGACTCCGGACTTCGCATCTGGCTCATGTCCAATCTCACACGTGGGGATACCGATGGCGCTGAGGTTCACAAGATGATCGCCGAAACCGCCATGCGGCGGTTTC
>DQQH01000168.1 GCA_015664425.1 Planctomycetota bacterium
AACGATTCACTGCCGAGCAGAGCCTGGAGTCGATACCCGTGATCAGGCCTCACGTATATCGCAAGGGAACGCTGCGCAACATCTCGGCGGCGCCGCTCCTCCCGGGAACGGTTCGGGTCTTCCGCAACAACACCTATGTCGGCGATGCCACCCTCGGGATGGTTGCTCCCGGACAGCAATTCGACCTCTACTTCGGAGCCGATGGCAGGATCACCGTTTTTCGCGAGGAAATCAGGGACGAGGAGAGTGAGAGACGCTCCTTCGCCAAGGAGAACCGGGTGATCAAGGCGTGGCGTACCACCATCACCAGTTACGTTCCCATCGATGTTCCCTTCTTCCTCGTCGACCGGATGCCGGTCAGCGATGTCGAAGAGGTCAGGGTCCGGATCACCAAAGGGACCGAGCCACGCCCTGTCTCCGAGGAGGATGGAATCGTCCGCTGGCTCCTCGATCTACAGGTGGGAGAAGGTCTCGAGGTGATCTTCGAGTACCAGGTCAGCGCCGACCCGGAGCATCGGCAGATCCTGGAAAACCTGCATTGAGCGAGGCAGACAAGATCAGCGAATTCCTCGCGGCTGATGGCCGGTTGCGCAAGAAACTGCTGAAGGACCTGCTTCCGGGGCTCGAGCGCGATGGTGCAGCCAGACTGGCGCCGGTGATTCGCGATCCGAGCCCGAAGGTGGCTGCGCGTGTCACCGCCTTGCTGGCGAGACACGCCCTGGGCGACGAATTCGAGGCGCAGTTGACTGGCCTGAAGTCGGGGAAGATCCAGGTGCTCAGGGCCCACTTCAAAAGGATTGCCGGCACAGGCAGCTAGATCCTGTCCTCGACAGGTTGCAGCAACAGTGCTTCGACATCGGCGTGCCCGATCACGTCTTCATTGTCGAAGATGATCTCGAGGGTGTAGCGCCCGGGCTTTGGGAATTCCAGCGGCGGCAGATCGAAGATGCACTCGTGATGCTCGCGACGATCTTTGTGGATCAACTCGAACGGTGGACTCTCGTCGAGAATCGCCTGATCGGCAATTCGCTTGAAGCGAAACGCCAGTGAATGGCGGCCGGAGAAATCGCTGAGATTGAGATAAATCGACGCTGGATGGTACTCGCCAGGGAATTCCGCCAGGTAAACACGGTTGAAGGTGCCGGCGATGACGCACTTGCGGCTTTCCTCGTCGCGATAGACATGATCACAGAGGATGATCGCCTGAACGTGGGGTGAGACTGAAGAACCCAAATCGCTGCTCTCAGTAAAGTCGTTCTCAAAACGTGCCTGGAGGGGCACGAGCCCCTCCGCTGGGCCATTGTGGCCCTTGGAAGGGAGCCTGTCACCTTCGAAGGTGAGGATCCACCGCCCACCGTCTCCCGAGGCCGCCTCCCAGGAGGTAAACTCCCGGGGCTGACTATCGAAGGCTGAGGTGGATTGTTGGAGAATTCAGAGGCGGTCGCTGGCGGCGGAAAGGGATCCCGATCCCTCGCCAAGGGGTGCCTCATCGCCGTCCTGGTGTTGATCTTGCTGTTGCTCGTCGCGGCGGTCATGGCATTTTTTGCCGCCCGATGGGCGCTCCACAAGGTGGCAGAAGACGTGGTGCGCCCCGCCGTCATCGCCCAGGTCGAGGATTCCTATCTCCCCGACGACCAGAAGGTTGCCCTCGTCGAGGTAGTGGAGGGATTCTTCGACGACGTCGCCGCCGGGAAAATCGACTACACCGATCCTGAATCCTGGATCGAGGCAGGGCGCAGGGGGGCGTACGACTTCATCCAACCTCTCGATCTCGCCGCGGATGAGAAGGCCGGTATTCTCGGTGAGGTTGACCGCCTCGCAGACCTGGTCGTGACCGGAGAAAAATCGGTCGAAGACCTCGGGGGGATTCTCAAAGAAATAGTTTCTCCCCGACGACCAGAAGGTTGCCCTCGTCGAGGT
>DQQH01000218.1 GCA_015664425.1 Planctomycetota bacterium
AGGAGCGGGGAAGGAGCCACTGCTGGGCGCGTTCGAGGGCGCCATCGGGAACTCCTCTGAGAGCCATCACCTCCTCGAGGCAGCGGTACTCTCCTCGACCCTGGCGCTGGGCGACGATGCGACGGGCGAGAACCTCGCCGATCCCCTCGATGAGCATCAGCCGCGGCCAGGGATCGACGTTCAGGTCGACGATCACTGGAGAACCTGATTCCACCTCGGAGTGGCACAGGGTCACCTCCGAGGCAGGCGGGCCCGCCAAGCCAGCGGTGAGAAGGAGAGTTCCCCAGGTCAGGAGGTGGGCGATGACTCCGCCAGAGTCGATTCCGCCTTCAAGGAGTTCCCTTCCTGGTGGGACCGTCATCGTATCTGCTGTCCCCGCGGTCCCCTGAACCCATTGACCACAGTCCCTGGACCCAGTAGACGCTCTTCGAACCAGCCTGCCCTTGTCTCGAGTACGTAGCGCACCGGCTTGAGCGAGGGATAACGAGGAAAGACCCGTGCCTGGGGTGGAGGTGGAACCGCCGTCTGAACGTTGACGATCTTGCCATCTTCATCGATGAAGGCGATGTCGAGAGGGATGCGGCAATTCTTCATCCAGAAGCGCTGGATCTTCGCTTCCGGAAAGATGAAGAGCATGCCGCTGTCCTCGGAAACACTGTCTCGATACATCAGGCCCAGCTGGCGCGTCCCATCGACGGTGGCGAGTTCGACATTGAGGATGTGGCCGTCGATTTCGAGTCTGTGGAGTCCCGGTATCAACGGTCTCGAGGTGACCCTCGACTCGCAGGCGTTGCAGGAGAGGAGAAGCAGCAGACACACCGTCGGCACCAGAAACTGCGCCCCCTGAATGCCCAGGATCATGATCTTCATGACCTATTCCTTCTCCGTTAGAGACTCCCCTGAAACGGCGTTTCCCGCCGCCGCTTCTGCACCCTCGACGACAGGCACCTTCGGATGCCGACGGCGGTGAGAACGGATTGCACTGACCAGAAGGGCGTAGGTGGGAATCGCCAGCACCAGCCCGATCAACGCTCCCCCGAGCATCATCGGTCCCGCAAATTCCCGCCCGAGGAATCCGAACAGTTCGTAGAACTGGGCGAGGATCCCGGCCTCCCGGGCATTGGAGAGGGCACTTTCTATCAGGCGCACGAATTCCTCGTATTCCATCCCCTCCTTTCCCAGCGTCCAGCCACCAGCGAGGTAGTCGACGTAGTAGATCGGCACCAGGGTCAGTGGGTTGGAGATGTAGACGGTCACCAGGCCCGCCAGGCGGTTCGCAGGAACGAAGGCGCAGACGATCAACACCAGGATCATCTGGAAACCGACTGTCGGGGTCATCGCGATGAACATCCCGATCGCCGTCCCCAGGGCAATCGATTGAGCAGAGTCATCGATGTGCAGGAGCCTGAGCACCAGCCCTCGCTCTTCCTTCACTTCCGACATTTCACCTCTCAGGGCTAAAAAAACCTTTGACGGAGAAACCTCCCTGGCACAAGCGCACGACGACAAGATTGTATCGGGTCGACTCGGCAGCCTCCACCGGGGATGGAAGAGGACCGCGGGCGGACACTTCAGTCGAGCCAGCCGATGTCCATCGACAGTTCGAGGGCCCTCGAACTGTGGGTCAGCGCGCCGCTCGAAATCCGCCCGGCTCCGGCTGCAGCCTGGGCGGCGATGGCGTCGCCGGCGAGCCCCCCCGAGGCCTCGATCCTCTCCGGATTGACCTCGTGGCCCTTCCTGGCCGCCTCTGCGAGCCACTCCCTGAGAACGTCAGCGGGCTGGTTGTCGACCAGCACGATGTCGACCCCTTCGGCCAGGCAGGCGAGGAAACTCTCCTGATCCTCGACCTCGACTTCCAGCGGCAGGTCGGGGTGGGCCGCCCTGAGCGCCTCGACGATGGAGGAGATCTCCTCCCTCTTATCGGCGTCGGGAGCGAGAAAGGCCTGCCTGAAGAGGAGACGATGGTTCTCCTTGACCATCGGGAACTCCGCCAGGTGAGCGCGATGGGAGGTGCCTCCGCCGACGCGGACGGCATGCTTCTGGAAATGGCGCAGCCCTGGAATCGTCTTGCGGGTGTCGAGGAGCTGAACCGTCGGAGCGTG
>DQQH01000238.1 GCA_015664425.1 Planctomycetota bacterium
CACTGAGCTGGGAAATCGCCTCATCTCGCCCCTGGTGGACCAGAAGCCAGCGCAGCACCACCGAGCGGACGATCGTCTCGGCGATGACGATCCTGGCGCTGGTGTAGGCCTGTTGCCGCATCGGCGTTTCGGCGCGGTGAAACAGCTTCTCTCCGGCGTCCTCGAAGAGGTGCCAACTGCCGTCGACCAGAGGGTTCACCCAGCCGTGGCACAACTCGTGAACGATGGTCGGCAGGAGGAAGGCGCCACCCGCTGCCGTCGATCGGGGGATGCCGATCACCGGGCGCAATTCCACGCCTCTGTCGTGAGCGATGCTCGTGCCGTAGGAGTGATTGCCGGCGACAGCGGACAGGGTGATGCGTGCTGTGCCTTTTCCCTCGAGCCCGAAGAACTGCCGCAGCCAGCGAAGATGCAGTTCCTTCTCGATCCTGGCACTGACCTCGCCGATGAGATGCTTGCGATGTTCCTGCTGATCTTCCCACCAGGAGATAAAGTCGGTCTTCACCGCGAAGTCGATCAGCAAGGGAAGGAATCGATCAACCGATGACGCGTCCCAGCGCGAGTCGAGTCGCGCAGGGAAGGGGTCGAGAAACAGGGCGAGATCGGTGGGGCGTTGCCCCTGGAGATGGACGGCGAAACTCATCGGGGCGTCGAAGGAGATTCCTCGCTCGGCGGTGAGTCGCCTCGCCTCGCTCACCACCGGATGGTCGCCAAAGAGTGCGAAATGCTCGTCGATGGCGAGGCGGATCGGCGATGCGGCAGCGGGGCTGCTGTATTCGGGTCGACCGGAGAGGCGAAAGACGATCCCGACCAGTTCAACTCGCCAGTCGCAGGTCACCACAATCGGGATCGTGGTGGCTGCTGGATTCTCTGCCTGGAGAGCGGTTGCGCCAAGAAGGAGAATGGGGAGGGTCATCGTTCCAACGAGAAGCAACGCCCCTCCTTCCTTCCTGCCAGTTGCTCAGGGTTTCTAGCTCTTCCTGCCGGCGCTGAAAAAGTTGGCGAAGAAGGCGCCGAGGAATCCCGCGATGGCCAGGGCGATATAGAGGTCGGCGGAGACGATGGGATTATCGCCTTTCATCTGCAGCATCACCCAGCCCCCCGCCAGTCCGAACAGCATTCCGATCACTCCGGAGATCGCCGATTCGCCCATCTTGTTGCTGGCCATTTCCTGCTCCCCTCCCGGCAGCTAGCTGCCGCCGTCTTCCTTTTCTTCTGGCACATCGACCTGGCCGTAAAAGTGCCATCTTGCTCGATGATCGCGATCGAGGTCGTGGCCGCTGATGGCGGCTCTGACCATCTCGATCGGGATCGAATTGTTGCGCAGGATAGCATCGTGGAAGTGGCGATCGGTCATCTTCTTCGAATCGACCATTTCGTGGTGCAGCGCCATCAACTGCAGACCACCGAGCATGTACGCCGCCTGGTAGAGGGGACCGTAACTGCCGCTGACCGAGCGCCTGACCTCGGCAGTGGCGTTGTTGCGCTCGTGGCCGACATTCTCGACGAGGAAATTGATCGCTTCCTCTGCAGTCATCTTTCCCAGGTGGTAACTGAGAGAGAAGATGATCCGCGCACAGCGGTGAGTGCGCCAGAAGAGCATGCCGATGCGATCTTCAGCTGACCTGGCGAAGTTCTTGTTCCACAGCAGCATTTCCCAGTAGAGCGCCCAGCCTTCTCCCCAGAAGGGAGTGCTGAATGCGCGCCGGTGGGTGCGGTGACGACGGGTCATGAACCCCTGCAGGTGGTGTCCGGGGATCAACTCGTGGTGGACGGTGGCGCGTGCGAAGTGCTTGTTGTTGCCGCGCATACTCATCTTCTTGTCGGCGTGTTCCATCTCGTGTGTCGGAAAGGCGACCCGTATCACCTCGCCACCGAGGAAATAGGGGCTCGTCTTCTGACTCTCCGCTGACAGCATCTCCATCCTCCACGTCTGCCTGCACAACTCGGGAACGGTAACCAGATCGTGTTCTGCAAGGAAAGCGATCGCCTCGACTGCGAGGTCGCGGATCAGCGTCGGCTGTTCCCCCGGGTCGACGTGCAGGTTCTTGACGTGATCGAGAGCTGCGCGCCAGTCATCCCCGTGACCGAGGTCGTTGGAGGCGCGAAGCATCTCCTTGCGGCACCACTCGAACTCGCGCTTGGCGATCTCGATCAATTGCTCGGGGGTGTAGGCAATCATCTCCGACTCGAGCATGCTGAGGAGTTCTTCTCTTCCCGCCGGATCGCCGATGATCGGCGGATCCTCTTCGTCGGTGATGCCGACCACCTTCTTGCGGATGAACTTCGCGTAATTCTTCAAGGAGGTCTGGGCGTTCTCGTAGGGCTTTGCCACCCACCAGGTGAAGAGCGGGTCGTAGCCGTCATGGAACCGATACCAGCCGGATAGAGTTCTCTCGAGGCGATCGACCATTCTCGCGGCACGATTGGCAACGGACCTGTTGAAGGGAGATTCTCCTTCAGCCGCTTTCATTTTTTCCTCGATGGACTCCCGGGCGCTCTCGACCTTTTCGGGGATCTTGGAGACGACGTCAGCGATCTCACGAGGCTCGAACTTCTCGACTCTTCGTCTGGCCTCCTGGAGATCGATGATGACCTGAGCAAAGGGTACGAAGACGTCGATTTCGTCGTGCTTCTTCTGCTCGTGCTCCTGAGAACGGAGGTTATAGCGCACATCGTTCTGGAGAAGAATGTGGTCGATCTTGCCATCCTTATCGAGGGCGTCGAAGTCGATCCCGTCGAGAGTCTGTTTCCACGCCTCGAGGAACTGGATCTGGCGCTCACCCGATAGGTTCGACATCGGGGCATCGTAGAAACGGCGGAGGTTTGCCCGGTCCGCCGAATAGAGTTCCGTGATCCCGCGCATCAGCGGCAGCGTCTCGTCGGTGAGACCACCGGGGGTATCCCCGGAGAAACCTACGTTGGTTTGGGCCAGGGGAGAAACCGGGCTTCCCTGTTCCTTGGCGATGCTGTTGCACGAGAGGAGGAGGAGAATTGAAGCTGCGATGACGGCGGTGCGTGGCATCGGAAATCCCTTCAGGAGGGCGCTTCGAAACCCGGAATGCCCGGACTGGGGCGTGGGAGCGGTCGACCCTCGAGGAATGAGTGTTTCGAGTATCGGTTCAGTCTAGAGTGCGAGCCAGCGAGTTCAACGGTGGGACCGATGTTGGGGTCTTAGGTCTATACTGTACGCCACTCGGCGAAGGGGGTTGGTGATGCAGGGGGAATCCTGGCCGTACTGTTCTTGCTCACTCCTTCTCTCTCTCCTCCTCATCGCCCCCGTCTTCGCCCAGGAACCGCCAATTCCCCCGGGAGAGCCGCCACCATCGGATGAACCGGCAGCACCTCGCGACTTTTTCTGGGTCTTCGATGGGATCCGAGGCGACCTCTCCCAGCGCGTACTCGACCTCTCCGAGAGGGTCGACAATTTCTTCGGTGACGAGACTCTCGATGACGAGCCTTCGGGCACCCGTGTTCGAGTTCGATCGACCCTGCGTTTCGATGAAGGTGGTGAGATCGAAGAGAGCTTCAAGGTGAGGGCGCGGGTCTCCTTGCCCCGGACCAGGGAACGCCTCGGCCTCTTCATCGAGAGTTTTCGCGAGGAACTCGACTTCAACCTCGATGATCTCTCCCCGACGAGTGATGGGAGCAGCGAAGACGAGGATGTCGCCGGCCTTCGCGCAGCGCTCCTCGCCAACGAACGCGGGTCTCTAAGCCTCGATGGCAGCGTCAAGATCGATTCGGGCGTCCAGCCGCGGGCGAGGCTGCGCTGGCGCGAGGACCATTCCCTCGACGTCTGGAACCTGCGTTTGATCCAGTCCCTCGAGTGGCGCAATGAAGAGGGCTGGGGAGAGACCACCTTTTTACGGTTTCAGAGAGTTCTCGAGGAAGATCGTCTGCTGCGCTGGGGATCGCGCTTCCATTACTCGGAGACCAGCGATGGCCTCGAGGTCTTCACCGAAGCCCTCTTCTTTCACCCCATTGATGAGATCACCGGGATTTTCTTCAGCATCGATGCCCGCGGGCGATCGAAGCCCCGCCGGGTCGTCGACGAGTATGGGGCGCAGATTCGCCTGCGCCGGCTGGTCCGCTCCGACTGGCTCTACCTCGAGGTGGCGCCCCGGGTAGCGTTTCCAGAAGAAAATGACCGGGCCGCGGAGTTCATCTTCTTCTTCACATTGGAGTCGATCCTGGGGCACACTGGTGATCGACGCATCGGTCTTTCCCCGGTGACTTTCAAAAAATGAGAGAGGAGACAAGGGCGTGCTGAGAGGTGAAATCGACACTAAGAAAACCCGCATCGGCTGGCTGCTCGCCCTCGCCGTCGGGATCGGCTGCGGTGCCCTCGTCCTCCTTGGCAACCCGGGCAACATGGGGATCTGCGGCGCCTGTTTCCTGCGCGACAGCGCCGGTGCCCTGCGCCTCTACGGTGAACCCGAGGGAACGCACTACCTGCGCCCGGAGGTGGTCGGCATCATCTTCGGTGCCCTGCTGCTTGCTCTGGCTCGCGGCTCCTTCGTCGCTCGTTCCGGCAGTCATGCCATCACCCGCCTCTTCTTCGGCGCCTGGATGGCGATCGGCAGCCTCGTCTTTCTCGGCTGCCCCTTCCGCATGCTTCAGCGCCTCGGGGGCGGCGACCTCAACGCCTGGGTCGGGCTCCTCGGTCTCATCGGCGGGGTCGGGATCGGTCTTGCCTTCGAGAAGCGTGGTTACTCCGTCGGCAAGACCCGGGAATCGCCGACAGTACTGGGACTTCTCGGCCCGATGATCTTCCTCGCCGCATTCGGCCTCTCCGCCCTCCGTCTTCTCGACGGCCCAGGCATCAGTGGTGAAACTCCCCCGGCTCACGCGCCGTGGCTGGCATCGCTGTCGATCGCTCTTCTCGCCGGAGCTGCACTCTCGGTCACGCGCTTCTGCGCCATCACCGCTGCCCGCCAGGTCTTCATGAAGGATCGTCGGATGATCTTCGCTGCCGGTGCACTGATCATCGGCTACGGGGTTGTCGTCTTCGCCAGCGGCAACGGCAACCTCGGGTTCGAGGGACAGCCGGCCGCCCATAGCGAAAGCCTGTGGAACATCCTCTCCCTCGCCCTTGTCGGTTTGTGTGGCTGTCTCTGTGGGGGTTGCCCCGTCCGCCAGATGGTGATGACAGGGGAGGGGAACGGCGATGCGGCGGTGACGGTGATGGGAATCCTCTTCGGCGGTGCGCTCTGCCACAACCTCGGTCTGATTTCATCGAGTGCTGGCACCACTTCGGCGGGACAGACAGCGGTGGTGATCGGCCTGGTCCTCGCGGTCGGTTACGGTTTTCTGCGATCGCGCTCAGGGGCAGGTGCATGAGAGAAAGTTCTCTGGAGACATCGGGACCTCCTGCTGGAGGAGGATTACGATGACCGTTGTGGCCAGGCACCGTCGATGGAGCCTTGCCGCCGGCTTCCTGCTGGCGATTGCCCCTCTCGCCTGCACTCCTTCCCCGACAGCCTCTCCGATCTTCATCGAGGTCGACAGCCGTTGCGGCATCCCCACCGATGAGAGGCTGCCGAACCTCGGTGACCGCTTCATGCCCGAGAGCATGGCCCCCGGTTGCCTCATCTTCGATTGCGATGGTGATGGCGACCTCGATCTCTACCGCGTCCGCTTCGCACGATCCGACGATGGCTCCTTCGGCAGCGAGGCGAGCATCAACCGCCTCTACCGCCAGGACTCTCCCTGGCGTTTCTCCGACATCACCGCCGCTTCGGGCCTTGGCGACAAGGGATTCGGGATGGGTGCGGTCGCCGGCGACATCGACAACGATGGCGATCTCGATCTCTACGTCAGCAACTACGGCCCCGACCGCCTCTTTCGCAACGACGGCGCTGGTAACTTCACCGACATCACCGCCGAGGCAGGAATCGCCGTCGATGGCTGGAGCAGTTCGGCGCTCTTCCTCGATGTCGACGGAGACGGTTTTCTCGACATCTACGTCGTTCGTTATCTCGCCCTCGACGAGAGAACTTCCGGCAGCGATGCCGCGGGCCGCCCCGAGTACCCGCCGCCAGCGCTCTTCGGTGGCCTCGATGATCGTCTGCTGAAAAACGCTGGGGATGGCACCTTCACCGACGTCAGCGACAGCGCCGGGA
>DQQH01000050.1 GCA_015664425.1 Planctomycetota bacterium
AGCCAGCTGTGCAGCGGAGCCTCTCCTCCCCGATGCTCCACAGGGATCACCTTGATCGGATCGAAGGGAACGGTGGCTCTGTCTTGTAGCGCCGATTCGGCTGCTGGTGGGAATTGGTAGGTCTCCCCTTTTTTTAGGCCGCCCCTACCGCTGACCAGCAGTGCTCGACGCGAGGGCCCGTCGAGGATGATCATCCGCCCCTGGCGGCCAAACAGTTCGACAATCCACTCCCTTGACGAACCAGACGCTCCAGAGCGGCTGAGGATCAACCGCATGACCCTGTCTCCCCCTGGTTGATCGACCGACTCGATACGGGTTCCCGAGATCAACTCCCTCATCTGGGTTGCCAGTTCCCCGGGAACAGTCGAAGCCGCCGGTGGATCACTCCAGAGCAGCAAGCGGGAAGTTCCCGGATGCAGAGAGAGGAGTAGATGACGACGGCTCTTCCCTGACCCGACCACGACCCGGAAGTTGCCATGGCAAGCGTCGAAGACCTTGCCGATATGCTGCCCCACCACGAGATCCCGCATTTCATCGATGAGTCGCGCGATCTCTTCAGTTCTCAGGCCCCGGCGTGAAGCGGAGTTCATCGAGCAACACCCACCCGGCACAGTGAGCGTGGTCCCTCACGGTACCGGTATCCCATCACTCTGCTGCGTTCCAGCTGTCGTCGATGAGCTCATAGGAATGCAGATCTTCCGGATCGAAAAAGAGCTCCAGTTCTCGCTGTGCTGCCTCGGTGCTGTCGGAGCCATGAACCAGGTTGAATCCGTTGGAGATTCCGAAATCCCCCCGGATCGTTCCCGCATCGGCATCGCAGCCGAAGGTTGCCCCCATCAATTTCCGACACACGCTGATCGCCTTGTTTCCTTCGAGGGCCAGGGCTACGACAGGGCCTGAAGTCATGAACTGGACCAGGCCGTCATAAAACGGCTTTCCCTGGTGTGCCTCGTAGTGGGTGGCGGCGAGTTGATCACTGATCTTCATCAGCCTCATGCCGATCACCTTGAGACCCTTACGCTCGAATCTTTCCACTATCGGCCCCACCAGGCGCCGCTGGACGGCATCTGGCTTCAGCAGGATGAGCGTGCGCTGCATCGGAACAATCCTTCCTCGGGGGCGATTTTCCCCCGGATGGTATGCTTCTTCGCGGCAGGAATCGTACCCGGAGTACGGCCCTGGGGAGTCTTCGGAAATACATTCCGGAAGTCACTTCCTGCACGAGGACGCCCCTCGTGCTCCGTGGACGTTGATTCTCACCCCTCGGTGGCCGAATTCCAGTGGATCGGCGAGGGCAGACGGAGGTCGCTCGATGGAGCCCGCCCGGGAAAGCCAGAATCCTGTGATCCTGAACGAGATCCTATCCTCGTCGGGAGCCGATTCCCTCGATGCCATCGCTCGGATTCTCGCAGAATCACCGGCTGACGACACCCTGCTCGGGCTCATCGATCTGTCGGTGCAAACGACCGGCGCCGAACGTGGATTTCTACTTCGAAGAGATGGCGACGACCGATGGGATTGCCTGGGTGCACGCAATCTCGATGGGGAAGATAT
>DQQH01000226.1 GCA_015664425.1 Planctomycetota bacterium
GCTCTCCAAGGGGTGGTCGAAGCGGGAACTTCTGGGCGGAGAGATCCTCTGGCAAGAGGGAGAGGCCGCCGACCAGCTCGCCTGGATTCTGAGCGGTACATTCGAGGTGATCGTTGATGGCAACGTCGTCACCCGAGTCGGCGCCGGGGACCTGCTCGGGGAAATCTCGGTCTTCATCGATGGTGAGATCCGCAGTGCCACCATCCGTGCCGCCGAGCCAGGTCGCTTGCTGACTCTCGCTGGCGAAAAACTCGCCCGGTTGCGCTCCTCCCGAGATCCAACCTACGACCACCTCCTCGGGACCGCCGTTGAGGCGCTTGCGAAGCGCATCGACGATCGCTCCAGTGAGATGATCGAGGCGCTCGAACAGCATCACCCGGGGCAGAATGCCCCGACACTCCCATCCGGCGACTCCTCTTCGGGACCCACCGATGCCCCGGGGGTCGACCTCATGCTCCCAGATCCCGATGACACCGACGAACGTTCTACTTCGGCGAGAGAAGCTCTCCTCGCTGCTTTCGAGAGAGTAACCCTCGCTCCTGGCGAAACGCTGATCGACGAGAGCGATAAAGACCGTTCCCTTTTCATCGTCGCAGCGGGCGACCTCGAGGTCATCCGCCGTGATTCAGACGGCGGTCGGTACAAGGTGGCGGAGCTGGCGGTCGGGGACCTGATCGGCACCGGGGCCTTCCTCCTCGCGGCTCCCCGCAACGCCTCGGTGGTCGTCACCTTCCCGACCACCGTTCACCGGCTCAGACGCGTTCATTTCGACCGCCTCGATGTCGCCAGCCGACGGCCGCTCAACGAAGCGCTTCTCTCCGGGCTCCGGGGGCAGTTGCTGGAAATGGACGCTCTCGGCAAGAAGTTGAGCGGGCCACGAGGCACCTTCGACCTGACGAAGTCGTGGCGAGAACTCGGCTCCGTCCTGGCCTGGCAGGCGGGGTCGCCGCGCTACAATGTCTCGCTCTCGGTGCTGCCTGTCATCGAGGCGGTGGAAGCTCCCGATGAACGGTCGAGAGCGATCTTGAAGACGATCCGGACATCGGTCATCGGCAGCAATATCGCTCTGGTCACCCCTTTCGGCAAGAAGCGCATCGTCTACGCCGACTACACCGCATCGGGCCGATCGCTCGCTTTCATCGAGGACTTCATCCGCCACGAGGTGATGCCGCTATACGCCAACACCCACACCGAGGCCTCGGCGAGCGGGTTGCAGACCTCTCGATTCCGCGAGGAAGCACGCGAACGAATCGCGCGATCGACCGGCGCAAGTGCCGATGACGTGGTGCTCTTCGTCGGCTCCGGCGCCACCGGCGCCATCAACAAGCTGGTCGACATCCTCAACCTTCGTCTGCCTCCCGACCTCGACGAAGAACACCGCTTCTCGGCGCAGTTGCCAGGAGATGAGCGGCCGGTCGTCTTCATCGGCCCCTACGAGCATCACAGCAACATTCTCCCCTGGCAGCACAGCCTCGCCGACCTGCACATGATCCCTCTAGATCGTGAGGGCGGCCTCGACCGGGAGATCCTGAAAGCAAAACTGGTCGAGTTTGCCGATCGTCCCCTGCGCATCGGCAGCTTCTCGGCAGCCTCGAACGTCACCGGCATCGCCTCCGACGTCGATGGCATCACATCGCTCCTCCAC
>DQQH01000165.1 GCA_015664425.1 Planctomycetota bacterium
TCACGATTCGCTGAGCATGTTGCGGTGCCATACCACTTGTTGCGGGAAGGGGATCTCGATGCCGGCGTCTTCGAACGCCTTCTTCAGGCGTCGGTTCATCTCCCGCTCCAGGCCCCACTGCGAGCCGGGCTGGGTCTTGGCCTGAGCGCGTATCACCACGGCCGAGTCGCCGAGATCGGTCACACCGATGAAAGTGGGTGCCTCCATCAACTTGTCCTGCAGCTCGGGATCGGCATACATCTTTGCTCCGACTTCGTTGCAGATGCGTTCTGCCAGGTCGATGTCGGTGTCGTAGCTGACACCCACGTGACAGCGGAAACGGGACCAATCTCGGGTCATGTTCTCGACCGTATCGATAGTACCGTTGGGGATGATCTGCAGCACACCCTTCGAGCTGCGCAAGCGCGTTGAGCGAATATTGATTTGCTCAACCGTGCCTTCGTGGCTACCGATTTTCACCCAGTCCCCGACCGCATACTGATTCTCCACAAGAATGAAGAAGCCGTTGACCAGATCTCGAACCAGGTTTTGCGATCCGAAGGAGAGAGCCAGACCAAGGATGGCCACACTACCGAGGAGCGGCCCGGTATCGATGCCAACCACATCAAAGGCGACCAGGGTACCCACAACGTAGATAGCGATCTTGCCGACACCTTTGAAAACGTCCGCGATCGTGTTTGCACGCTGCTCGACAGCACTGACGTTTTCGGTGTCGTCGTCGGCCACCACCTTCATCAGGGTGCGCGAAACGAGGCCCACCAGCCATAGCGCAAGTCGTCCGGCCACCAAGATCAGCAGCAGCACGCCAAACACACGGGGCGCCCGTTGCCGTGCTGTCGCGAGCGCCGCCTCAAGCCAGCCGGAGAAAGCCTCCGCCTCCTGTCTCTCTCGCTCGATCTCCTCGTGCTTTTGATCCAGGTAGTTCGTCTTCGACTCTGCGAGAGTCACCTCGAACTCGATCGAGTGCTGACGTACCGCGCTGAGATGCAACTCCTGCTCGACCTTCTCCGCCTTGGTGGAGGTCGCGTTGACAATGGGAAGCCACCGATCCGACCAATCAGGGTCGGAACTGAGGACCTGCGCCTTGGCGAGGCGGTGCTCCTCGTGGGCCAACTCAACGTCTCGTTCCAGGGCACCCTGGATGATCACGCTCGACGCGGCCTGCTGCTTGACCAGCTTCAACTCGAGACGGGCCACCGCGCTCCGATCACTGTGGAACTCCTGGCGGAATCGCAATTCTTCAATGTGCGCAGCTCTCTCCTCGAAGGGCGTTGCGCCTACGGAAGGCACCCGCGCAGCCTGCTTGGCCTCCCGCTGCGCAGCGGATCCCATTGTGCTTTCCAGCCGCTCCTCCACCGAGTCGCGCTCCGTCTTGATCGCGGTGAGGTAGGCATCCTGGTTCGACACCTTGGCTTCGGCGAGGGCGGCCCAGTCTCTTGCAGCGGTCTGCCTGGCCGTCGCTTCCGCACGCTCTTCGGCCCCGGCAGCCGTCGTTGCCCACTCGCTGTAAAGGGGTTCCACCTCGGCGGCAGCCCGACGTTGCTTGATCCAGTGGTCTTGCCACTGTCGGTTGGAGATCACTTTTCGATCGAGCAGCTTCAACCGATCGCGGAGGATCGGGGTCAACTGTGCACCGGCATTACTCAAATCCGGAAAATCACCCAGGCTCACGAGCGCTGGTGGCGTGAGGATGGCCTCCAGCCAGTCCCGCTCAGCGGCCTCGATGCGTTGCACGAGGTCAGAAAGTGAGTCAGGAGTGTCCTGCGCCGAAGCGATCCCCGGCGCAAACAGCATCAGGATGACAAGCAGACAGCGAATGGAGATCATGGGCTCGAATCTACACACAAGCGCATGTGGCTCGACAGAATCCGGGGTGCCTGA
>DQQH01000057.1 GCA_015664425.1 Planctomycetota bacterium
CATCAGTACGAGAACTGTTCCAGGAAGCGGACATCGTTCTCGAAGAGATAACGGATGTCGGGGATGTCATGGCTCGCCATCGTCAGTCGATCGATGCCGAGACCAAATGCAAACCCGGTGTATTTCTCGGGATCGATCCCGACCGCTTCGAAGACGTTCGGATCGACCATGCCGCAGCCCCCGACCTCGAACCAGCCGCTCTGGCTGCAGACCTTACACCCCTTGCGGGCACAGAAGGGGCAGGAGAGGTCGACCTCGGCGCTCGGCTCGGTGAAGGGGAAAAAGGAGGGGCGCAGGCGCATTTCGACCTCTCGGCTGAACATCTGGCGGAAGAAGAGCAGCAGGGTCGTCTTCAACTCGCCGAAACTGACCCCCTCATCGACCATCAGGCCTTCGAGCTGGTGGAACATGAAGGAGTGGCTCGCATCGACGGTATCCGGTCGGTAGACCTTGCCCGGGGCGATGATCCTCAGTGGCGGTGAATTCTGTTCCATCACCCGAATCTGAACGGTCGAGGTCTGGCTGCGCAGCAGCAGGTCATCGACGAGGTAGAAGTTCTGGGAAGGATCCCGCGCGATGTGGTCAGGAGGGATGTTGAGGCCGATGAAGTTGTGCCACTCGTCTTCCACTTCCGGCCCATCTGCGACCTGGAATCCGAGATTGTGGAAGGTGTGGATCATCCGCTCTGCGACCTGGTAGATGGGGTGACGACTTCCTTGCTCCGGCAGGATACCCGGCAGGGTCACATCGAAGGCATCTCGGGAGGATCTGGATTCACTCTCACTGCCAAGACGAGACCGGGCCGCCTCGAGAGCCTCTTCGAGGCGCACCTTGACCTTGTTGGCACGGGATCCGACCTCCGCACGTTCCTCCGGAGGCAACTTCCCCAGCCCGCGGAGTACCTCGGTCAGGGTGCCCTTCTTGCCCAGGAAACCGAGACGGATCTGCTCCAGGCGGGAAGCATCCTCTGCCGAGGAAAACTCTTCGAGTGCTTCTCGTTCGAGGCGGTCGAGTTCCGGGGCTCCCGTCCCTGAACTCATGCGCCGCCCGAGGAGCGAGCGATGGCAACTAGGCTCTCGAAAGCCTCGGCGTTACGGATCGCGAGTTCCGAGAGCATTTTGCGATTGAGATCGACCTCGGCCTTGCGAAGACCGTGCATCAGCCGGCTATAGGAGATCCCATTGGAAACGGCGGCAGCGGAGATACGAGTGATCCAGAGGCGCCGGAAATTGCGCTTGCGGTAGCGCCGATCACGAGTCGCATTGACCTCCGACCGCATGACCGCCTCCTTGGCGGTGCGGTACTGGCGACTGCGTGCACCCCAGAAGCCACGGGCTTTCCTGAGGACCCGCTTCTGCTTGCGGTGGCGAGCCACGCCGAAACGAACTCGAGACATCTGACTTCCTCACGTCTGTGGCCTCCAGCGGGAGGGGTTGCTCCTGCAACCCGCTTTTTTCACCCCGAAGAGTGCCGACCTCGCCCTCCTTCAGAGGGCTCCCGGTCACCCGGACTCCAGCCTCACGAGGCTAGCAGAGCCCCAGCATATGACGGATCCTGGCCGTTTCGCACGGCGGGCAGGTGGCGACATGGCGGCCCTTGCGGACGCGCTTGGGCGACCAACTGTACATCCGGTGGCTCTTCCCCGCCTTGTGGCGGACAATCTTGCCGGTGCCGGTCACCTTGACTCGCTTCATGAGCCCCTTGTGGGGCTTCTGGGTTTTCCTGGCCATTCTCTTCTCTCCCAACCGGGGAGTGCATCTCCTCGTGATCAAACTATCCCTTTGACGTCAACACCATGCTCATCCGGTTGCTGCTCTCCTGAGAGGGCATTCTCTCCAGTTTGGCTACATCCTCGAGTGAAGCGGCAAACCGCTGGAGCACAGCTCGGCCGATCTCAGGATGGCGCTGTTCCCTTCCGCGGAAGACCATCGTCACCAGGACCTTGTGCCCTTCTTCGATGAAGGCCTTCGCCCGGCGTAGTTTGACATCCAGATCATGCTGCTCGATCTTCGGCTTGAGCTTGATTTCCTTGCGTTTTCGAACCTTGGTCTTGGTCGTTTTTTTCGACGCGTTGTACTTGAACTTACCGAAGTCCATCAGCTTGCAAATGGGTGGAACTGAGTTCGGGTTGAGTTCGACCAGGTCGAGTTCCTTCTCCCGAGCAATTTCGATGGCGGCC
>DQQH01000167.1 GCA_015664425.1 Planctomycetota bacterium
ACTCCGACAGAACGAAGTTGCCGTTGCTGTTGGCGCGGCCAGGACCGCCATTGGGAAGTCGCTTGTCGGCGAGCGCCTCGATGCGGATCGCCGTGATCTTGTCGATGTCACTGCGAGAAGAGAAGGTGTAGGAACCGAGGCCGGTTTTTCCGGAGACGAAGACCGCGCCATCCTCCTCGAGAGTCAGAGTGGCTCCATTGGAAGCCTGGAGGTTTTCTGGAGTCAAAGGCACCCAGCGCGTCACCCCTTCCTGGAGTTTCTCCCACTCGAGCAACTTCTCGGGCAGCGTTTTTGTGTAAGCCGCCTCTTCGGTGGTCGCTTTCTCGATCGTCTGCTGCTGTATCAAATCGAGTTCCGCTTCCCGGGGAGCGATCTCCTCCTCGTAGGTGGCGACCTCGCCCTTCGCCTCGCCGATGTCGTTCTGGCGCTGGTTCTCACGTTGCTCGGCGAGCAGTTTTGCTTCCTCTTGATAGGCCTCGTATTCCGCCATCAGCGCCAGGTGGTCCTGATCAATCTCCTCGAGGACGGCGAGCACCGCTTCCACCTCCTGGGGGGTTGCCTGCCTGCTCAGGATTCGCAGGTACAACTCCTCGATCAACTTGCCATCGTCGGGTTGACCTTCGACCAGGACGGTGATGGCATTGGTCACATCGCTGATCGCCTTGTCGACAGTCGGGCCGGTGACCAGAGCCATGATGCTGCCGAGGCCGAGGTCTCCGGAACGTTCGCACTCACAGGCGCTCTCTCTGGCGGGTCGGCCGAGGGTGGCCAGGAAGCCGTCCTTGAGTTTGATCCCGACATCGGGCAACGCCGCGGCGCGGGTGCCTTCGGGAACCCCTGGAATTCGTGTCTTGGCTCCGAGAACCAGGTGGATCGAGTCGTAGAGGACTTCCGCCGGCAGCCGCCGGGGCGTGGCGTGGGCGAAGTTGATACGGTCGTCCTGGTTCCAGCGGTTCGGTAGGAAGGAGAGCTGGTAGGTGCGAGACTTGCAGATCGTGGCGATCAGTTTCTGGACGTTGAAATCGTTGTCGATGAAATCAGCCGTCAGCCAGTCGAGCAGTTCCGGGTTCGAAGGTGGATTGCCGGCGCGGATGTCATCGAGAGGGTTGATCAGGCCGACCCCCAGAAGATAGCCCCAGATGCGGTTGGCGTAGCTGCGTGCGAAGTAGCGATTGTCGGGCGACGTCAGCCACGCCGCCAGCTGCTGGCGTCTCGATTGACCCTCGACCGCCTCGAAATCGACGGCGAAGGGGAAGGATGGGACTGATACTACACCGGTCCGGTCATGCTTGACCTCACCCGTCTCCTTGTCGGAAACGATTTCGTAGAGCGCCTTGGTACCCTCGACAGCGGTGCCGCCGATGCGATTCTTGCCGCTGCGGGGATCATCCTCGAGGCCGACGCGGGCGAAGTAGGCTGCCAGCTCGTAGTACTGGTCCTGGGTCCAGCGCTCGAAGGGGTGATCGTGGCACTTGTTGCAATTGAAACGAGTGGCGAGGAACAGCTGAGTGGTGTTCTCCATCGTCTCCGCTGGTTTGCGCAGGATTTTGAAGTAAGAGGCCGGCGGGTTGTCCATCGTCGATCCGCTGGCGGTGATGATGTCGTAAGCGAACTCATCATAGGGTCTGTTCGACTCGACCTGCTCCTGGATCCACTTGCGGAAGTTGATTGAACCTTCCTTGCCGAGGAACTTGCCGTTGACCTGAAGCAGGTCCGCCCAGCGGTTCGACCAGTAGGTGACGAAATCCTCCGAACCGATCAGTTTATCTATCATCTCATCGCGCTTGATCTGGGTGTCGCGCTCGTCGGCGTGAAATGCCAGGACTCCATCCGGTGTCGGGGGCAGGCCGGTCAGGTCGAGGGTGATCCGGCGCAAGAAATCGGTGTCGCTGGAGAGTTCCGAAGGCAGGATCTTCATCCTTTGCCACTTTGCGGCGACCAGTTCGTCGATGGGGTTGAAGGTCGGCGGGGCTTGCCACTCGAATCCCGATCGGTCGCCCATGACGGTGAGGGTGGTGGCGGCATAGGCACCCTCGTAGCGCGCCAGCAGTGGCGCCTCGCCGCGTCTGAGGGTGGTGATCAGACCGGATTCGGTTGAGGTGGCGATCTCGGTGTCGCCGCTGGTGACAAAGGCGAGGGCGCTGACATCCCGGGTCGAGCCGTCGCCGTAGAAGGCGGTCACCCTCAACTGCTGCTCGCCGCCGATTTTCTGCACCACCGGGTTCTCCGGAGAGATTTCTATCCGTTCGACCCGGGTGACCGTTGTATCGAGCTGGCAGCCGCCGGCGATCCACTCGCGAAGGATCTGGTATTCGGTGGAGTCGGGCGGTGTGCGCTGGTTCCCCTCGTGGGGCACGCTTCCCGTCGCTTTCAGGAGCATCAAGCTGTCATCGGCAGCGGCGAAGTTGACCCGGCGGCCGGCGTGGTCATCGGAGAAGGAGCGCACGTCGAGTATCGGGTCGTACCCCCGCAGCGACAGTTTGAAACCGTTCTTGCCTTCCTTCGAACCGTGGCAGGAACCGGAGTTGCACCCCAGCTTCGAGATCACCGGATTGACATCGCGGATGAAACTCGGTTCGAAGTCGGCGGTCCTGCCTGTGACGGTGACGGGGATCTCGACCTTGTGTCCGCCGTGAGCGATCTCGAGTCGAGCCTCGCCATCCTCGAGAGTTTCCACCATTCCGGCGGAGACGCGGATAATATCCTCCGAAGCCAGAAAACTCGCCTTGCTGGTCAGGTCGACCGGGTATCCGGAGGCGAGCCAGCCGGTGACGATCAACTGCTGGCTTCCGAACTTCTCGGAGATCTCAACTCGTGGCGGATCGACGGTGATGGCGACCAGGTCATCGCTTTTTTCTTTTGTCATCGGCACCGACATCACGACCCGTTTGACGGTGGCATCTTCGCCATCGAGGATGCGGATGAGGCCATCGGCACCGGCGACCGCGAGTTCGAGCTGGTTTGGATGCCAGCAGAGCGCGTAGATCGGGGTCGAGAAGCTTGCCGTTGCGATCTGTGCGATGTCCTTGCTGTGGAAGGCCTCGATCTTCTTCTTTTCCTCGGCGTTGCGAGCGGTCGAGACCTTCGCGAGGATTCCCATCATTCCCTCGGGCAGGGTTCCATCGAAGTCGCTGCTGTAGATGTGAACGTGGCCTCCGCCATCGAGGCTGCTGCCGGCGGCGATCCTCTTGCCGTCCGCTCGGTAGCCGAGATCGAAGATGCGCCCTGGCATCGGCGGGAACGAGCGCAGCAGATTGGAGTTGTCGCCGATCA
>DQQH01000077.1 GCA_015664425.1 Planctomycetota bacterium
GGTGAATGCGAGGGTCTTGCCAGTGCCCGTCTCTGCCTTGCCGATGAGGTCGACCCCCTCGATGATTCGGGGGATCGTCTGCTCCTGGATCGGAGTGGGAAGGGTGAAGCCGAGGTTGGCGAGTTGGTCCTGGACAGGGTCGGGAAGAGGGAGGTCACGGAAGGAAATCCCCGCGGGAGATTGCTCCTTAGAGGGTGGACTCTGCGGCTCCTCTTCGCCGAGGTCGCCTGGGCCGTCGAGAGAACCGTCGCCATTCATGGTCGTATTGTACGAAGGCCCACTCGGAACCGCTCCTAAATCCGTCGGCTTTCCTCCAACTGACCGAGGGCTCTGCTAGAATCCAGCCAATTACAGGATGCTGGATCCAGCATCGGTTTTCATGTGGGCGGAGCACAGATCTGCGTCTCCGGCCATCGTCCAGGAGGATTCGGGATGAAAATCACTGTCATCGGTACAGGTTACGTTGGCCTGGTCACAGGGACCTGCCTTGCAGACGGCGGGCACGACCTCATCTGTGTCGACCAGGATCCAGGGAAGATCGACAAGCTGACCGCTGGAGAGATCCCAATCTACGAGCCTGGC
Source organism: Planctomycetota bacterium (assembly GCA_015664425.1). Lineage (GTDB taxonomy): Bacteria > Planctomycetota > UBA8108 > UBA1146 > UBA1146 > DTRS01. Next base: position 583 of record DQQH01000077.1, read on the forward strand.
CTGAAGGACCTTGTTCAGAGGAACAGCTCCCGGGGTCGCCTTTCCTTCAGCACCGATCTCAAGACATCTCTCGATGGCCGGGAGTTTGCCTTCATCGCGGTGGGAACACCCCAGGCCGAGGATGGGTCCTGCGACCTCAGCCAGGTACTGAAGGTCGCCCAGCAGATCGGCGAGGCGATGACAGGCCCGCTGGTCGTGGTCAACAAGTCAACGGTTCCCGTCGGCACCGCTCGTCGAATCACAGAGATCATCACCGGGGTGACCCGTTTTCCGGTCACAACCGTCTCCAATCCGGAATTCCTCAAGGAGGGGGCGGCGATCGATGACTTCATGAAACCGGACCGCATCGTCCTCGGAGTCGATGACCCCAAGGTCGCCGAGAAGATGCGAGAGCTCTACGCTCCCTTCCTTCGCACGGGAAAGCCGATTCTGGTAATGGACCCGGCGTCTGCAGAGATGACCAAGTACGTCTCGAACGCGCTTCTTGCGACAAAGATCAGTTTCATCAACGAGATTGCCCGTCTTTGCGATAAAGTCGGAGCCGATGTCTCCCAGGTTCGTATCGGCGTCGGTTCAGACAGTCGTATCGGCAGCAAGTTCCTCTTTCCCGGAGTCGGATACGGGGGCTCCTGTTTCCCGAAAGATGTGAGGGCAATTTCTCGCATGGCGCGGGAGAACGGCATCAGTTTGCAAATTCTAGAAATGGTCGATCTGGTCAACGAACAGCAGAAGAACATTCTCGTCGAGAAGGTCGTGGCACGCTTTGGAGAGGACCTGACCGGCAAGACGTTGGCACTCTGGGGCCTCGCCTTCAAGCCGAGAACCAATGACATGAGGGAAGCGCCTTCGATAAACATCGTCGAGGGTTTGATCGAGCGTGGGGCCAGGATTCGTGCCCACGATCCGGAAGCGATCGAGACTGCTCGGGAGATTTTCGAGGACCGCATCGAGTTCTCGGAAGCACCGTACGATGCGCTTACGGGCGCTAACGCCCTTCTTCTGGTGACAGAGTGGAACGAATTTCGCCGCCCTGACTTCCCCAGGATGCGAAAGGCGCTCCTCGAGCCGATCATCTTCGACGGCAGGAACATTTACTCGCCGGATTCGATGCGAGCAGAGGGCTTCGAGTACTACGGGATGGGAACGGGTGGAGTTGTCGATGAGTAATCCGAGAGTTCTGATCACAGGAGGAGCCGGATTCATCGGGTCCCATCTCGCGGCCTACTTCCTCGACAAGGGCAACGATGTCATCGTGATGGATAATCTCCTCACCGGTGACGTCAGTAATATTTCCCATCTCTTTGGCAAACCTGGTTTCGAATTCGTGACCCACGACGTCACCGGTTTCGTCCATGTCAGCGGGCGTCTCGATACCATTCTCCACTTCGCTTCGCCAGCGAGCCCCATCGACTACCAGGAATTTCCGATCCAGACCCTCAAGGTCGGCTCCCTGGGAACTCACAAGGCACTCGGGCTGGCCAGGGAAAAGAACGCGAAGTTCCTTCTCGCTTCGACATCCGAGGTCTACGGCGACCCGTTGATTCATCCCCAGCCGGAGAGCTACTGGGGCAACGTCAATCCGGTCGGCCTGCGCGGCGTGTACGACGAGGCGAAGAGGTTCGCCGAAGCGATGACCCTCGCCTACCATCGCCGCCACCAGCTCGATACCCGGATCGTGAGAATCTTCAACACCTATGGCTCCAACATGCGTCTCAACGATGGCAGGGCGCTGCCGAACTTCATCTGCCAGGCCCTCAGGGGTGAACCCCTGACCATCTACGGCGATGGAATGCAGACCCGTTCCTTCTGTCACGTCAGCGACCTGGTCGAAGGAATCTGGTGCCTGCTGCAATCGGATGAGACGGGCCCGGTGAACCTCGGAAACCCGACCGAGATGACGATTCGGGAGTTTGCCCAGCAGGTTCTCATCGCGACCGGCTCCGAGAGCGCCATCACCTTCGAGGATCTTCCAGAGGACGATCCCAAGGTGCGCCAGCCCGACATCACCCGCGCCAGGGAACTTCTCGGCTGGCAGCCGAAGATCGAGTTGACCGAAGGTCTTGCTCTCACAATTCCGTACTTCAGGGACAAGGTCGAGAAGACCGACCGGGAAGTGGCCATCGAGTTCTAGGCGTCAGTTGGTGGTTCTGATGGGTTCAGGGCGATGAAGAGGAGGGCAGGTCGGTGCAAATCGAGCGAATCCTGATCGCAATGCCAGAACCCCCAGCAGAGGTCCTGAGTTTCCTTCCGGAAGTGGAGAAAGCTCTCGCCAGTCAGGGGGTTGCCTCCACCGCTTGGAGAGGTAACCACACGGATCAGCCACCGGACCCGAACAACTTCGACCGCGTAATTGTGATGGGTGGAGACGGCGCCCTGATGGGGGTTCTTCGAGCTCTCGATTTCCCGACAGTTCCCTTCTACGGCGTCAACTATGGTCGCGTTGGATTCCTGATGAACCCGCGTTCGAGCGCGACGGAACTGGTGTCGCGGTTGATCGAGGGAGATTGCATCGAGCAGAAAATCCCAGTCCTGAAGGCGATCTTCACCATCGAAGATGGCAACAAGGGTGAGATTTGCGCGATCAACGACATCGTCCTCGAGCGCGACTCCGGCCAGACAGTGCACCTCTCCACCTACATCGATGAAGAGTTGCTGAATGCTTACTCCGGCGATGGAATCATCATCGCGACCCCTGCCGGATCGACAGCTTACTCCCTCGCTGCTTGCGGGCCGGTGGTCCATCCCGATGTCGAGGCGATGGTGGTGACTCCGCTCTACGCCCATCGCCCCGTCCAGTTTCACTCACTTCAATTCCCGATCGTTCTGCCGCTGACCAGCCGCATCCGGGTGGTCCCCGAGAATCTCAACAAGCGTCCCCTGCGACTGGTGGCAGACGGAGTGACGGTAGCTGGAGTGGTGTCGGTGGATGTGATCGATCGGGGAGTGCCAGTCAATCTGTTGCGCCCCGATGATTACGGCTACATCGATTCTCTGGTGACCCGTATCATCGGTCGGGAACGAAGTTTCGATCGAGATGCCGACGAGGTCGAGGACTCGACTCAAGGGCCCTGACGGTAAGCACCGATTGGGATTGCAATGGCGAGAGAGTTGGATTCACTCTTCAATTCCATCCTGACTGCTTGTGGGGCGTGGCGTCGCAACAGGCGTCTTGCCGACCTTCTCCCCTCCATCTTCGACTGGATTCTCGGGGATTCCGGTGCCGAACGGGTGCTTCTCGTCTCTCCCGTTGCCGACGGAGGGTACAGGGTCTGGGGGTCGGCAACGCTTGATGGGGAGCGGGTTTCCGATGCCAACCGGAGTGTTTCCCACTTTGCCATCTTGCGTGCACTGAAAAACGGTGGGATCACCTACTTCTCCGACACTCGCAAGGACCGACGCTTCAGAACCGAGGCGGAGCGTGAGACCGATGTCCGCAGCCGATCGATTCTGGTGATACCTGTCTCCAGCGGTGAGAACCCGACGCTCCTCTATCTCGATACTCGATTCTCACAACTCGACTCTCCCGACGAGAATAACGAGCGTTACGCTTTCCTGTGTGGTTTTCTGGCGATTGCCGTCGAAGGTGAGAGACAGGTTATCCGCAGGCGAAACCTGGAGCGTGAGGTGGCAAAGTCGAGGTTGAAACGACGCAAGGACGAGCAAAAAAAATCGGAGAGCAACGTCGTTTCCCAAGCAGACTACTCCCAGGGCAGGACTTTCCAACTGAGCGGGTTCCTCTCCCGATCCCCACAACTGATCAGAATTCTCGAAGAAGCGGAGAGAATTGCGCCAACGACGATTCCGGTGCTGATCGAAGGGGAGAGCGGCACAGGCAAGGAACGTCTCGCCCGGGCGTTGCACTTCGCTTCGAAGCGCTCAGGACGCCTGGTGACTCTACATTGCGGCTCGATTCCAGAGCAACTGGTCGAGGTGGAACTCTTCGGGCACGCTCGCGGTGCTTTCACCGGCGCCGACAGGGAGCGTCCCGGCCTTCTCGACACCGCTCGTGGCGGTACCCTCTTGCTCGATGCCATCGATGAGGCTCCGAGGATCCTTCAGTCCGCGCTGCTGCGTGTTCTTCAGAGTGGCACCTATCGCCGGGTTGCAGGAGATGAGGAACTCACTTCCGATATCCGCGTGCTTGCATGTGCCCACCCCGGTTCGCAGTTGCCCCCTCCATCGGGGGATGCGCCGCTGCGCGAGGACCTCTTCTACCGGCTGGCAGGGCTGCACATCGCGATACCACCCCTTCGAGAACGCCCCGAGGACGTCCTCATGCTGGCGGAGGTGTTCCTCGAGGAGGCGCTCGATCACAAAGTCGAGCTGAATCCTGGCGCGCAAGCGGTTCTCCTCTCTCACGACTGGCCCGGAAACGCCTGGGAACTGGTCCACATGGCGAGGCGGCTCCAGAACACCGGAATCGATGTCCTCAGCGGCGATCATCTCCAGCAACTCCTCGGGATCGGGCAGGAAGGCGGTCATGGCGAGGGGGACTCCGACGTCCGCAGCGTCATCGACAGGACCGAGCGCGAGGTGATCCTGAGAGCCCTCGAGGAAAGTGCGGGGAACAAGTCGATGGCGTGTCGGCTGCTGGGGTTCTCCCGGCGGACCCTCTATCGGCGGATGGAAAAGCACGGGATCCCTCTCTGAGGAGTCGGTTTCCCCGGCTTGCCCGTCACCTCCCGGCGATCGTCGTCAGCGCGATCCGCTCCTCGATGTAGGGGATCAGCAGCCCGGGATGTTCCTCGCTCATCTCTTGCCAGCGCTGCTCGAAATCTTCGGGGATCCCCCGCCACAGTTTGTGCTGACTCCTGTCGTAGCGGACAGCAGCGGATCCCCTCGCCACCGCGTCTGGCAACGGCCACTGCTTCTCGCCGTCGCTGAGGAATCCATCGATGAGAGTCAGGCCGATGGGGTGGGGGGAACCCGATTGACGGGGCAGGTCGGTCCCGGGGGAGAGGGGAAATGCCGTGATGGAGAGGTGGAGTTCCTCGAGCAACTGCTGATAGCTGCCTTCGAGAAGAAACTCGATACGGCTCTCCGATCGATTGCCCCCCCCGAGCAGGATCGCACCGCTTCTCTTGTCAGGGGAGAAAGTGGTCGCTCCGATGACCAGCTGGGCGGGGAGGTCGTCGACAGTCCCACACAAGGTGGCGAGAAGGAGCCAGCTGACGTTGGCGCCCTCGTCGCGGCTGACGAGGACGACCTGCCCACCCCAGGGGATCGACCGCTTCTGGCGGAAATCGACCCGGCTCAGGGGGAAGAGGAGGAGGATCAGCAGGGCGAGGATCGCCAGGGGCAACCAGGTTCTCACGTCTTGCTCTCTTGCCTTTCGTCGGATCCACGGGGCTTCCGCTCACTCGCTGCCAGCGGCGAGCATCTGCGCTGACCATCGCCAGGGCGAGCCCGGTCGGCGCCAATTTGGCGATTCTGCACTCGTCCGTTTTAGTGGCTCCGTGGCAGACTACTGTAGTCGATGGGAGGAAGAGAAGAATGGATACGGTCGGGGAAATTCTGCGAGGTTCCGAGCGACCCGCCGACAGCCTGGCGGTGATCTGCGAGGGCACGGAGATCGACCACCACTCCCTCATCTCGCGTGTCGATGCCGTTGCCCTCTACCTCGCGGATCTCGGGGTTGCCCCCGGGGAGAGGCTGGCGATCCTCGACAGGAACTCTCTCGAATACCTCGTCGTCTACCATGCTGCGGCCGTCATCGGGGCTGTTCTCCAGCCGCTGAACCGGCACCTGGTACCCCGAGAACTGGCGGCGATTCTTCGCCATTCCGGGGCCCGCTGGCTGATCGAATCATCAGCAACCCGTCAGCGCGCCCAGGACACCCTCGCTCTCGACCACTCCGTCGAGGCGAGTATTGCCACCGAGACGCTGCCGCTGGAGACGACGGAGCGGGCGCCTCTCCATCCCGCGAGCCCCGATGAAATCGTTCACCTCTATTACACCAGCGGCACCTCTGGAGTTCCCAAGGCGGTGGGTCTGACCCATCGCAACGTCGTCAGTCATGCCCACGCCGCCATCGATGCCCTCGACATCGGCGTTGCCGATCGCTGGGGGCACATCGCGCCGATGTTCCATCTTGCCGATGCCTGGGCCTGTTTCGGCGTTGCGGCGGCAGGAGGAACCCACGTCATCGTCGAACGTTTCGAGCCCGGAGAACTCCTCGCCCGGATCGAGAGGGACGGCATCACGGTGACCAACCTGATCCCGACGATGCTCAACCTGCTGGTCAAGGAGCCGACGATAGGGGAGCACGATCTCTCCTCCTTGCGCCTGATGCTCTCGGGAGGGGCGCCGATCGCCCCGGAGGTGGTGCGCCAGGTGGTCGCTACCCTCGGTTGCGAGTATGTCCAGAGCTACGGACTGACCGAGACCAGCCCCTACCTGACCCTCAGCCGGCCGGGGGGACAGAACCCCATTGTCCCCGCCGACGAGGACCTGCGCATGCGATCGCGCACCGGCTGGTCCTTCCCGACGGTGGAATTGCGCGTCGTCGACGATGACGGCGTCGACGTGTCGACCGACGATCGCCAGGTCGGCGAGATCCTCGCCCGCGGTGCCACCGTTTTTCCCGGCTACTGGCAGCAGCCCGAGGAGACGGAAGAGGCTTTCGACGACGGCTGGTTCCGGACCGGGGACCTCGCCACCATCGACGCGACCGGTTCGGTCAACATCGTCGACCGACGCAAGGATGTGATCATCAGCGGCGGGGAGAACGTTTGGTCGACGGAGGTCGAGGCGGTTCTCCACGAGCATCCTGCGGTGCTCGAGTGCGCCGTTTACGGCGTGCCCGATGAGCGCTGGGGAGAGGCGGTACGAGCCGCGCTGGTCGCGATGGAGGGAGTCGAGATCGACACCGACCTCATCGAGGAATACTGCCGGGTGCGCCTCGCTGGATTCAAGGTGCCACACGGATGGGATCTTCTCGAGGCGTTGCCACGGACCGGGTCGGGCAAGATTCGCAAGGCGACCCTGCGCGAGAGGTGGGGGGCGGGGGGGGCGCCAGCCGAGGACGAGGAGGATACCGGGAGAGATCGGAGGAGCGGTCACAAACCTCTTGATGGCGAGTAGATAGATCGGCAGAAGAAGCCGCGATCCTGCTTCGGTCTGCTTGACCCTCAGTCGCCGATCCGTTCAAATGGCCCGCTGTCCTCGATTTGAACCTCGAAGATTTGATCTTCTGGAAGCGAGAAAACCGTGGCCAAGGGCAAGAAGCTCCACCGCGAATATGTCTGGCTGCAGTGCACCGAGACCGGTGACCTGAACTATCGCACCCAGGTGAACACCAAGGGCGGCCTGCCCGAGAAGCTCAAGGCGGGCCTGAAGAAATACTCTCCGCGCCTGCGCAAGAAGACGGTCCACAAGATCAAACGCAAGTAGCGCTCTTCTGCCGGTAGGGAGACGGACTTCCGTTCCTGCCTCTTCCACCTTCGAGGCTCGATTGCATCTCACTGCTGTTTCAGTTTCACGATGGGATCATCAGGCATGAACCAATTTCGATCGATGTTGCTCTGTATCGCTTGCTGCGGCTGTGTCAGCAGTGGCGTTTCCGTCGAGCAGCATGGGAGCATGCGCGATGCCCTCAGGCTGGGTCACACCGAGTCGAGGATCACCTTCGAGGAGGTCCTGAAACGACCGAATGCCATCGCTGTCGGTGCCCTCACCGGGCTCGAAGGAGAAGTCACCATCTTCGACGGCAACGTATTCGTGGCGACCACTACCGACGGGGTCAACTCGACGACCCGTCAGAACCAGACGAAAAACGGCTCGGCAACCCTGCTGACGCTGGCGTATGTTTCACGATGGGTCGAGGAATCCATGCCCGCTGCCATGTCGCTGGAAGATGCCATCGTCGAGACCGCAAAATCTCACGGCATCGACACCGAGAAGCCGTTCCCCTTCTCCATCGTCGGGATCGCCAAGAGGTACGAGTTGCACGTGATCAACGGCTTCTGCCCCATCGCGACGCCATCGCTCCCGCCGGAAGATCAGCCGTGGAGACAGCACGGTGAGACCACTCCGTTGCGCGTGGTCGGCTTCTACGCCAGGGGCCAGGAGGGAGTGATGACCCATCACGGCTCGAATACCCACATGCACGCGATCATCGGCAGCGGCGAGGATGCCACCACCGGCCATCTCGATTCGATCGTGCTCGCCCCCGGATCAACCATCTCCGTCGCCAGGGTTCGCTGAAGGACTTCGTTGCCTCGCCCGTTGCACCTTGTCGGCTCCTTTGCCACACTCCCAGACCAAGTGGCCCCCACGCTACGGGAGTGATGCCAGCACCTGGGGAGCAGACCCGTCACCGCTTTGATGAGGAGTTGTGGAATGTCGTCGAAGTATCTCAGCACGCCCCCCCTGACGACCGGTGTTCCCAAGGGGATCCCCTACATCATCGGAAATGAAGCGGCAGAGCGATTCAGCTTCTACGGCATGAAGGGGATACTGGTCGTCTTCATGACCCAGTTCATCTTCTTCTTGCCCGGATCAGCCACTGGTGACCCGATGGCGAGGGCGACGGCGGTGGAGAACTACCACCTCTTCACCACGGCGGTCTATTTCACTCCCATCTTCGGGGCGCTGATCGCGGATATCTTCCTCGGCAAGTACCTCACGATCATGTCGCTGAGCATGGTGTACTGCGCCGGCCACGGCGTGCTCGCCATGATGGGGATTCACGATTCCCTCGATCCGTTCCAGACGATGTGGGTCGGACTGATCCTGATCTCGATCGGCTCCGGGGGAATCAAACCGTGCGTTTCTGCTCATGTCGGGGACCAGTTCGGTATCAAGAACTCATACCTGCTGACCAAGGCGTTCGGCTGGTTCTACTTCTCCATCAACACCGGGGCGTTCCTGTCGACAATGCTGACGCCGTGGCTGCTGGAGTGGTACGGGCCGCACCTGGCCTTCGGAATACCAGGCATCCTGATGGCGATCGCGACCTTCGCCTTCTGGATGGGGCGAAATGTCTTCGTCCACATCCCGGCGGGGGGGACCGCCTGGTTCGAGGAGACCTTCAGCGCCGTCGGCATCAAGGCGATGCTCAAGGTCAGCATCATCTTCATCTTCATCGCCGTGTTCTGGGCGCTCTTCGATCAGACCGGCTCCTCCTGGGTGCTGCAGGCCCAGGACATGGATCGCAACTGGCTCGGGGTGACCTGGCTCGCGTCCCAGATCCAGGCGGTCAATCCGGTGATGATCCTGATCCTGATCCCGACCTTCCAGTTCCTTGTCTATCCCGCCATCAATAGCGTCTGGAAGCTGACTCCGGTGAGAAAAATCTCCCTGGGACTGTTCGTGATGGTCGGAGGCTTCGCCATGGTGGCGGTTGCCCAGTCGTGGATCGATGTCGGAGAACGCCCCTCCATCGGCTGGCAGATCCTCGCCTATGCCGTCCTCACCGCCGCAGAGGTGATGGTCTCCATCACCGGACTGGAATTCGCCTACACCCAGGCACCGAAGAA
>DQQH01000019.1 GCA_015664425.1 Planctomycetota bacterium
AATCATCCACCGCTGGCCACACGTTGCCTGGGGCTCCTCGTCCCTCGAGCTGGTCGACCTCGATGGTGATGGCCGGCGGTGGATCCAGTTTCTCGGGTGACCTCTCCTCGTACCAGGCGATCGCCAGCGCCGCCTCCTCCCGGGTCAGGGGTGCGACCCCGAACGGGGTGCTCAACGACAGCATCGTCATCACCGAGTTCTTCCACGCCGACCTGGGCAGAACGTCGAAGGGAGGGGGAGAGTGGCAGCGGGAGCAGGCGGCAAGGACGCGCTCCTCGTCGGCCCCCTCGACGGGTCCTGAGACGATGGGAAGGCTCACGGGAGAGGGTGCCAAAGGAGGAGAATTTTTCGGTGACTCGACGACCGGGCCACCGTCACAGCCAGCAACGGCCAGCATCACGATCAGGAGTGTCGATCCCTGCCAGGTGCGGCCCATCCCAACTCCATCGCTGCTTCGAGAAGGCCCAGAGGATAGAATGCCGGCACCGGCGGAGCAATGAGACCCGCAACGGAAAGGGGTTTCCCGTGTCAGCACTCCTCCTCATCCTGATCCCCTTCCTCTCCTTCGGCGGTGAAGAACCTCTTTTCAAGAAAGCGGAATCGAAGGCTCGCTGGCTGGAAGCGACGGCGACCTTCGAGAAACGAGAGTACCGGGCTGCCGGCAAGGTCTTCACCAGCCTCAGGCGAGATGCCTCGGACAAGGCCAGCGCCGACCTGATGCGCAAGTACGCAAATGCCTGCAAGGGCGGGGAGCGGATCCCTCGGATCGAGAAGGAGATCGCCAGGGAAAACTGGAAGAGGGCCTGGGCAGAGCTCGAAAAACTCAATCGCGTCTTCGCCGCGACTCCCCTCGCCGGGCACCTCGAAGAGCTTCACGAGGTAATTTTCCCGGAACTCTTCCTGCCCCTGGCGGACTTCGAGGAAGAAGCAACCGTTTTCGAGAAGGTGAGCGCTCCTCGGCGGCCGCAGGACAGATCAAAGATCGTCGACAAGAAGGAGTTCGTCACCAGCGGCAAACGATCGTTGCAATGGCGCTCGGGTGGAGGTGGCGCCGGTGGCTTCTTCGGTGGAATCTCCTTCGGTAGCCTTCCGCTGGCGGCATTCGAGGGCACCATCCTCAGCGAATACCGTTACCTCAATTTCTCCATCTTCTCCACCGACGACAATTTCGGCAAGTTCACCGTCTACTTCGGTACCGAGCCCGGTGGACCCAACTCCGGATTTGCCGGCACCAACATCCTGCGCACTACCTGCTTCATCCGCCACATCACCGTCAACAAAACGGGGTGGAACCACTTTCGCATCGATCTGCGAAAGGAGATGACCCGCCATGCCGACACCCAGTGGGAAGATGTCACCGGCCTGGCATTGCTGACGGTGCCACCGTCGCACCCGAAGTTGATCTACATCGACGACGTCCGCCTCGAGGTGCCCTGAACGGGGAGATCACACCGGGTCAGGATTGAGCCAGCGTGCCGGGCGCAGGAGCGGGCCGTCCAGGCGGATGAGCCCGACCACCTTGCCCTCTGACCACACCACCCGATCGCCGTGGGCATCGGAACGCTCCCCTTCTCCCTCGACCGGCACCACTTGACCGTGGCCGAGTCGCTCGGCAACTTCTGAAGTCACCTCGACTCGCGGTTCTTTCTCGAGCAACGCTTCGAGAGAGAGCCAGCACTCACCATCGACCTCGGCGAGTGGAATCGACGCCTGCTGCTGGTGCACCCCCAGTGACACCCGGCTGAGCCCCGCCAGGTATCCCCCACTTCCAAGTTCGGCGCCGATGTCCCGGGCTAGACTGCGAACGTAGGTCCCCGAGCCGCAGGCGACCTCGAGTTCGACTCGCGGGGGGCGGAAGGACTCGACCTCGATGCTGTCGATTCTCACCTCCCTCGCCGGCGGGGTCAGGGGAGCGCCTGCTTGCTCCCGGCGCCACGATCGTTCGCCGGAGATGCGGATCGCCGATCGCACCGGCGGAGTCTGGAGATAGCCGCCGCGGAAGAGATCGAGGGCTCCTTCCAGCTCCGACCCGGTCGGCATCGATGGGCGCGGCCAGCGGCTGTGGAGAGGCCCTTCCCCATCCTCCGACCCCGAGAGAACACCGAGTTCGACGGTCGCCTGGTAAACCTTGTCGTGACCGGTCAGCAGCGACTGGAACTTGCGGCCCTCGCCGCCGAGGAGCAGGAGCAGGCCGCTGGCGAGAGGGTCGAGGGTTCCGGTGTGGCCGAGGGGACCGAAGCCGAGGGTTTTCTCGACCTGTTCGAGGGCATCTCTGGAGGTGATTCCGACCGGTTTCCACAGCAGCAGCCCGCCGGAGGGTGCCGTCGAGTGACGCCATCGAGAGCCTCTGGCCATCGCTGACCTCCGCGGTGCCAACCTATCGGTCAGCGCCCCCTTTGACAGGGGGGTCAGAGAGAAAAAGATGGTGGAGGCGCCGGGAGTCGAACCCGGGTCCCGAAACGTTTCCAGCGCAGGCTCTACAGGCTTAGTCCGTCATCTGTAGCACCGGGGACGGCTCCGACGGACAGGATCCGTACCCCGGGCGCCGATTTGAATCTCGTCATGGGGACCTACGGCACGGTCCCGTCCGACCAGCCCAGCTCATATGGCCTCCCCGGCGACCGCCCTGGGCAGGCAGTCGTGGGCAGGGGCTACGAAATCGTAATTAGGCAGCCAGTGCGAAGTTGTTGTTCGCAGTCAAACTTTTGCCAGGTGTTTAAGGAGGCCTCCTGACAACCTCCGCCTGCACCAACACCTTCCGTCGTCCGGTCGAAACCGTTTCGCCCCCATCGCGGCAGCCGAGGGAATTGTCGCACCTGATTCAACAGGGCACTCGCTCGATCGTAGCCAGTTCCTCTCG
>DQQH01000159.1 GCA_015664425.1 Planctomycetota bacterium
CAACCTCTGCGGCCTTCATTTTCCCACTCCCAGCGGCTTTCATCAACTCCTCCTCGGAGAGCTTCTTCGGCTCCTCTTCGGGAGTCTCGTCGTGCTTCTTCTCTTCATTCATGGCGCATCTTTTCGGCGGGCCTGACTGGTGTGTGCGAGGGGCCTATCCCCGGGGGCCCCTTTCGCCTCGATAACTCGGGCCTTTCTTTCCGCCTTTACGCTCATGAGACCAGTCACTGTTAGTGAATCCACCGGCGGCATCCTTCAACTCCTCCTCGGAGAGCTTCTTCGGCTCCTCTTCGGGAGTCTCATCGTGCTTCTTCTCTTCATTCATGGCGCATCCTTTCGGAGGGCTGCCTGGCGCGTGCGTGGGCACCCCCGCGAGGGTGCATGATACTGCAAGGAACCTGTCTCCGGTGAATGAAGTTGGCGGTGTCTGGGAGCCCCATCAGGTCATTCCAACACAACGCGACGGGTGCCTCACATCGACACGGTTCTCCAATCCGGCGAAGGCAAACGAAAACCGTCCGATACCCTATCCCGCCTTACAAATTCAATCTTCGATGGCTGCTTCCCCTGCCTGTACCATTGAGGGGTCCGCCTGTTCATTTGCGCTTAGGAGTTCTGATGTCCAGCCTCCCTTTACCTTCGGTCATCCAGTTGGGTTTGCTCTCCTTCGCGATGCTGTGCTCGGTAACGGTCACCGTCGAGGCTCAGCCAGGGGCTCTCGATCCCTTCAGCACCTCCCCTGACAGCAACGTACTGAGTGCTCCCAGGGCGACACCGATCTTGATCAATTTCTTCGAGCCGATCGATCCCGCCAGCGTCACCGCTGACTCTTTCTGGGCCTTCGGACGCTGGAGTGGCCCGGCAGAGGGCACCCTCGAGGTGATCAATAATGGCAGCACCATCAGCCTCACCCCCGACAGTCCCTTCTCTGCCGGTGAACAGGTGATGGTGATCCTCTCCGAAGGGATCACTGCAGTCAGCGGTGCCTCGATCCAGCAGGGGGGATACAGCTATCTGTTCTGGACCAGAGCCGCTCCGACGACGTTGCAATTCGAGCAAACATCCAGCTGGTCGACTCGCACCATTCCGAACGTCTCGACCCGCAGTTACGGCGGAGTCGGGTCCGATCTCGATAATGACGGGCATCTCGATATCGCCGTCATCAATGAAGATTCAGCCGATGTCCGCTGCTACCTCAATCTGGCTGACGGCAGCGGTCAGTTCGGTTCGATGGTCGATCCCCCCAGTCCGGTGAATCTCCAGGCGAGTCCCAACGAGCCCGCTGATTTCAACCGCGACGGATTTGTCGATCTGGTGGTCTGTAACATCGCCACCGATACCGTATCGATACTGCTGGGCAATGGCGATGGCACCTTTCAGCCCCAGCAGCAGATCGCTGTCGGAAATGCTCCCAGAGGGGTCGCCGTTCTTGATACCGATGGCGATGGCGACATGGACGTGGTCAATACCAACTACGGCTCAGGAAACCTGTCGATCTTGATCAACAATGGGAACGGAATTTTCGGAGCACCGATATTTTTCGAGGGGGGTGGTGCTGGAGAGCGTTCTCTGGCAACCGGTGACATGAACGGGGATGGTCTGCTCGACCTGGTGATCGGCATGATCAACAGCGGTGAGATCGTGGTCAACCTCAACAACGGTGACGGGACCTTCACCGAATCGGGCAGCGAGCCGGCGGTGAGCGGAACCTGGATGCTCGCCCTCGGCGATCTCAATGGCGATGGTCATCTCGATGTCACCAGCGTCAATGCAAGCCAGGACAATTGCACCACCAACTTCGGCAACGGAGATGGCACCATCACCCCCGCCACCGCCTATCCGGCGGACAACTTCCCCCTGTCTACCGACGTGGGTGATCTCGATGGAGATGGTGATCTCGACTGGGTCATCTCCAGTTACCTGGGCGACTGGTTCATCTACCTCAACGATGGCGCCGGAAACTTCACCTTTTTCCAGGAGATTCTTGCACCCATCGCAGCCAGTTGTGCCGTCATTATGGACGTCGACACCGACGGCGATCTCGACCTGGCCCTCATCGACGAGCTCGCCGACGTGGTCATCATTTACCAGCAGGAAGGCTTGCCTCCGCCGGAGTTCATCCGAGCCGATGCCAATTGGGATGGATCGGTCGACATTTCAGATGCGATCCTGCAGTTGACGGTGTTGTTCGGTTGTACCGCCGTCTGTTCCTGTCCTGACGTGCTCGACTCCAACGATGATGCCCTGAATAACATCGCCGATCCGATCTTCCTGTTGACCTATCTATTCGGTGGAGGAAGCCCACCGCCTGCTCCCTTCCCCACCTGCGGAGCCGACCCGACCCTGGATACTATCGATTGCCTCTTTCAGCCTCCGTGTCTGTAGCGCAGGAGATGGGGCTGGAGCGGTAGATGTCTGCAGCCAAGCCCAGGGACCTGTTTTTATCCATCTCGAAAATGTTTCCACCAACGGGTGTTTACCGGCAGGTATCGAAACCGGCGCAGTCAAGGAGGGCTTCCGTTGGATCGACGCCGCAGGCTGGGAATGGCCCATGGGGTCGGGCCGGCGTTGAAGAGGTAGGCGCGCAGGAAGATGGCATCGCCAAGGGCGACGAAGAGACTCCAGGACGGGGACGATCCCACCGGCTGACCGCTGTCGGTGAAGGCGCCGTCGGCGATCGGGTCGCAGGGCCCGACTGCGCCCAGAGGGTCTGGGGCAGCAGAAGTGCGGCGAGGATGAGCAGCGTTCTTTTCACTACAGATCACTTCTCCTGAAAATACCCCACGACTTACCTCCGAACCCGAACCCGATAATAGCCATCGCCAGAGTCGGAACCCGGGCGTTAGGATGCCTTTCTTTGGCCGTTGGGATATTTCGCATTGTTTGCGCAGGGGTTGGCTTGAACGAGGGGGGTGCGAAGCGCTAGAAGCGCGTGGATGGACGCGGTTCGGTGTTTTGCGAGGGGGAGCCCGACTCGAAGTCGCTGCGTTCAGGACCCTGGTCTGCATTTCAGTCGACAGGTCCCTGGGATGGGAAATCACGTATGGGGAATCAGGGGAAGCCGCGGCTCAGGGGCAGACGCGACTCAGGCTGTCGCGGCGAGGGCGGGTACCTGCCCTACCAGTTCGTTCCACTGAGTCTCATCGAGACCCGCAGCGATCCACTGGCAAAGCACCGGCAGGACCTCGGGGGGGACCCCGACGGTCATGTTCTGAGCCACGCAGACGCGATCGGCAGCGTCGATGTGGGTGAACCACCACGGCAGCATCTCCTGCATGAACTCCGGCGAGCAGAACTCCATGATCCTGCCGTCGAGGGCCCAGATCTCCGCTGCCTCGAAGTGCTCCATCATCGCTGGCATGACCTTCTCCTCCTCTTCGGCGAGGTGAGCCAGGAGGAACTCCTGGAGGGTAGCCAGGTCGGTCTGGGTGTCGGTGGAGCTGCCGCTGGCGAGTACAGCCACGAGGTCTTCGATCTTGCGGTGTTGGTCTACGGTGGCAGCTGTCGAGCCGGGAGCGCGCTCCTCCAGGGCAGGGAAGAAGAGGGCATCCTCCACCTCGGAGTGCTTCTCGAGGATGCGAGCGAAGAGCGGGAAGTCGCTGGCGAAGAGCTCCTCTCCGCCGGCGATGATCCTCTCCAGGTCACGGCGCAGGGCGCGGTGCACGTAGATGAAGTTGTCGGCAACTGCGGCGTATTTTTCCTGGTCGACCATCCCTTGATCCTCTCCTTGTCGGCTCACAGCTTTCCCCCTCAAAGGCTCGACATCAGGCCCTTCTTGTCCCAGTAAGAACGAACGCCCGAGATCAGCCCTTCCGGGTTGACGGTAAAGACAGAGACACCCTCGAAGGTGATCTCTTCCTGCTTGGAGCGCAGCTTCGCCACACCAGTCCACCTGACGGCGGCCTCGCTACCCGCCACGAAGATGTCATCCTCGGTGAGCGCCATCTTCTCGAAGATGCTCGAGAGAGCCCTGAAGTAGTTGGTCGACTTGTCGCGCACGAGAAGCGGCGGAGTGCCGACGGGATCGTAACTCATCGCGTCTTCGCTGAAGAGCTCGAGCAATTCGTCGACCTCCATCGACCGCAGGCACGAGAAGTACTGGCCCACGACCTCGGCGATCTGCTCCTTGCTCAGTTTCTCGGGGGCGGCTGACTTCGGCGCCTCGGGCGGAGTCTCGCCGAGGTACTCCTCCTTGAGCCTGGCGATCTCCGCCTCATCGGCGGGGGGCGCGCAGTGCGATGGCGCGTGCTTGGCGACGTACTCGCGCAGCTGCTCGGGGAGCTCCTCGTAGGAGTCGATGCGCGCCGCGGTGGTCTGCATAAACCCGTCACCCATGCCCGCGAACGCCGGCAGGGTGCCGTAGCGGTTCATGACCATCACGTCGGGAGAGGTCGAGCCGTTGTAAGCCTCGTTGAACCACACCTTGCCGATGGGTGTCTCCACCTCGCCGTACAGGGTCCAGTAGAAGAAGGTCCTGCCGCCGGAGCGCTGCGCGAAGACCTTGTCGTTGCTGACCTTCGCCAGGCCGTAGTGGCCGTTCTGGTGGGGTCCACTCAGGCCCTCGGTGTGGATCACCAGGAGGCGGTCCTTCAATTCGAAGCGAGCGCAGATGTAGGGGTACTCGCGGATGATGTGGCGGCCGTCATCCTCCTGGAGGATCTCGCCGGTGTCGGGGTCGCGGTAGATCACCAGGGTCCGGCAGATGGCCTCCGCCTGGTTCCCTTCCATCTTCACCAGCCGGTTGCTCACCAGCGCCTCGACGCCGGCGATGATCTCACCGCCGGGCTGGCGATAGAGCTTGCCGACGCTGTGGTAGTAGATAGGGTCGCCGTCACCGACGTCGAAGGAGATGAATTCCTTGAAGGTCTCGGCATCGAAGCCGTGGTCCGCATCCGGGGCGGCTGTCTCGCCGCCCAGCCTCACAATTCCCATCGTCTGACTCCCCTGGTCTGGGGGCTAGGCCCGCTTGCGCCTATTAAAACCGAGGGGGAGGCAGTTGGCGAGGGTACGAATCCAGCTGCCCTCCAGCTCCTCGAAGAGGCGCTGGTTGAGAGCGAAAACCTGTTTGGCTTCATCGATGATCTCACTTGCGCGGAGATCGCTGAGCGGCAGGTTGTTGAGACGACTGCGATACTCGTCCTTGAAGGCCTTGGCGCTGTCGATCTTCTCGAAATCGAAAAAGCGCAGGCCGTCGGGGCCCTCCAGACCCAGCGAGCGGCGGGCGATCTTGGCGATCACCTGACCGCCGGAGAGGTCTCCGAGGTAGCGCGTGTAGCTGTGGGCCACGAGCAAGTCGGGGTCGTTGTCACCCAGCCAGTGGATGCGGTCGACGTATTCTTGACGAGCGGGGGTGCTGCGGACCTTGCTCTGCCAGTCCTCTCCGTAGAGGAACTCGAGGTCCTCTTCGAGCGCGGCCTTGCGGCTGAGTACGGGGAAGTAAACACGGCTGACCAGCGGGTGGTCCTTGTGGCGGTCGAGTTCGGCCTCCAGCGCCTCGTAGACGAGATACATTCCCGCTTGCATGTTGGCGAAGCTCTCGAGGTCCATCACGCCCTTGAGGATGCCCTTGACGAAGTTCGTGGACTCGGCGAAGCGGTGCGCCTGGGCGGTCTCGGCCCGCAGCCTCTGAGCGAAGGTGACCTCATCCTTGCCCCTCACCGTCGCCAGGGGCGCGTCGACGCGTCCGGTCCTGGGCTCGGTTGTATTCTCGTTGGAAACCTTCTCGCGGTCGATTTGGGCGTTCTTCTTGGCCTCGGTCATGATTCCCCACCTTCCTCTCTTCCAAACTCCCGGGGGCGGACCCGGAAACCCAGCAGGCTCATGCCCACTACAGAGATATCCGCCTCCAGCGGGGGACCGGACAGGGAAATTCCAGGGGCGGGAGAGGGGTTCTGCCCTCGATGGTGGGTCGGACAGGATTGTCCTCTGAGCAGGGACAGGTGGCCAGCAGCCCTCAATTGCCACCGCCCGCCATTCCCGGAGATACCGGACGTGGAGGGCGGGGAGACCATTTCGGTGGGGAAAGGTCGCTCTCAGGCGTTCCTAGCCGCCTTTGCCAAGATAAACAACCAGGGCGGGCACCACGATCCACAAAAGCCCTTTGACCGTGAAGAAGATCAGGCCATACACGCCAAAACGTTTCACCAATGAGGTCATGGTATTCCACCTCTCTGACAACCGTCCTCCGGGGGCGGGTCCCGGCGACCCAGCAGGCTCATGCCCGCTAGAGAGATATCCGCTTCCATCGGGGGCCCGGACCGGAATTTCCAAAACGGGTGTGTGGGTGGTCTGGGGCCCCTGAGGCCCATCCGGGCAATTC
>DQQH01000064.1 GCA_015664425.1 Planctomycetota bacterium
AGTCGATGCCGAGGACCTTCCGCGCCTCTACATGGGAATGCAGATGGTGCGAACTTTGCTCGACAACGCACACCGCCTCACCCCGCGACAGCAACATGTGGTTCGCCTTTACTACCGCGAATCGCTGATGCAAAAGGAGATCGCCGAGCGTCTCCAGGTCACTCAGCAGGCGGTTCACGATGCGCTCTCCCGAGCCCGCCTTTCAGTCGGACGCTGGTTCAGGGAACACGCTCGTGAGGCGTCCCACCGGTCTAACGGCGATTCAACCCGCGCCAATTTCTGAAGACGGGTCCGCCCATTCGCCCCTCCCCACAGGCCCGACGGGACTTCCAACCGCCACAGTTGCAATCCCTCCACCCCCCCTGGAGCATTTCCAGCAGCCATCGGCCAGGATTCCGGCTCTCTCCAACGGGTTCAGATCTGTTCCATTGGCAGAATTGACAGGACCGAGAAGGCGGATAGAATTCGGATGGAGCCCGAGACCCCCTTCGACGAGGGGAATTCTCGAATCCGTCCTCGGGAAGCAGTCCCCGGAGCATTTCTGTGGGATGCCCGCCTCCCTTGGGCACAAATGGTCTGATCGCGCTCAGCAATCAGAAATCGCCGGGCAATCTGAAATCGCCGGTTCACTCGCTCGTGGAATCTCGAGTCTCCCCGGCAGTTCAGGATTCTCGGAACATCTCCGGCCCGATCTCCCCGCGGGGGATCGGGAATGATCGCGCGGATGACACCTGGCTTTCAACGCCTGGTGTTCATCGTCTGGAGCCGTCACGGCTGGCCTCGATGCGAGGCCCAGGCCTAGAAGGAACGTCATGTCCGGCCTCATCCCCAAGTTCAGAGATGTCAGCAAGAAGTCGTTGCGCACCGTCGCCCTCTGCGGTTTCCTTGCGGTCTTCCTCGGACTGGCACTCCCGCAACACATCCGCGCAGCCCTCTGCGTCGGCAGCAATCTGCCCTATGGCAGCTGCTATCTTCAGCTGGGAAGCTACCCAGGGGAGTACCCCTTCGCCATGACGATGATCAACGTCGAAGAGAAGCTCGCGGTCGCAGACCTCTACAGCGGAGTTTTCTACAAGTTCGACCCCTCCGACCTCAACTCCGGCTCGGAAGCTGTCTTCGGTCCCCTCGGTCCAGCGACGTACACCGGCGTGACCTACCACCCTGGAGAGAACTCTCTCTACTGGCTGGTCAAGATCGCCCAGGAAACCCGGCTGGTCAAATCCAGCAACGGAGGCAACCAGATCGCGGGAGGGTCGACCACCCTGACAGTCCCCCCCGGAGGCTACCTCGCCGGACTCACCTGGAACGAGTCGACGGGCACCTTCTGGACCAATGACATCGAGAACGACGTCTACCTCGAATTGACCATCGATGGAAGTTTCACCGGCAACGAGATCACCAGCCCCGGGACCACCACCTTCGGCGGCCAGGCTCACGGCATCGGCCTCACCGCCGTACACCAGCCCGCCCCCGAGGACACCTGGTTCCTCGACCTCCCCTACGGCACTCCTGCCGATGGCCAGGCGAGGAGGGTGACACGGGTCCGGACCACTGGCGAGGAGTTTGGACTCTTCTACGAACTGGGTTTCGACAACGAGCTCACCGGCTGGGTCACAGGTATCGCCTGGACCGCCAACGGTTCCAACGGCGGCCCGTCGGAGTTCCTCGCTGACCTCGACAACAATCGAATTGTCGAGGTTCCTGTTCTCGACCCCAACTCCCCGAGCATCATCGGTTTGACCTGTTCAGCGGACAGCCAGAACTCCGTCACCCTCTCGTGGACCAACCCGGTTTCCTACGACACCATCCAGATCTTGCGCGAGGGCCAACTGATCGCAACCTTGCCGAGTGGAGTCGACACCTTCATCGACGACAATCTCGACAGCGACAGTTTCAGTTACTCGGTCAAGCCGATTCCCGCGTCCGGCAACAATCTTCCAGCGGCAGGCTGCAACGTGGTCGTCGGCTTCGGCCGTCTGATCAACTCTGCCCCCCATGTCGGAGGGACTCCCCGGGCGATCACTGCCGTCGAATCCATCGGGCTGATTCTCGTCGCCGATGCCAACGCCCCGACCGTTTCCTGGTACCAGAAGGACCTGGTCGCCTCGACACAAGGGGACGCCCCCTTCACCAGTGGAGGGACCGCGGGAGTCGCCTGGAACTCCAAAGATGACACCCTGCTCTGGTTGGGTGACGCCAGTTCCGAACTGATCCTCACTGACATCGATGGCACCATCCTCTCCGGACCGGTCACCCTCGCATCACCACTGGGCGGAGTCCTCGGAGGAATCACCTACGACCCCGGCATCGACTCCGACACCGGCAGTTACATCGGCGTCGATCGCAGCAACGGCGTCTATTTCGGCTTCAACGCCGACGGCAGTTTCACC
>DQQH01000016.1 GCA_015664425.1 Planctomycetota bacterium
GAGATCAACGAGATCTTCCGCAGCGCCGCCTCGACCACACTCGAGGAAGTCCTCGATTTCACCGAGCAGCCGATCGTCTCGAGTGACATCGAGGGCAGCCAGTTCAGCTGCACCTTCGACAGCCTGGCGACGATGATCGTCGATGGCCAGCTGCTCAAGTGCCTCGGCTGGTACGACCAGGGCGGCGGCCTCTCCTACCGGATCGTCGAGCTCCTCGGCAACCTGGGACCGGTAAAAACCTCGAGAGATGACCGCAGGAGATCCTCATGAGAGTCGCCATCAACGGTTTCGGCCGAATCGGCCGCAACGTCTTCAGAATCCTCAGTTCCCGCGAAGATATCGCGGTCGTGGCGATCAACGACATCTCCGAGCCGGAGCCCCTCGCTTACCTGTTGCGCTTCGATTCGGTGATGGGCCGTTTTCCTGGAGAGGTCACTCTCGACGACCAGGAACTCGGGGCCGGCAAGCAGACCGCACGTCTGCTGCAGGTGCGGGAACCGGCGCGGCTGCCATGGGCAGAGATGAAGATCGACATCGTGATCGAGGCGACGGGACGATTCCGCACCCGGGCCGAGCTCCAGAAGCACCTCGACGCCGGTGCCGGCAAGGTCATCCTCACCGTCCCCGCCAAGGACGAGATCGATGCGATGGTGGTCCTCGGAGTCAACGACGAGATCCTGAAACCAGAACACCGCATCGTCTCCAACGCCTCCTGCACCACCAACTGCCTAGCACCGCTGGTCAAGGTGCTGAACGATACCTTCGGTTTCAAGCGAGGGGTGATGACAACGGTTCACGCCTACACCAACGACCAGCGCCTGTCGGACTGGTACCACGCCGATCTGCGCCGCAGCCGCGCAGCCGGTGAGAACACGATTCCTACAACCACCGGTGCCGCACGTGCGGTCGGCAAGATTCTCCCGGAAATCGCTGGCCGACTCGACGGGATGGCGATGCGAGTTCCTGTCATCGATGGTTCCATCGTCGATCTGGTCGCCCACCTTCAGAAGCCAGTGACCCCTGACAGCATCAACACCGCGATGCGCGAGGCAGCGGAAGGGCCGCTCGCGGGAGTGCTGGAATTTTGCACCGAATCGGTCGTCTCTTCTGACATCATCGGCAACCCCCACTCCTCCATCTTCGACGCCCAGTTGACCTCGGTGATCGGGGAGCACACCGCCAAGGTCTTCAGCTGGTACGACAACGAATGGGGTTATTCGAGCAGGGTGGTCGATCTGATCGGTCGTCTTGGCAGCTGACAGAAAGATCGAGACGCCGGAATGAAGAAGGGCCCCGCGGATCGCTCCGCCGGGCCCTTGTTTGGTTGTTGCCCTGTTGGCGTTGCCGTCTCCAGTCGGGCAACGTCCGGCAAACCGAGATCTAGAGGTACCTCAGCACCTCTTCGAGGCGCTTCTCGGCTTCCTCCTGAACGCGGGTTCCCCTGAACTTGCTGCCCTTGGCGACCTTTGCGAAGAGACGAGCGGCGTCCTTGTACTTGGCGCGGCGAACGAGGTCGCGGGCAGCCTCGAGGATCCTGCCGCCCTCGATCTCTGCCCTGATCTTCTTGTCCTTCTTCCAGAA
>DQQH01000066.1 GCA_015664425.1 Planctomycetota bacterium
GGTGACGACAAAGTCGATTTTCGGGCCGTAGAAGGTGGCCTCTCCAGGTTCCTCGGTGAAGGGCACTTCGAGGGAACGAGCCGCAGCACGGCACGCCTCCTCGGCAAGATCCCACGCCTCGGAAGATCCGGTGTACTTGTCGGTCCCTTCCTCCCGAAGGCCAACCCGGACACGGTAGTCATCGAGGCCGAGGGTCGAGAGCACCAGCTTGACCAGTCCGAGACAACCCGCCAGCTCCTCGGCAACCTGGTCCTCGCTACAGAAGAGGTGGGCGTCATCCTGGGTGAATCCCCTCACCCGGGTCATTCCGGTGAGCTCTCCAGACTGCTCCCAGCGGTAGACCGTTCCGAACTCGGCGATGCGCACCGGCAGATCGCGGTAACTGTGGCGTTCCGCCGCGAAGATGCGGATGTGGTGGGGGCAGTTCATCGGTTTCAGCAGGTAGCCGTCGATCTCTCCCTCGGCGAGCTGGTTGGCGAGATCTGCGCAGCTGCAGCCCTCCTTAGCGAAACGATCGAGTTCGTCGCCAGCGATCAACGGTGGGTACTGACTCTCCCGGTAGAAAGGGAAGTGACCGCTGGTGCGGTAGAGGCCGAGCTTGCCGATGTGGGGGGTGTAAACGATGTCGTAACCCTGGGAAATCAGGTGGCCGCGGATGAACTCTTCCAGTTCCCGTCGAACGATGCTGCCGGCGGGGAGCCACAGAACCAGGCCCTGGCCCACTTGCTCGTCGATCTTGAAGAGCCCGAGTTTCTTTCCGAGAACCCGGTGATCCCTCTTGCGCGCCCGCTCGAGCCTCTCGAGATGGTCCTCGAGATGCTTGGGGTGAGAGAACGCTGTTCCGTAGACGCGGGTCAGACCATCGGAGGTGGCATCACCGTGCCAGTAGCTGGAGGCGATGCTGAGCAGCTTGAAAGCCCCGATCTTTCCCGTTGACGGCAGGTGTGGACCCCTGCAGAGATCTTCCCAGTTCTTCCCCGGTTCACCGGTCACATACCAGGACAGTTCCTCCGAACCACCCTCGACGGCACGCTCGGCGTTGTCGAGCTTGTACTTGCTTCCCTCCGATTGCAGCTTGGACATCCCTCCATCGATGGGCATGTCGACGCGCTGGAAAGGACGGTCCTCGGCGATGATCTTCGCCATCTCCGCCTCGATCTCCTCGAAATCGGTAGTGCTGAGGGGGCGGTCCTCGGGAAAAGCGATGTCGTAATAGAAGCCGTCATCCGTCGGCGGCCCGTAGACGAGGTCCGCTGCCGGGACTACCCTCTGGATCGCCTCCGCCATCACGTGGGCGCAGGAATGGCGGACGAGGTAGAGGGCATCGGCATCGAGGGGATCCCCCTTGCGAGCCGAGGTCACGATCGAGAGCTCGCAGTCCTCTCCTATCGGTCGCGACAGGTCGAACAGCTGGTCATCGATCTTGACGCCGATGGCAGCCTTCAGGAGGCCAGCACCGATGTCCCCGGCGATGGTCGCCCCATCCACCTCTCCTTCGTACTCTCGAACGCTGGCGTCAGGAAGTGTGATCCTAGGCATCCGGTCTCGCTCCCGCTGGGGCCCATGTCGACCCGCGACGGCGCGTCCGAGATCGACAGCAGGATTCTATCCCCCCTCCGGCACGGGGGGCAACCGCACCCGTGCTCCTTGACGCCGGGATCGGCACCACCGACCATCGGGGCGAAAGGGAGGTCTGTTGACCGATCGCCAGCGGGAACTGTCGGTGCTCCATGCCGACATGGATGCATTCTTTGCCGCCGTGGAGGTCCTCGACGATCCCAGCCTCCGGGGGCTACCCCTCATCGTCGGCCACCCCTCCCCGAGAGGCGTGGTCTCGACCTCCAGCTACGAGGCGCGCTCCTTCGGGGTTCATTCTGCGATGCCCTCTGTTGTGGCGATGAGGAGGTGTCCGCAGGCGATCTGGCGGCCACCGCGGCAGCAGCGTTACGGCGAGGTCTCCAGGCAGGTTCGGGAGGTTTTCCACCGTTTCACTCCCGAGGTCGAGCCCATCTCCGTCGACGAGGCTTTCCTCGGAATCGGCGGATCTCTTCAGCTCTTCGGCGGCGCGGTGGCCATCGCCAGGGCACTCAAGAAAGAGGTCATGACCACCACTGGCGGGCTCACCATTTCCGTCGGCGTGGCAGAAAACAAGTTTCTCGCCAAGGTCGCCAGTGACCTCGACAAGCCCGATGGCTTGACGGTGGTACCGCCGGGGGAGGGAGAGTCCTTCCTCGCTCCACTTCCCATCAGACGCCTGTGGGGAGTCGGCCCCCGAACCGCTGACCTCCTCACCTCCCTCGGATTGACCACCATCGGCGATGTCGCACGGGTCGGGGAGGATTTCCTCGGCAGAAGGCTGGGATCGAAACTCGGCCAACACCTTTCCTTCCTCTCTCGTGGCATCGATGGCAGGCAACTGAATACCGACCGAGAAGCTCGCTCCATCTCGACCGAACGAACCTTCACTCACGACCTGAAGAAGAGGGACCAGATCCTCGATTACCTGCGCCGGGCGTCGGAGGAGGTCGCCTCTTCTCTTCGCAAGGAAAAGGTCAGGGCACGAACGGTGAGGCTGAAGGTGAGGAGCGGGAGTTTTCGCACCCTCACCCGATCGGTCACCTCCGATCCACCCACCGATGTGGCGACCGAGATCTTCCGCCTGGCAAGGAGCCTCTTCGACCGGGTCGATCTGGCCGGCGAGGGAGTCCGGCTCCTGGGAATCGCAGGCGCGGGACTCCTCGGAGGTGACGCCCCGATCCAGGAGGGGCTCTTCGATGAGGGCATCGAGAGGGGGCGCAGCGTCGAGAAATTGATCGACAGTGTCAATCTCATGGGCGGCGAGGGTTCCATCGGCCGCGCACGCATCCTTCGATCCGAAGAGCAGGACCGATCGGGTCCTAGGCTTTCGGCGCCTTGACGCTGCGGGCGCGCAGGTTGAGCGACTCGACGAGAGCGGAGAATCCCATCGCGAAGTAGATGTAGCCCTTGGGGATATGGTGACCGAGACCATCGGCGATGAGGGTCAGCCCGATCAGCAGCAGGAAACTGAGCGCCAGCATTTTCACAGTCGGATGGCGGTCGACAAATTTGCTCACAAAGCCCGAGAAGATCAGCATGAAGACGATCGACAGGATCACCGCCAGCACCATGATCTCGATCTCATCGACCATTCCGACGGCGGTGACAACCGAGTCGAAGGAAAATACGACGTCGAGCACCGCGATCTGGGCGACCACCTTGATGAGGGAATGCTCGCTCCCTTCGCCAGCCTCGGAGTCCTCACCCTCGAGGCGATGGTGAATCTCCTTCGTGCTCTTGGCGAGGAGGAAGACGCCACCTGCTATCAGGATCAGGTCGCGAACGCTGAGTGCCACGCCGATCGACTCGACGGTGATGACGGGGTTCGTCATCTTGACGATGACCGAAAGGGCCGCCAGCAGCGCTAGGCGGGTTCCGAGGGCGAGGAGAAGACCGAGTTTGCGAGCGTAGGCGCGCCGCTTTTCCGGCAGACGGCCAGCGAGGATGACGATGAAGATGATGTTGTCGATCCCGAGGACGATCTCGAGGAAGGTCAGGGTGGTCAGGGCGATCCACGCCTGAGGATCTCCAACCCACACGAACATCGCTTTCCCCCCCCCCAGGCAAGATTGA
>DQQH01000271.1 GCA_015664425.1 Planctomycetota bacterium
GACTCGGTGGCTGCTATGGGAGTGCAACTCTTCAGGGGAGGGGCATTCAAACCGAGATCATCGCCCTACGCCTTCGGAGGCCTCGGCAGCGAGGGGCTCCGGATTCTCGCCGAGGTGAAGAAGCGCACCGGTCTCAAGATCATCACCGAGGTCCTCGATCCACGCGCCATCGAGGAGGTTTCCGAAGTTGCCGATATCTTCCAGGTCGGCTCACGCAACATGCAGAATTTCTCGTTGCTTCGCGAACTCGGTCATGTCGACCGCCCGGTTTTCATCAAACGAGGCTTCTCGGCAACGATAGAGGAACTGTTGTTGTCGGCGGAGTACGTTCTCACCTCGGGAAATGCTCAGGTGATCCTCTGCGAGCGGGGAATTCGCAGCGCCGCAGCCGACAGGAACGTGATCCTCGACCTCGGTACCGTCATCGATCTCAAGAGGCGCACCCACTTGCCGGTCTTTGTCGATCCCAGCCACGGAGGCGGAAAACGCCAGAGGGTGGGGCCGTTGGCGAGGGCGGCGGTCGCTGCAGGGTGCGATGGATTGATGATCGAGGTCCACGACGCCCCCGAGCGGGCACTCTCCGATGGGCAGCAGGCGCTCCCCCTCGGCGAGTTCAAGCGGCTGATGGAAGAGATTGCCGTGATCCGCGCGGCCATCAGCCCGAAGGGCACAAGCAATCTTGCCGATGACTGCCTGACCACAACCGGGGGGGACTGAATCCTTGTCCAAGGATCGAGGGAACTCAACGCCGCGTTTCGAGAGCCATCAGTTGGAGCCGGGACTCGAATTGCACCTCCGCCAGGACGTTCGGAGAAAGACCCACCGACTCCAGGTCTCCTGGGTCGGCGATCTCGACCAAAACGCGGCCGCTCGCGCTCTCGTTCCCAACTGTCTCCTGCGCGGAACGACCCGCGATCCTTCGATTGTGGCGGTCAGCCGCAGGAGCGAGGAACTGTGGGGAGCCGTTCTCACAGGCGACGTCCTAAAGTCGGGTGAGGTTCACGTCATCCAGTACACCCTCGAGTTCGTCGATGATGCCTATCTTCCCGACCGCTCCGGAATCCTCTCCGATTGCACGCACTTTCTCTCCGAAGTGCTGGCTGACCCCCATCTCGTCGAGGGGAGATTCCCCGAGGAGGTGGTCCAGCAGGAGAAACAGAAACAGCGCCGCCTGATCGAGAGCCTCATCAACAACAAGCGCTCCTACGCAAACTTTCGCTGCACCCAGGAGGCTTGCAGCGGCGAGAGGTTCAGGCTCCACGAGTACGGCACGGTCGAAGAGCTCGAGGGGATCGACGCCTCGTCACTCACCGATCTCTGGCGCCGGCTCGTCGCCAGCAGCCCCAAGCACGTCCATTTCAGCGGAAACCTCGAGACGAGCGCGGTTCTCGATGCCCTCGCGCCGGTGCTCCAGGGGCATCAGGGAGATCCCCTGCCGCTGAAGGGGCCGACCGCTCCCAGAAGTGCTGGAGATCCACGCGAGGTGGTCGAGGAGATGGAGGTTCAACAGGCCGATCTGGTCTTCTGTTTCCGGACCGAGGTGAACCAATCGAGCGAACTTCTCGAGCCGCTGGTGATCGCCAACGGCATCCTCGGAGTGTTCGCTCACTCGAAGCTCTTCCTCAACGTACGCGAAAAGGCCTCCCTCTGTTACTACGTGGGTTCCAGGCTCGAGAACTCGGTCGGCCTCCTCTTCATCTCCTCGGGCATCGACGTCGCCAAGTACTCCCTGGCGAAAGAGAAGATCCTCGAGCAGGTCGAGGATTTGAAGGCGGGCCACTTCACCGATGATGATCTTCTGGCGACACAGAAGTCCTTCGACAACCACCTGCGGGTGCTCGAGGATTTACCAGCCGCCCTGATGGGCATCGATCTGTCCTGGCGGTTGGCGGGACGCCAGACTGACCCGGTCGAGTATCGCAAGCGCCTGCTGGCGGTGACTCGGGATCAGGTCATCGAGGCTGTCAGTCACGTCGAACTCGACACCGCTTACCTTCTTCGCCCAGCAGGGAGGGCTTGAGAATGTACCAGAGTGAACCGAAGGTGATCTCGAACGCGACCCTGCGCGAGGAGGTGGTATCCCGGATTCACGAGAGCGGACTGCCTGTCTTCTTCTGCAACAAGCCTGGTTACCAGAAGCGCTACGCTTGCTTTGCCACCCATTTCGGGTCGATCGACTCCAGTTTCCGGCGCCGCGGCAGCGATGTGATTGAAGTTCCCGACGGGACGGCGCACTTTCTCGAACACAAGCTCTTCGAGGGGCCCGAGGCGAACGCTTTCGAGGAATTCTCCCGCAATGGTGCTTCTCCCAACGCCTACACCAGCTCCGGAGCGACCAACTACCTCTTCTCGTGCAACGAGAACTTCTTCGACAATCTGAAACACCTGGTGAGATTTGTTCAGAAGCCGTGGTTCACCGAGGAGAACGTCGAGAAGGAGA
>DQQH01000001.1 GCA_015664425.1 Planctomycetota bacterium
CACCAGGTCTTCCCACAGGTCCTCCCCACGCAGTAGGCGTCCAGCGCCAATCTCGGCGAGGATCTGATGGCTATCGAGGGAGCGGCAGAGGTGGTGGAACCCATCGATGTCCCGGTCGAGCTGGAGCATCCACGAGACCTTCTCGACGATGTCCTCGCGCTCCTCCCTGGTCGCCTCGCTCCCCTCGTGGAACAGGAGGAGAGTGCCCCGATCCTGCTCGCCAACAGCGATCGCTCGCGGACTGCCGTCAGCGGTACGAATCACGCGATGGAGACGGGATTCCTCCCTGTCCCAGCGAAAAGGAGGGCACTGGAACCAGCCATGGGAGAGAACGGTGGGAAGCAGGCGGAAACTGCTCGCTACCGGTAGCGTCGTCAGGAGTTTCACCGCCGCTCCTCTGGCTCGGATATCCGGCTATAATCGGCGGTGGGACGCGGGGAGGAGAAGTGAATGATCTGGCTCCTGACTCTGTTGCTGTCGAGTGTTCCGGCGGGGGTGGCGGATGAGCCGACAAGAGGGGACGCGGACCAGCTCCGCGATCGAATCCACCGTCACCTGTCAGCAGTGAGGGAAGCGGGTGCCGAAGACTTTCGCCACGACTCACTGATCCTGAGGATCGAAGTCTACCCCGATGCCTTCGAGGTGGAAGGCCTCGAGCGCCTCGAGAAGGCACTCGGCGAGACCGGTGACATCGGAAAATCGATCGACAAGGTCAGGGAGGATCGGAGAGCGCTCCAGAGGCTGAAAGGGATCCCCGGCTTTCGCCTCACCCTCTCACAGCCCGAGGGGGAGAAGGGCGAACTGACCTCGGTCTTTCTTCTCCCCGCCCGCCTCTCGGAGTGCCTGACACTCCAGGTCGGCGGAAAGAAAGCAGCGTGGAAGCCGTGGGGAGTGACTCCGGGGCTCACTCCTGCCCGTATCCGGGTGGCGCAGTTCGAGACGATCCGCAACCGCAAGCGGGTTCCCTACATCCGACCGATGAAACCCGATCCCCATCGCCTGGTACTCGAAAGCAAGCCGGCAGAGATTCGTGGGCTGCTGAAGCCGGGCGTTCTGGGAAAGAAGAGAACTCCCCTGGAGGCCCGCCTGAGCGGCTACCACCACTATCTCGGCACCTTCGATGGCGACCATCTTCTCGACCTCAACGGCGCTGGACACTCACTGGAGCGAGACCTGGAATCGAAGATCTCCCGATCGCTGCCGCCGGCGACTCCGCCGCTTCCCGATGATCTTCAAGAGTGGCTCGAGCGGATCAGCGAGAAGAAGAGTCCTTCCAGTCAGCTGCGCTTGAGCAAGGCGTCAATCGTCTCCAGGGCTCTCAGAGTCTGCTTCCGGAGCTGACGCAATTTCTTCTGGCTGGCATTTCCTCCACCAGCAACACCTCCAGGCATCTTCTTGACGAGGTCCTTCTTGGTCTGGCGCGTGATCCCGAACTCCCGCCGCCAGTTGGTCACACTCGGAGCACTCACCTGGTATCGAACCGCGGCTCCCTGAATCCCCTGGAGGACAGAGTACTCTGCGACCTCTCTGCGCAGCTGATCCGAATAGCGCGGACGACCTTCTGCGGACCGCCTCACCGTCACCGGCTTCACCGGAACTTTCACCCTCTTTCCGGCAAGGATCTTCTTCTTCATCTCACGATTGATCCCGTAGGACCTTCGCCAGTTGGTGACACTCGGCGTGCTCACCCCGAATTTATCG
>DQQH01000220.1 GCA_015664425.1 Planctomycetota bacterium
CGCCACTCCCTGAAAAACACCGGGGAGGGGGTGCTCAAGGGGCTGCTGGCCGAGATCCACATCCCAGGCTATTCCTCCGGCCCGGGGGCGGTCACCGTCCGTGACCTCGACCGTTTCGTTGACCAGATCCCCACCGGCCTCGACCGGACCACCTCCCTGCAGCTGATCATCCAGCTCTTCGACGCCGCCGGTCAGATCAGCGAACAGATCGACCGGGCGATCGGTCTCGACAACGAAACCGGCTGCGAGACCCTCGAGACTGTCGAGGGTCGGGTGATGGAGGCCGTGGTCCGCATCGCCCGCAGTTACGAGCTCGGCCTCGACAGTTTCAAGCATCCCCGCTGGTAGCCCCCGACCCCCTGTAGAACCCCGAGATGCTCCACCTTCCTGCCGTTGGCGGATGGGTCCTCGCTCTCTTTGACAAGCCCTCCGTCAGAGGTCAGAATGAGCCCGTTCGGCTGGCGAGAGGTCCCCGCCTGCCCCAGGTAAGGCATTTTCGTGCGGTTTCCTCCGTTCTCCCCTGTTCCCATCCGGGTCGTGGCGGGACGGTGTATCGCTTTCGCCTTGCTCCTAGGGGTCGGGGTGGGTTTCGCCTCGAGCTCTCACGTGCCTCGCCGGGTCCCTCCCGCTGAGGTTGCGCGAGACCAGTTGCATTACCTGCAATCTCGAGCAGGAACCCTGACTCCTGAGCAGGTCCGACTTCTGGGCCGGGTGCCCTATCGGGCGAGCAGCCAGCTCGCTGCTGATCGCGCCCGCTTGCTCCGATTGTCGGGTAAGGGCGGTGTTCAGGTCGAGACGGGACGCCGACGCGTTCTCGGTCGTGACCGGGTGGACAGCATCGAAGATGTCGCGGCGAAGGGGGCCGCTGGGGACCGGAAACCGTTGGAGGCTGACAGCGGATCTGTCGCCTCGGACTCCGGGAAAGACGAAGAGGAGCCGCATTGATTCAGAAAAGCAAGGAAGCCACCGTCAGCAAGGGGCGTGAACGTCAGAGCAAGGGCAGCGCAGGGGGATCCTCCTCGGTTGAACGAAATAAAACTCAGCGCAAGCAAGCACTCGATTTTGCTCTCGAACAGATCAGCAAGAAGTGTGGTCAGGGCGCCATCATGTACCTCGGTGAAGAGAACCGGCGGCGCGTCGACGTCATCTCGACCGGTTCCATCTCCATCGACCGTGCCCTTGGCACCGGCGGGGTTCCGCGGGCGAGGGTGACCGAGGTTTTCGGGCCCGAGGCGTCGGGGAAAACCACCCTGACCCTTCACGTCATCGCCAACGCTCAGAGGGGGGGGGGAGTGGCGGCATTCATCGATGCAGAGCACGCTCTCGATCCCACGTACGCCGAGAAAGTGGGTGTTAACCTCGACAATCTTCTCGTTTCGCAACCGGACAGTGGCGAGCAGGCGCTCGAGATCGCCGAGATGCTGGTGGCGTCGAGCGCAGTCGATGTGGTCGTCATCGACTCCGTTGCGGCACTGGTGCCGCGGGCGGAACTCGAAGGAAACATGGGAGACACCCACATCGGCCTGCAAGCCCGCCTGATGTCCCAGGCGCTGCGCAAACTCACAGGTGTGATCCATCGATCGCGCACTTCGGTCATCTTCATCAATCAGATTCGCGAGAAGGTCGGCGTGATGTTCGGCAGCCCCGAGACCACCAGTGGTGGCAGGGCGCTCAAGTTCTACGCGTCGGTGCGCATCGATGTCCGCCGCATCGGCTCGATCAAGAGCGAGGGTGACATCAGTGGCAATCGCTGTATCGCGAAAATCGTCAAGAACAAACTCGCTCCTCCCTTCCGCAAGGGAGAGTTCGACATCATTTTCGACCGGGGGATCTGTTACCACGGCGATCTGCTCGACCTCGCCATCGAGTTCGGTCGGGTCCAGCGTGCAGGCACCTGGTTTTCCCTCGGGGAAGAGAGACTCGGCCAGGGGCGAGAGAGAGCGGTCCAGTTCCTGCGGGACAACCCTGAGATTTCCACCAGGCTCAACACCGAGATCAGGAGCGAAATTTTCGCCGAGAAGGCCTGAATACTGCAACGGCTCGCTCCTGATGCCGTCCAGGAGACCGACGGGGATCGTCCCTCTGGGGCGTGTGTCGGGCGTCGCCAGGAGCGAGCAGGGATCGCGATCGGTTGACAGAGTTGGGACGCCTTGCCGATCGGCTCCGCCGGCCGGCCGGGCGGATGAGGGAAGGAATGAGCTAGTGCCCACTCCAGACGTGAATTTTCCGCGGAAGGCACCAGTTGTAGCCTGTGAGGTCGGGGCACCGGTCTCACAGCCAGAGCATGGTTCGATGCTGATCGTCGCCCTGGCGGTTTTGACCCTTCTCTCCATCATCGCCTCCACCTTCGTGGCTCTGATGCGTCTCGAGCACAAGGCCACCACGAACTTCAAGGATCGCTCCCAGGTAGAACTGCTCACCAGTTCTGCAGAATCTGCCGTCGTGGCTCTCCTGCGCAGCACCCCGTTCTGGGAGGGCCACGTGCACAACAACAGGATCCGTTCTCCCTGGCTCTATGGCTTGCGTTCACCCAGAGGGCGACTCTCTCTCGGAGGGGTGATGCCCCTTGAACACGCCGATCCCGACGACACCTCCCTCGGCGGTAAGTTGACCCTCGGTTCCTACCTCGGTGGAAGCGAGAGTGCTGGCGAGGATCGGTACCGGGTGAAGTTGATCGACACCAGCGCTCAGATCCATCTCAACGCTCGCCAGGACACTCTCGGCGACCTCATCGACAACCTCGGCGTTGCCCTCGATGGGGATAACCAGTTCAAGATCAATCCCCTCTACAGCGGTCCCAACGAGACGGGACAGAAGATCCGCGGTCGTGACGTTATTCGCTTCCGGAGCCGTCTGCCGGGTGGCCTCTTCAAATCGAAGTCGCAGCTTAAAGCCCTGATCGGTGAAGAAAATTTCGCCATCGTCTCCGATTTCGTGACCGCTCATGCATGGGTCAATCCCTACACCTTCCGTTCGACCGATGGTCGCGAGGTGAACACCAATCTCGGGGAGGCAGCGGGTGGAGGACTCGACGACCTGGGGAATCCGTCGCTGGTGGGAGGTGTCAACCGGCGGTTGGCGAATCCTCCCGTCGAAGGGATTGCCCGACTGACCCGGGAACCTCGCGCCCCGATCAACATCAACACCGCTCCCGAACCGGTTTTGGTCGCCTGTCTCATCGGACTCGGAGGCCGGAGGCCATTTCCCTTCGTAGATATCAACCGTCAGCAGCTCGAATTCGGGAACACCGGGTCCTTCGATCTGGGCGGGGGCACCATCGCTCCGGTCAAGGAGGAACTGGCGATGATCCAGACTCCGGTCTGGGTCTACACCAGGCCGCTCGAAGAGGCTCAAGCGCGGCGAATCACCCAGGCGATCATCGCCCGGAGGAAACAGCAGCCATTCAAAACGTGGTCGAGTTCACCTGGTGATGATGGGGAAGGATTCGAGGAGTTCGTCAACAATCTCGATGACTCCTACTTCCCACCGGAAACATCGGTTGTCGTGATCAATCCCCGGAAGAACAACGCCCGCAACTCGTACAATTCCCTGCAGGCCCCTGGGTCACGGGAACTGTGGCAGCAGGGCTTCCCGGCCGCTGAAAACGGGCTTCGCAGATCCCTGGGTCTGCCTTCTGGTGGTGGCAGCAATGCCTGGTACCGCGAAACGATTCGCTCTGTGCTGATCGCGAACTTCAACCCCAACACCCGGATCAACAAGGGCAATCCGAACAACACCGTCTGGCGCCCTGTCGACAAGGCGAATCTGGTCAAACTCGATCCGAAGAACTTCGGCGATGTCCGTCTGGGACATACGACCGATTTTTGCTTCGATACCAAGGGGATCTTCGAGATCACCACGTTCGCGGAGATTCTAGGTCCGGGCAGTGCCAAGGACGTTTTTGCCGAGGCGAAAAAGCGAAGCGTCGTCAAAGTCTTCGATGTCTACCATCACACGAACCAGTTGCAGTTCGAACAGCCATTCGCTGCCAGGGGGCGTACCAGTGCTGCTCGGGCCGGCGACAGAGAATACGTCACTTCCTGGCCTGATCCGATAGACGCCCTCGAACCCGACTTTTATCCTGGGTCGATCACCGACGGGCGCGTCGAACTATCAGGGGCGATCGATGCCCAGCAACAGGTGGCTTCTGAAACCGCTCGGATGAGCCGCTGGAATGGCAACGCGACGTTGCGCCTGGCGCATGACTTCCGCTTCAGATCTTCCGAATCGCTCCGTTCCCTCGGAAGACTCCTGCGCACCAGGCAAAATCAGGACGCAGTGGTACGCGAGTTCGCCAAGATTTTCGATCCGACATACTCCCAGAAGGGTGGCAGTTTCAAGCGTCGTTATTCCCGTCTCACCTGGGGTGCGGGGGATTCGAACATCGAAGAGGAGAATATCCTCGAGCCCATCGTCAACGAAGCGCAACGTGGCTCCGACCTGATGCCCGACGGGCTCAACTCGAGCATGTTCCGTTCGTCGGCGATCGGTGGCAGGTTCCTCCGCTTCCCGGCCGGCCGCTACAGGGCTAATCCTCTCGACCAGGGCGAGATGAACCGCAATTACAACAATGACATCGGCAATTTGCCTTACTACAACGGTTCCATCTCCTTCTGGGTGAAATTCGAGTTCAACGGTGACGACCCAACCTTCTCCGGACTGATCGGTGCCACCCAGGTTCAGACGAGGGTGGGGCAGAATCCCTCCGACTCCGAGGGAAATCAGTTCTGGGTGTGGAAGAACACCGAGGGGCAACTTCGTGTCAGCCGACTCTACTACCACCAGGCGTTCCTCAAGGGATACACGTCGCAAGCGGTGCCTCTGATCGGAGACGAGGAGGATCTCTCCGATGAGGACTACGACTCCGATCCCCAGAAACTGTGGGCGAGGACCGACGTGGTGGTCGACATTTCACGCTGGCGTGCCCATGAGTGGCACCATCTCGCCATCTCCTTCGATGACCAGAGTTCCACCAACCGGATTCGCGTCTGGCTCGATCATGAGCAGGTCGATGCGGTCAACCACAACATCGGCGACGGTATGTTCTGTGCCCTCAACGAGGAGGAGCCGAAGGACCAGATCCAGGTGGGTGGCTTCTTCCGCGACCAGGCGGTCGCCACAGAGGGACTCTTCAAGTTTGGTACCAATTTCACCCAGCAGGGTGTCGAGAAGGCTCCTTCGGTGAAGCGGGTGCTCGCAAATGCCACCATCGATGAGTTCCGCATCTACCTCGGCGCCTATACCCAGGATGACAGTCGCGGCGGCGGTTACTTCACCGAGCAACGCGGTACTTACACCAATGCATTCGAGATCCCGATTCCCGATGGAATCCAGAGGGTCCGACTGCGCAACCTCACATGGACCATCTACCCTCCAAAGATGTACGCCCAGCGACCCTTGCTGTGGAACTCGCGGAGCGACGTGACCTTCAGTGCTATCGGTGTCGACAACTCGCCCCAGCCACGGCGGCTGGGCGATCCAGGTGGCACCTACGAGCAGAACAAACTGATCACAGGCCACTGGCTCTACGCCCGAGGCAAC
Organism: Planctomycetota bacterium; assembly: GCA_015664425.1. Classification (GTDB taxonomy): domain Bacteria; phylum Planctomycetota; class UBA8108; order UBA1146; family UBA1146; genus DTRS01. The sequence goes on from DQQH01000220.1 coordinate 5,542, forward strand.
ACCTTCGGCAAAGTCGGGGAACTCCTTTACCAGGTTCAAATGAGGGGAGCCCAGGGGACTGGCGCCGACGCGGGGAAGATCGTCGCCACTCCGGCCCTCGATGATGTGACGCTGACCGTTTACCTTCCCTCGGCGGAGTTTCTGCTCACCGAGAGTCTTAATTAGGCCAG
>DQQH01000188.1 GCA_015664425.1 Planctomycetota bacterium
ACAGAAGGTTCGGGACGGGGGCGATCCGGCAGAGGCCGCGGCCTTCGCCGAGGGAGCGGACCGCGATCGGTTCCCCGGTCTTCAGAGAGAGGCTGTAGATGTGAGCGTCGGAAGTGACGACAACGATCCGGTCCCCGATCCGGGTGATGCCGCCGAGCGCATCGCCAATCCCGTCGAGTTGATGGCGCCAATCCAGTTTCCCGTCGGAGATTCGATGGGCTTCGATGGAGCCATTCCTCGAGCCGGTGATGACCAGGTTACCGGCGAGTAGCGGACGGGCGTCGACCTGGGCACCGATCGAGATGGTTCGCTCGGGGATTTTCTGCAGGAAGACATCAATCCGGGATCCCGTTCTGGCATCGATCACTTCCCGGGCGTTCTCGAACCCGCTGCGGCTGACTTCGATGCCAACAGATTTTTCCGCGGGAACGGAGAGGATCCCCTTCTCGACTCTCGCCGGCTTGCCATCGATCAACACCTTCGCATCGGCGGGATAGGTGTTCAGGACCACGGGAACCATCAGACCCGCGGTGGTCGGGCTGTGGGGGTACTCGCTGAGGAGGCGCCGGTAGGTCCGGCTCGCTTCGATGATCCTGCCGTTCACCTCGAGAGCGGTTGCTTGCTCGAAGAGTGACCTGGCCGAGGAGATGTAGCGCTGCAACTTCTCGGCCTCCTGCAACACCTGGTGAGCAACCTGGGGGCCCAGTCTCGATCGGTCGATGGTGGAGAAATGATCGAGAGCGGCCTGGTATTTTCCCTCCTTCTTCAGGCCCAGTCCTTTCGACACAAGGCGGTCGATGTCGATCTCGGCGGTGAATCTCTGCACCGGTGAAGGGGTGGGTGGTGGGGTAGTTGCCAGGCTCGGGGGAGGGGGACTCGTCGGGGAAGCCTCCGCTTCTGAAGGGGTTGGCCCTCTGGAGGCGAAGGCGATTCCGAGCAGGACCACAGCACCGATGACGAGGAGGGAGCGGTTTCGCTCGGAGTCGGTGCGGTGCTTCCTGTCTGCGGTGAGCAACCAGCGGGCAGCACCCTTGTCATCGAACGCCTCGAGCCTGCGAGCGAGACGGCGCAGAACAGCCAGTGGCAAGCCGGCATTGCTGCTGCCCTCGAGGACCTTCCTGAGAAGTGCGGCGGCACGCTCCGGTTCATCGGCAGCCACCCACAGTTCGGAGCACTTCTCGAGCCAGGGCAGGTCTTCCCTGCGCCCGGGGTCACAGGTTTTCTCGATAGCTTCTGCAGCCACTGCTGGATTTTCTTGCAATCCCATTTCGACGATTCTTGCGCGCAGCGATCTCGCCTCGTTGCGGCTGCCAGCAGCATCGACGGCGATGAGCAGGTTCGCCTGGGCATCGAGATCATCGACGAGGATCTCCGCCCGCCGTCTGAGAGAACGCAGCGCCGATTCCTGGTCGCCGCTCTCGCCATGGTGGCATGCCAGACGGTGGTGCAATTCGGCGAGTTCGGGGTGGGGGACCTTGCGCTGCTCGAGGAGGAGCACAAGGCGTCGGGTGATCTCGTGGTTATCTGCATCATCCTCGAGGAGGCTGCGATAGATCGCTGCGAGACGACCGTTCTGTCTCTTGTTCCGCAGCCTCTCTGCGAGATCTTCCTTCTCGCTGATCGTCAGCGCCTGGAGGTGTCCATCCTCGATCAGGTTTCTGACGGCGAGCAGGAGGTGGAATGCTGCTGCGGGAGCTTCTTCGATCAGGGACGAGAGTGGGCGCGGTTCCTCGAGGAGGCGCCGGATCTGTTCGCGCTGGCCAGCGGTGTCGATCTCGTTCTCGGCGATGGCGTTGTAGGCCTCCTCGCTGCAGTCCAGTCGGTAGATCTGATGTCGAGAAGGAATGGTGTTGCGAATCCGTGCCCATTCATCTTCACGGCGAGCGACCTCCATCAGGATCGATGGCACTGCGAACGCCAGAGCGGATTCGATCTGGGGGTCGTTGAAGAGGAACCGGGTGCGGTCGACCTCACCGGCCTCGAAGCTGTAGTGCGCCGCTTGCCACTCGAAGACCTCATGAACCCCTTCCAGGAGAAGGGTCCTCAGGGGGCCGACGGCGTGCTCTCTCTCCAGGAGCTGGCATTCGATGAGGGCATCGCCAGGTGCTGTCGGGTTGCCGAGGGATTCGAGGACGTTCTGGTACTCCTCGGTCTCGAGGATCCTGAGTCTTGCCAGGGCGTCGGGGAGAACCGAGTTGCGTCGGTCGCTGCTGGTTATCGGGGTGAGGGAACGGCCGATGAGGGCGAAGCTGCGTTCGATCCGCCCGCAGCGGACGGTGAGGGTCCCCTGCTGTCGGTTCAGATCGAGGCTCTGGACCAGTCCCTGAAGAGGGAGGTTCCTGGAGTCACCCTGAAGCATGAGGCGATCCTGTCAGGCTCTGGGTTCCACACACCGCAGATTGACGGCGGGGAGTAAGACGGTGCATCGAAGAAGGGTACAACCCTGTCTCGGACCTCGACAAATTGCCTACTTCAATGGGGGGGTGGCTGAGGGGTGATGTCGGAGGCAGATTAGGGTCACATCGTCCTCAGGCTGCCTCCCACCCAGAAAGCAGCTCAATCGGGAAAGAATCTCTTCCCGCAGCGCTTCGACCTCGTATTCCCTGGGACAATCCGACAGCGCAGCTGCCAGGCGCTGGAGGCCGAAATCATCTCCATCATTCCGGCAAGCCCGGGTGAGTCCGTCGGAATGGAGGAGAAGGGACTCTCCATCCCTGAAGATGACCCGCACTTCCGAGAGGGATTTGTGGAAGAGAGGCCCCGGATCGAGTCCGAGTGCGATCCCTTCTGGCTCGAGAACCTCCACTTCGCCAGCCCTTGTAAGGAAGAGGGGTGGGGAACCTCCGGCGCGAACAAGACGCAGGGCACCGCTGGGTCGGTGCAAGATCCCCAGGACGAGGGTGACGAAGTGATCGACGGGGAGCTCGTCGTGGAGGATGGCGTTGAGCCCCAGGAGAGTGGGTGTCGGGTCGGGACTCCGGTAACATCTCAACTGCTCCCGGAGGAGGCCACGGACCGTCGGTGCCAGGTCTGCGATCTTCCCCCCGGGGCCACTGACCTCACCGACGGCGATGGCGTGGTACTCCGCGTCGATGGGCGCGGTGAGGTGGAAGTCTCCGCCACCCCTGCAGGAGGGCCGGGTCACTTCGGACATCGCCACTGCCCCCCTCTGAGATTCGATCCACCTGACCGTGTTCTTGCTGGAAATTCGAAGGTGGGATCGAGGCACGTGCTCTCCTGATGTTCGTAGCGCTGGGACAGGGGCAGTGTTCCCCCGCCCTCCTGCCCCTTCTTCGGCTCTCCCTGGAGCCGACTTCAGTCCCAATCCCAGTACCTTGAACTCGCCAGGGTGGATCTCTAGCATCGGGCGCCCGGCGCTTCGACCTTCTCGTCAGTTCGAGGAAGGGGTCTTGTGAAATGACAAAGTCCAGTTCCCCCGCGATCCTCATCGTCGGGGCCAGCGATCGTGACGCTGACCTGCTGTGGGCTTCGGGGTTCAAAGCGGGGGATTCGTTCACCTTCATCGAATACCAGGGGAGGAAAACGGTGATCCTCACCGATCTCGAGCACGGCCGCGGTTGCAAGGAAGCCCAGGTCGACGAGGTGGCATCCTTTTCCGCTCTCGACAAGCGGGCTCGAGAGGAGAGTGGCAAGCCGACGATGCTCGAAGGGGTGGTCGCTCGTTTTCTCGAGGAACGCGGGATCTCAGAGGTGGTCGTTCCTGCACGCTTTCCCCTGCGCGTTGCCGACCATCTCAGAGAGCGAGGAATCGTCGTCGATTCTCGCCCCGACCCCTTTTTCTCCGGTCGCGCCGTCAAGAGGGCGTCTGAGATCGCCCATCTCGAGAGGGCGCAGACGGCCACCGAGGAGGCGATGCTCTTCGCCATCGACCTGGTCGCCCGGAGCGAGCCGGGCGAGGCAGATGTCCTTTTCCTCGAGGGGGAGGCGCTGACCTCCGA
>DQQH01000289.1 GCA_015664425.1 Planctomycetota bacterium
CGAGGACTTCACCACCCGCAAGCGTCATCAGGAAGAGCTGGTGAAGCAGCAGCGTCTCGAGTCGATCGGTCGTCTCGCCGGTGGACTGGCCCACGATTTCAACAACTTCCTGACCATCATCCTCGGCAACCTCAACATCGCCCAGGTGAAACTCGCCACCGGCGACGGGGTCAGGGATGAGCTGGAAATCGCCGCCAAGGCATGCATGCAAGCGAGCGGAATCACCAAGCAGATGCTCACCTTCAGCAAGGGGGGGGGCTCCCATCACCAAGATCGCCTCGGTCACGGAACTGGTGCGCGAGTCGGTCAGGCTGAACCTGCATGGCTCGAAGACCCGTGTGATCTTCGACATCGACGAGGCCTTGCCTCCCGTCGAGATCGACCCGGATCAGATGCACCAGGTGTTCGGGAACCTGATGCTCAACGCCGACCAGGCGATGCCAGAGGGGGGCGATCTGGTGATTCGACTGAGGCGAGGGTCGCTACCTTCGGTGGCAGGAAACACGTCTGGAGACGATGCCGCTGTCATCGAGTTGATCGATCAGGGGGAAGGGATCCGTGCCTGTGACCTCGATTATGTTGCCGATCCTTACTTCACCACCAAGAAAGATGGAACCGGACTGGGATTGACCAGCGCCTTCTGGATCATTCAGGGCCATCATGGCCACCTCGAGCTGGAGAGCACCATCGGAGAGGGGACCACGGTTCGCATCTTCCTGCCCTTCTCCAGGTCCGCCACCACTGCCCGGAGGGGCGGACTACTGAAGAGTCCAGCGGGGGTTCACCGCGGGCGGATTCTGATCATGGACGACACACTCCAGGTCAGAGAGGTTCTCAGGATGATGCTGGAATCCCTCGGCCACGAGGTGGTCGATACCCCCGATGGCAAGGCGTGCGTCGAGGCCTATCGAACGGCGCTGACGGAACGAAATCCCTTCGACCTGGTGATTCTCGACCTGACGGTTCCTGGAGGACGCGGAGGAAGCTGGACCTTCAAGCAACTGCGCGAGTTCGACCCGAAGGTCTCTGCGGTGGTCGCCAGCGGCTACAGCAACGATAACATCCTCGCCGAGCCGAGGGCCTACGGCTTCAAGGACCGTCTCCAGAAGCCGTTTCTCATCGCCAAACTCAAGACGGTCGTCGATAACGTCCTCGCCAAGGGTCGAAAGTGACCGCCTGACCCCCCACCGGAACCACCCCCACATAGAGAGGCCAGTCGATAGTCAGTAGAAATCTTGTTTCCAGAGCACATCGATGCCGGTCTTCCGTACCGACCCGCAAACCCTGTCCACTTTAGCCCCGCTGAGATTCAAAGGAGAAAGAGATGAAATACCCTGTCCTCAGGCGAAGCGTCGCCATTCTTCTGGTCTGCATGGTTCTGTTCACCGTTGCCGGGTGCACGACAACCGAAACCCGGCACCACCCAGATGGCAAGCCTTACACCGAGACGCGCATCGATGGAGGGAAGACGGTCGCGGCCGTTTTTATCGGTGTTGTCCTGCTTGCTGTTTTTCTTGAAGGAATTGTAATCCCAATCCCGGGTATCGGCATACCTGGCGGATAAGTTTCCGACCCGGATGGAATTGCAGGCCCAATCCCGGGTATCGGCATGAGCATGCCATCACCCGGACCGGACCTCCCACCCGGAAACAGCGCCTGCCACGGTCTTGAGCGCAAGTAGCCGGTGGCGGCTCTCCCCCAGGTCAATCGCCGGGATTTCCTGTCCGAAAGCACCAGCAAAGCGGATGAGACGATCAGGAAGCAAACTCCTGGAAACGGAGGCCGCCATGTTCCGTAATTTCGCTTTGAAGTTTCTTGCCGCTGTTGCCGTGGTCGCCATATTTGTTGCCGTCGGCGCGGTCATTCAACTTCTGACGCCACCAAAGCTGTGGAGTGAACTCACCGCAGAAGAACAGGAACTCCGCTTTGCGAAGGCCCAGAAATCGGTGGAGGACCTTCACTGGGCCCTCGAAACCGGCATGCCCATCGATCACGAGATCCTCGGGCGTGCTGGGCTCATGTGCGCACTCGCCCTTGGAGATGAGGACCCTGAGCACTTCGCGGAGATGATGGGTGCCGTGCTCGCCAGAGGGGGTGATCTACAGGAGGAAGCCATTGGCAAGACCCCGCTAGGCATCGTCCTTTCGACGGACCGGAGCGGAAACAGCCGCCCCGATTGGAAGCGGAAGGCAGAGATCCTGGTCGAACTCGGTGCGGACGTTAATTCTCCGAGCCACCTGGGCATGGCTCCGCTGACGGCGCTGACCCTGTGGAATACACCAAATCACCACAAGCCCGACAAGATAAGTCCATTATTTGATCCTCTGTGGCAGGAAAAGTTGGAGTGGCTGGTAGAGAACGGGGCTTCACTGGATGGATCCGATGGCAACGCGGGGAAATCGATCCTCTGGGATGCGATTGGGGCGAGAAAGTCGCAAGAAGTCATCGCTACCCTCATCGCTTTGGGGGCCGACGTATTCAGTCTTGACCGCGACACGAACGCTCTGGGGGCGATCATCTTGTCTTACTCATTTTGGGCCAATTGTGATCAATGTAATCACTGTAATCAAACCCACGAAATCGTTCAGCTGCTTCTCGATCACGGTGCCGACGTCAATCGGGGATCTGAAAGTAATCGACCCCTGGCGGCAGCAGCAAAACATGCCAAGGATCCGCAGATCATCACGGTGCTGCTAGAGGCGGGGGCCGACCCGAGGATCATGGTCACCGAAAAGAGGCGCAAAACCTCGGGGAACAGGGAACGCTACACCGTTCAAAGAACGCTGATCGATGTCGCCCGCAACAACGAAGCGCTCAAGGGCACTCCTGAGCTCGAAACCCTGGCGAAGGCGGCTCTGTCTCTCGCCGAGGCCAGGTAAAGAGGTTCCTCCAGGAAGGCTCGGCGGGGGAAACCTCAGAAATCGGGGGCACCCCTGCCGCTCGCCGTGAAGCGCTGTCCAGAAGCCCAGGGAGCGCCGTGGCCGGGTTCTCACCCTCTGGCCCACCCAACTGCACTATCGATTTTCCGTCCTCGAAACTTGCCGTGCCCTCCCACCGAATCGTCCGCGTTCTTGCGGGCTGGATTTCCAGGGAGTACGTTTCGGGTTCAGTGATGGGCCACGTTCAACTCACGGAGAATATCTGAAAGCTGGGAGATGAAAAAACAAACCCGCCGCCAGTTCATGTCAGCCGCCGTCGCCGCCGCAGCCACCGTCACGATTGTCCCCTCCTACTGCCTCGGAAGAACGAGCGAGAGACTGGCTCCCTCTGACACCCTGTACTTTGCAAAGATCGCCTGCGGCGGGCAGGGGGGCGGTGATTTTCGTTCGGTGCTGTCGGCCGGGGCCTTGCCCTCGGCGCTGTGCGACATCGACTCGGTACGGGCGGCCGGTGTTGTCAACCATGAAGCCTCGGTGAACCTGAAGCTCTACTCTGACTACCGCAAGATGTTCGACGAGCAGGCGAAGAACTTCGACGCCGTCGTCGTCTCGACCCCCGATCACATGCACGCTCCGATTTCGATGGACGCGATGCAGCTCGGCAAGCACGTTTACTGTCAGAAGCCCCTCGCAAGGACCATCCAGGAGTGCTACGAGATGCGCGACGCCGCCGAGAAGTACGGCGTGATCACGCAGATGGGCAACCAGGGGCACTCCAGCGGCAATCTCGAATCGACCATCGAGCACGTCAAGAGCGGCGTCATCGGTACCGTCAGGGAAGCGCACGTCTGGACCGACCGTGCCCAGAACTGGTGGCCCCAGGGCGAGACGGTGTTCCTGCCGAAAGAAAAATCGCAAGTTCCCGCTAACGTCGACTGGAACTCCTTTCTGGGGGTGGCGCCCTTCACCCCCTACAGTTCCAGAATCCATCCCTTCAAATGGCGTGGATTCGTCGACTTTGGCTGCGGAGCCATCGGTGACATGGCCTGCCACAACATGGACCCGGCCTTCATGGCTCTCGACCTCGGCCAGCCGACCTCCGTCAAGGTCGAGTGCAGCGAGTTCAACCGGGTTTCATTCCCGGCGTGGACGATCGTCGAGTGGGGATTCCCGGCCAGGGGCGATCGGGCGGCGGTCAAGGTCTTCTGGTACGACGGCGGCAAGAAGCCCGAGCGACCCACAGACATGCCCGAGGAGATGAACCTCGGCGGCAACGGCTGCCTCTTCATCGGCGACAAGGGCAAGATGCTCGGAGGTTCCCACGCGCGATTCTGCCAGCCCTTCGCCAAGGACTTCGAACCGCCGGAGCGCACCTTGCCGCGCAGCGAGGGGCACTACAAGGAATGGGTGATGGCGTGCAAGGGCGAGAAGATCAACCGCGGCACCCCGGGATCCAACTTTGGCTACGCCGGTCCGATGACCGCCACCATCCTCATGGGCGTCGTCGGCATGTACTTTCCGGGCGAAACCCTCGAGTGGGACGGCAAGAAGCTCGAGTTCAAGAAGAAGGAAGCCAACCAGTACCTCCACCGCGCCTACCGCAAGGGGTTTGAGCAGTAGAAGATGGTGAGGGGTGGGAAGTCA
>DQQH01000170.1 GCA_015664425.1 Planctomycetota bacterium
GAGGATGCTCTCGGGCAGCGGGACTTGCGACGACACCAGATCGGGGGTGGTGATCGCAAGCAGCAGGGGCAACAGGAAGATGACCCCCCACTGGCAATTTCCTGGTGGGAACTCGGGCATCCACGCTCCTTGGAAGATTTGTAATTTAATAGGAAAACCGGCCTCTATTGTCCCATTTGGAAGGGGACAAGCAAACAGCGAATCGACGGATCAGAGCTCAGGAAAGGTCAGTAACGGCCTTGAGGGCCAGAATCCCTGGAGAAGGGCCGGCGGAAAAACTCAGGGGCAAACCGCCGTCGGGAAACAGCCAAGACCATCGCTCACCGGATCGGGACCACACGCCACCGCCGGTTCGGGAAGCACCCCGCCGAGCCCGAAGACGTATTCCAGCATCGTGATCACATCGGCGAGATCGAGGATGCCGTCATCGTTGCCGTCGCAGGAGTCCTCGCACGGTGGTTCCGCGGCCGCGGCGAAGAGCCGCTCCAGCAGCAGAATCGGGTCGCTGACATCGACCCCGCCGTCGGCATTGCAGTCCCCACGAAGGAAATCAGATGCTGGCAGCTGCGGGGTAACGAAGATGACGGTGGTGTCGGTGCTCTCCAGGCCGCCATCGTCGGTCACCAACAGCGTCACCACCGTCTCGCCCAGGGGGAAGAGGACATCGATGGTTACACCGGATCCCAGTGTCGAGGCCGCATCACTCCACTGATAGGAGACGATACCACCGTCGACGTCGGAGGAAGAAGAGCCATCGAGAGTGATCGATTCGAATCCATCGTTTTCGACATCGGCGATTGTCTGATCGGGTCCGGCAAGCGCCACCGGCGGCTGGTTGGAAGGCGGGGATGAAGGTCCGCCGTGGTAGACGAAAACGACTCCCTCATCGGCCTGGCCGGCATCGTACTGGGCGGCTCCCATCAGCAGATCCGGGAAGCCATCACCATTGATGTCGCCGACTCCCGCCACGTCAAAACCCGGCTTGTTACTCCTGAAGGCGGCGCCAGCCTGACCCGGCGTGAGTTGAAGATAGGCGTCCGGAAGGATGCTCCCCACCAGTCCGGTGGCGCCGCCCCGGAAGAGATACGCGATTCCTTCCAGGTCGAGGCCGCCGGGGTAGTTGAGACCCCCGACGATAACGTCGCCAAAGCCGTCGCCATCGACGTCCCCGGCGCCGGAGAGACGCCAGCCCAGCGCCTGAACCGGACCCAGGATCACGATGGGATTGTCGCCCTCGATGAATGTGTCCGCCTCGGCGGGACTGGCGGCGGTGATGCCCGAAGCGCTGCCGTGGAAGACCATGAAGGCTCCATGGCCACCGCTGGTGACCCCGGTGGGGTAGCCGGTATCGGAGGCCATGATGTCGTCGAAGCCATCGCCGTTGACGTCGCCGGCGCCCGCGACCAGGGCGCCGATGTTGATGGACGCATTCGACGTGACCATGGCATCTGCGTTGCCGGGATGAGTTCCGACGATCCCTGCCGCGCTGCCGTGGAAAACCATGATGTAGCCGGCCGCTCCGACGAGCACGTCGTCGAAGCCATCGTTGTCGACGTCGCCGGCGGTAGCGACCCCCGCACCTACCTGATCCCCGCTCGCCACCGCCTGTCCAGGGGGATGATGCAGAATGACTCGATCAGCGTCGCCGAAGCCGGTGCCGGTAATTCCCGCAGCGCTGCCGAGGAAAACAAGTGCTGCCCCGCCATTCCCCGAGCCATCGTTGGGAGGAATCGGCGCAGGGAAGGGAACTCCGCGCAGCGGCGCACCGATGATGATGTCGCCGAAGCCATCGCCGTTGACATCGCCGGCTGGGGCGACCTCGTGGCCGAGGCGGCAGTCGATCTGGTCGCCGAAGATGGCGGCGTGGGCGGTCGAGGGACCGCTGCCGACAATCCCGGCTGGGCTACCGAGGAAGATGAATGCCGCGCCAGCGACGGCGAAGTTGGTGCCCGGGAGGGTGCTGCTGTAATGGTGAGCCCCGACGATGATGTCGTCGAAACCATCGCCGTTGACGTCGCCAGCTCCCGCGACGCTGTTGCCGAACTCGCCCGTGGCATCGTCTCCCAGAAGCACCGCATTGGCGGTCGTGGGGTCGGTCCCGTCGATGCCATCGGGTCCGCCGAGAAAGACGAAGGCGGCGCCCTCATCGAACAGTCCTCCGGGGACGTCCCAACCGTAGGCTCCGACGATGATGTCGCTGAATCCATCGCCGTTGACGTCCCCCGCATCGGCGACGCTGCTACCGAACATCGCCGAGTCGAAGATCCCTGACCAGACGTGGTTCGATTCGAGGAAGCCATCGGGCAGCGGATCCTGCGACCACACCAGCTCAGGGCTGGCAATCGCAAGAACCGTCAGCAGCAGGAAGAGGAACGCCCATCGGCTTGCCAACTTGGCGAAACTGATCATCACACCCCCATATAGCACGCAATTGAAAATACAGGTGAGGCATGATTGTCCCACCTGGCAGAGGCTACATCAATTGGAGAATCAGAGGAATATCGAACAACTCCCGGGGAAACGAGCCTCGAAGGGGGGACCTTACCGCTGATGCCGCGGCGCCAGCCGCTCCCTAGGAAGACCGGCCATTTCCCTGAGCACTGCGGCGACGTAGTGCTCGATCATCTTTCCGCGCCACTGGGGAAGGAAGTCGGTGTTGCCCAGGGGGCTGGCGCCTTCGCCCTTGCGTGCGAGAGCGGCGGCCTCGGCGATGGTGTCCTCATCGATCGGCTTGCCGATGAGTGCGGCGATGCTCTCGTCGCAGCGCACCGGGGTGCTGCCGACGGAGCCGAGCCAGATCTCGATCCTGTCGGTGGTCTCACCGCCACACCAACCGACGGCAGCGACGCTGAGAACGCCGAAGTCGATGGAGCCGCGGCGGCGCAACTTCCAGAAAGCAGCCCGCTCCCCACTCGGTGCCGGCAAGCGCACCTCGGTAAGGATCTCATCGGGTCTCTTGGAGAGGTAGTCGATGCCGTCGTCACGGAAAAGTTCGGCGAGGGGCAGGGTGCGCGCCCCATCCTTCGAGACCAGGGTGATCTCGGCGCCCCAGGCGCACAAGATCGGCACCGAGTCGCCGCTCGAGACCGCCCAGCAGCGCGGGCTGCTGGGGGCGACCCAGCAGATCTCCCCGACCTCCTTCATGCAGTAGTCGATGCTGCGCCGCCACTCCTCGTTCTGGTTGTAGTAGGTGCAGCGGGTGTCGAGGCAGAGGTTGCCGCCGATGGTGCCGCTGTTGCGCACCAGCGGGCTCGAGATGCTGTTGACAGCGGTCGCCAGCGCCCGGTAACTCTCGCCGACACGAAGGTCACTGGCGATGGCAGCGAGGGTGGTGGTCGCACCGATGGCGAGGCCGCCATCGGAGGTTTCGCGAATGCCGGTCAACTCTGCGATCCCGCGCAGAGAGATGACCGTCTCGGCAACCTGATGGCGGCGTTTCATGTTGGGCCACAGGTCTGTGCCTCCGGCGACGAGACGGGTGCTGGCAGGATTCTCTGCCAGCAAACGGGTCGCCTCCTCGATCGTCGACGGCTGGTAGAAACCGAAGACGGGCAGCCGCAGCATCAGTTCCCCCCCTTCGCTGGATCCTTGCGCTCCTTCATCGTGCCGATGCCCCTGCGGACCCCAGCCTCCTCGACGTTGACCGCCTTGCCGTCACCACCCTCTGCTGGCGTCGGAACCCGTAGCGGCACGCCGAAATCGATCTCGGGGAAGGACTTCGGTCCGAAGCGAGCCTCCTTGCCCCTGTCCTTCGCCTCGATCGCCTGGCGAACCATGTGAGGAGCGATCGGAACCTGGTCGACCCGCACCCCGACCGCATCGAAGATGGAGTTCGCCACCGCCGGCATGATCGGCAGCAGCGGGCCCTGGCCGACCTCCTTCGCCCCGTAGGGGCCGTTGGGGTCGGGATCCTCGATGATGTAACTGGTCACCGGTGGCATGTCCGCAAAGGTCGGGCTCTTGTACTCCAGCATCGATGGGTGCTTGTGGACGAGAGCGTTGGAGCGCTTCTTTGGCAAGCGACGGAAGACCTGCTCCTCCATCATCGCCTCGCCGAGTCCCATGTAGACGCTTCCCTCGATCTGCCCCATCACCAGCACCGGGTTGATGCACTTGCCGACATCGTGGGCCATCCAGACGTGTTCGACGCTGTAGATGCCAGTCTCGGGATCGACCACCGTCTCGATCACCGCTGCGCTGTAACTGTAGGCGGGAGAGGGTCCGACCCCGGCTCCGCGGTAGCGCCCCGGGGAACGCGGAGGCGTGTAACTGCCGGTGGTGCCGAGGGTACCATGGCGCGATTCAGCTGCGATCACCGCCTCCATGAATGACATCCCGGTGTCGGGATTCTCCCCATCGAAGACGCGGTGATCGGCGAAGACGAGCTGTTTCGCTGGAACGTCGAGTTCCTCCGCCGCCCCCTTGGCGACCAGGCTGCGAGCCCGTTCGGCGGCCTCGATGGCGGCGTTGCCCGCCATCAAGGTAACTCGCGAGGAGTAACTGCCGAGATCGACAGGGGTGAGGTCGGTGTCGGCAACGCAGAGGCGAATGTCCTCGAGGTCGATGCCGAGGATCTCGGCGACGATGGCGGCGATCACAGAGTCGGAGCCCTGACCGATCTCCGTCTCGCCGCAGAAGACGGCGACCCCACCGGAGC
>DQQH01000143.1 GCA_015664425.1 Planctomycetota bacterium
GACAGGGGAGTCGAACTTCGTTTTATCGATGACGGCCCAGGCATCGCAGCCGAACACCTCGACAGGGTCTTCGTGCCCTACTTCACGCGCCGTGAGGGTGGCACCGGTCTCGGGCTGTCGATCGTCAAGCGGATCGCTGAGCGTAACGGCGGAAAAGTGGACATCGACAGCGTCGAGGGGGAAGGCACGGTGGTGCGATTCCAGTTCCCGGTTCGAGATCTAGAGACGGGAGAGGTGTCATGAAATCGCTCTGGAAGCCTCGAATCCTTGTCTGCGATGACCAGCAACGCCAGCGAGACATCGTCGCGGACATCCTCACTGGCGGTGGGTACCGGGTTTCCACGGCGGAGTCCCTCGGCACAGCCCTGGAAGTGTTCGACAGCGCTATCGAAGGCGGTGATCCCTTCGATCTCGTTCTCACAGACCTCAAAATGCCCAACAGCACCGAGGGCCTCGATCTTCTCCGACAGGTGAAGGAGCGACACGAGCGCAGCGAGGTGATCCTGATGACCGCCTACGCCACGGTTCAGACCGCACTCGAGGCGGGACGCTTCGATGCTTACGCTTACCTCGAAAAGCCCTTCGATCGCACAGGGCTGCTGCATGTCGTCAGACGCGCAGAAGAGAAGCTGAGACTCGTCCTCGACAACGAACGCCTGCGCCAGTTGGTGAACCCGCACGATTCCTTCCACGGGATTGTCGGAGAAAGCGTGCGGATGCGCGAGCTGACGGAACTGATCAGGCGGGTCGCTGTCACCGACGCGACGTGCCTCGTTCGGGGAGAGAGCGGCACCGGCAAGGAACTGGTCGCCCGGGCGATCCACCGCTCCAGCGACCGGGCCGACAAGCCCTTTGTGGCGGTCAACTGCGCTGCGATTCCGGAGACCCTGATCGAGAGCGAACTCTTCGGGCACGAGAGGGGCGCCTTCACCGGGGCCAACAGAGCGCGAGCCGGGCGTTTCGAAGAAACTCGTGATGGCACGCTCTTCCTCGATGAGATCGGCTCGATGAAGTTCGACCTGCAAGCGAAATTGCTGCGGGCCCTCCAGGAGCGCGAGTTTTCCCGCGTCGGAGGGACGAACCTCCTGCCTTTCGGGGGCCGGATTGTCGCCGCCACCGCGCAAGATCTCGAGTCTGCGATCGAGAACCACAAGTTCAGGGAAGATCTGTACTTCAGACTCAACGTTGTCAGTCTCGAGATCCCCCCTCTGAGCGCACGTGGCGAGGACATCTCGCTGCTGGTCAATCACTTCCTGAAGAAAGGATCGGAGCGCCTTGGAAGGGAATTCACCTGCGTCACGCCTGGCGTCCTCGAGGCATTCGAGAATTACAACTGGCCCGGAAACGTCAGAGAACTCGAGAACTACCTCGAGCGAATGATGGTGCTGGGTGACTCCGAGATCCTCAATGAATCCCAGCTTCCTACGGTCCTGAGTGCCCGCTCGGGGAAGGAAGTTTCCTCCTCGATGACCTCCAATGGGGCGATTACTCTGCCTGAGGAGGGGGTCGTTCTCGACGATCTCGAGAAAGACCTGATTCGCCAGGCCCTCGGTCGGACCGGCGGTCGACTCGAACCGGCTGCCCAGATGTTGGGCATTACCTACAAGACGCTTCAGTACCGGATCAAGAAATACCGACTGAAGGAGAAGCCGGAAGAATCTTCCGGTGTAAGTCCTCCGTCGACACGAGAGGCAAGAAGTTGAATGCCTTGCGGTTGGTCCGCAAGCGCAGTGATGAGAATAAGAAGGACCCGAGGAGAAAGACACTCTTCGGAGTGATACCAAAACCCCCCCCGCAACTGCGGGAAGAATGCCAAAGAGGAACGCGATGAACGCCATGATGAAAGCCCTGATCCTGACGGTGGTGATCGTCGGTATCCTGATCGTTGTAATGACATTTTTCGGCGGGGACGATCTTCCGACGATCCCTGACGCCCCCGATATGACGAGCGAGAGTACCGACGATCCAACCGGCTGGGAGCGATCTGGTCGGGAGATTGCGGTCCGCGAAGTCAAGGTCTACGACCTCGTCGGAAGTGCGCGCGATGAAGGGGGAACTCCTCTGCCCAGCGTCACTGTGTTCGTCTCGCGAATCGATAGTATTCCGGGTACGACCTCGCCCGAGCGGGTGGACCAGCAGAACACGGGTGCCGATGGCAAGTTCACGGTCGAAGGTCTGACAGCGGGCAAGTATCGCTTCGACGGTTCTCTTGCGGGTTATCAGAGCGCGCGGGTCGTCGTGATCGTCATCGAGGGCGAAGCCGTTCCGACGGTCGAACTGGTCCTTTCCACCGGTCTTTCCATCAGAGGAACGGTCAGGGACCCCATCGGCAAGCCGATCGCGGGCGCCGAAGTAGCCGCTTTCCTCGAGCGCGTCGAAGTGGATGCCCCAATTGAACGCAGACTGGCAGTGCTCCTCCAGTTGAACGAGATCACCGAGGAGAACGGCATCGTCGCAACGACCGATGACTCAGGCGCCTACCAGATCGCGGGTCTCGAGGTCGAGGATTACAAGTTGCAGGTTGTCGCCCGCGGCTTCTCCCCCGGCGAGCGGCGATATATTTCCGCTGGTAGCACCGGGGTCGACTTTGAACTCGCCCTTGGCGGAATTCTCTCCGGGGTGGTCGAGGACACCACTGGCTCTCCTTGCGTTGCGGCGGTCATCGAGGTTTTCCGCCAGAGTCCAACCGATGACATCATCGAGGTGATCCAGGAGCGCGCGATGCCTCCCCTCGCTTTCCGCGAGACCGATGCCAGAGGAGCCTTCTCCTTCGACGAACTCGGTGGTGATTCCAATTTCCGCCTGGTTGCCCGGGCGAGCGCCCATCAGCCGAGGCAGTTTCCCAACATCAGCGTCAACTCCGGCGAAGAGACCAGTGTCACCATCGTCCTCAATTTAGGTCAGGTGATCCGCGGGACAGTTTTCGATCCCTACGGCGCTATCCTGCCTGGAGCGCGTTGCAAGGCAAACCTCATGGGCGCGCGAGCGGGCGGGCCTCCCATCGACCTTAAGGATGAGGGCATTGTTTCCAATGACGATGGGGAATTTATTTTCGACACCCTCGGGGAGGGCGAATTCCGGCTGGTTGTCAGTTATCCCGACTACTCCACCCATCAGGAACTTCACGTGCGGCCAGAAAACGAAGCGATGAGCATCCAACTTACAGAAGGCGGTGCCATCAGCGGGACCATCTTCGATGCGGGGACAGGCCAGGGAATTTCGGGCGCCATCGTGACCGTCAACGACCTCGCCGACGTCCGCAAAACGGGAGTCTCCGATTCTACGGGACGGTATTTCGTCAGGGGAATCACCGAGCAGCGCCGCGGGGTCTCGAGCGTAAGCGTCGAGGCAGAAGGCTACAAGCGCTCAGGAAACGAACAGATCGAGGTGATAGAGGGTCGCGAGACTCCGGGAGCGGACTTCTTCCTCGAGCGCAATGGCCGCATCCAGGGGATCGTCCTCAACAACGACGGCACACCCCTGCCCGGGGTCAGCGTCAGCGTCAAGCGGCAGCACTCTCCCGATACGACGGTGGTCATCAACATCGCACCGATGGTCACAAGCGGTCCCGACGGAACGTTCGAGATCCTCGATGTCGGCTCGGGAGAGGGCGCTTTTCTCGAAGGTTCACACCCGCAGTACCTGACCTCCAGATCTACTGCCTTCGATGTCGCTCCCAACGAAACGATCGAAGGGGTCACCTTGACCCTCAAAGTCGGCGGAGCACTTCGTGGGATTGTCGTCGACCAGGTTGGCGCGCCTCTAGAAGGAGTGGTGGTCGCCGTGCGCGATGACTGGCTTGGAGAGGTCAATCCGGAGTCGCTGCCGAAGAAGGCGTACACCGATGCCGCAGGACAGTGGACGATCAGAAGTCTCGAAGAGGGCGAACATACCCTCATTGCAGCCCATCCTGGTTATCTCGGGATCGAGCGAACGGGACTCGAAGTCCAGGAAGGACACACCACCGGTAGTGTCGAGATCAAGCTGATGCGCGGAGCCATCGCCGCGGGTGTGGTCACCGATCCCTTCGGAAAACCCATCCAGGGTGCACGAGTTCTTGCCGTCGATACTTCCGAGGGGCTGCGAAAGGTCAACACGACCACGGATATCGCTGGCCGCTTCCGATTCGAAGAACTGGGCCAGTATCCCGTCGAACTGATCGCAACTCACTCCGGTTACTCCGAAGTCAGACTCCGGGAGGTTCCGGTCAACAGCGAGAACCTGGAGATCGTGCTTGAGTCCCTCGGCTCAATTCATGGCTTCGTCCACGAGGAGGACGGTGACCCCGTCAAGGCCTTCAGCGTCGCTCCTCGGGTCCTCGAGGGAGATCGGGAATTCAC
>DQQH01000109.1 GCA_015664425.1 Planctomycetota bacterium
ACTGCCCCCTGCAAATCAGCACTCGAGTCGAGAAAGGAGCACCATGGGCGATGATCCGCCGTGCCTCCTGAGGGGTCGGGTCTCCTGGAGTGGCTGAGGAGCAACAGAAGTTGAGGTACTTCTCTCTCCCCTGTCTCTCCAGGGGCCCGATTTTCCCCAGGCTGTAATTCTCCCAGGCTGTAATTCTCCCAGGCTGTAATTCTCCCAGGCTGTAATTCTCCCAGGCTGTAATTCTCCCAGGCCGTAATTCTCCCAGGCCGTAACTTCCCCAAGCTGTAATTCCCCAGGGCGAAATTCCCCGAGGCCCTGCGTGAGCCCACCCGGCTGGAAGGCACTCCCTCGATGATGGGCACAGTGAGTCCCGCCCGCGGCGCTCGAGAGAGACTGCGGGCGTGAGGTTGAACGGACCTGGCGGCGGTGCTCAGGGACAGACGCCGAAGGCCTCACACTCCTCGTTGACGGGATCAGGAGCGATGCCGCAGGTGGGGAAGGGAGAATCGGGTGGAGCGCCACTGGCGAAGAGCCAGACGAGAAGGTGGATCGCGTCCGAAATGCTGACGATTCCGTTGTTGTTGACGTCTTCGGAGGCAGGGCAGGTTCCAGGAGTTGCGTTGAGGAAGAGCCGCCGAAGAAGCAGCGCCGGATCGGCGATGTTGACCAGCCCGTTTTCGTTGACATCTCCGCGAACGAACTGGAGAGGGACGATGATCTCGATCAGCGTGCCAGAAAGGCTCGGCTCGACCGTCTGGCCCTCGAGGGTTGTGACCGCTGGCATTCCCAGACCGGAGGTGGGAAACACCGGGGTCAAGGTGGGAACCAGGACGTTGCTCACACCAAGAAGCGCCTCGGCAGCCTGCAGAAGGGCACCTGCAGGGAGCACCGCCCCCCCCGGTGTGCTCGAGATGACACAATCAACGGTCATCCCCCCTCCTGGAACCGCCAGATCGGGCTGCCAGAACTCGGGGCCGATGCCATTGGTGTAGGCCTCGAGGTGAAAACCCGGCAGCAGACTCAAAGGCGCAAGCAAACTGTCGTCGAGGAAAACCCCGAACGAGAACGCCTCGATGTCGAGATTGGCCCCTACCAGGATCGGAAGCTCGAGCAGCCCCCCGCGCGCCACTGTCTTGGGCTCGACGTGGACCGTTGAAGCGGGCAGAGCGGTCCGGATGTTGATGTATCGCGCCGAGGGCAGGTCCATCACGATGTCGAGAGTGGTGTCGCCGTCGAGATCGATGATGACGCTGCGCCTGGTGTTGGGGTCATTGGCATGAATGCTCTGATCACTGAAATCTGCCGAACCGTCGTTGTAGTGGATTTTCATCAGGCCGCTGGTGTAAGGAACGACGAGATCGAGGTCCCCATCCCCGTCCAGGTCGCCGACGGAATGACGCCCCTGCACTCCGTAACCGACCAGGCCGGTGACGAACGAGCCAGTATCGTTGAATGTGCCGTCGCCGTTTCCCTCGAGAAAGGTGAATGTTTTCGAGTAGACGTTGCTGATGAGAAGGTCGATCGTTCCGTTCTGATCGAGATCATCGGCGGTCATCGATCGCGGTCCCGAGGCACCCCCACCGAGAAAGATGGTGGTTGCAGGAGAAAAGGCGCCACTGCCGTTGTTGAAGAAGAAGGAGATCTCCTCACCCAACTCGTGGGACAGCGCGATGTCGAGATCGCCGTCGGCATCGTAATCAGCTACCCTGAGGTTCTCAGTGTAGAAGAGACTGAAGCGGTGCTGGGGATTTCCGAAGATCGGCTCGCCGTTGCCCCCAACCCCCTGCCCAAGAAGGATCGTGATCGAGGCCGGATCGTCGAGGATGGCGTACTGGTTGGTCGCTGCGACAATATCCTGCACTCCATCGCTGTCGATGTCGATGATCTCCACCTGGAGCGGGGTAAAGACCTCCTGCAGATCGAGAGGGACGTCCTGGCGGGAAGCGAAGATCCCAGGGGCCAGATTTCTGCGGATCGAGACGAACCCCCCAGTGCCATTGACAGGTGCCCAGTAGAATGCCAGGTCGTCGTCGCCGTCCCCATCCAGGTCGCCGCTGGTAAGCCCCCGGACAAGGCCATCGATCCCGTTTCCCGGGAGCAGGATCTGTCGGTTCCCGACAAAACCATTTCCGGAGTTCCACAGCAGCGTGATCACCCCATCGCCGTCGACTGTGGCGAGATCAAGATCGCCATCGCCATCGAGGTCGATGGGCACGAAACCGCGCAGAGCCCCGCCGCCGACTGGCAGCGAGAGATGCGAAAGGTGAGGCAACTGAGCGGGCAGGGAGGTGGACCACAGCAGCAAGGCGACCAACAGGAGCGAGAAGTGCCCCCCCCTGGAGATGGGCCGTTTGCGCCGCTGAGACAGAGGAAGCGAGTTGTTCAATAAGGCTCCTGTCGCCGCCTGGTGGGAACAGGCAGGACCTCGCGGGCTGATACTGGCCGTAAAAATAAGCCACCGAAATCACAGGGGCGAAAACACGCGTGGCAAGTGACACCGAAATACTGATCCCAAACAATGCCGCCCCGTCATCCTAGCACCGATGCGAGGCTGGGACTGGACCGTGACATGAACGATCTGAATGTCCGGAATTCCCGGCACCTCTTTCCGGGTTGGAAAAAAAGACGACGCCGGGGGCGTCCGTAGCCGCCTCCGGCGTCGTCTCGAGGGTTGCCGGGCATCCCCCAGCCGAGCAGCGCTCAGCGGCCCTTCTGGGCGGTCTCGCGCCTCTGGAAGAATTGCCCCATCACCCAGATCGTCCGTTCAGGCTTCAGAGGGTCATCGGTGACGATGGTGAGCTTGCCGAGGACGTTTTTCTTGTTCTGATAGGAACTAAGAGTCACCTTGACCTTGTAACTCTTGCCCTCGCGAACTGGCACAATCTCGGCGTTGAAGATGCCGGAAATCCCGGCGTCGAGCCTGACATCGAGAACCCTGAAGTCGACGCTCTGATCTCCACCAGTGACCAGAATGTTGCGCTCGATCGGCCTGGAGGTTTCTGCCAGCAGAGCGCGTGTGTCCTTGTCGAGGAACTTCACGTTCGATTTCGGTTGCAGCACAATCCGATCGCGATGGTTCAGAGCGACGTTGAAGGAGAGGGTCCGGTCCTCTCCATCGCTGGTCTTTACGGTCATCTCCAACTTTTCTTTGTAAACCGCCGGGCGAGAGTTCGGTTTCGCAGAGCAAGCCAGTTTCCACTTCCTGCCCGCTTCGAGCTCGGTCAACTCGCCGATCTGGAGGTTCGGGGTCCGACTCTTGACTTCGAGGATTTCGACCGTCAGCGGTGATCCGGTCTCGAATGTGAACTCTCCCGCAAGGGGGCTTCCCGAAAGCCCGCGCATTTCGAGGGTGAGCGGCTTCGTCTCGAGAATCTCGAGGATGCTGCCCGTGAGGTGGAGGGGAAACTCGGGGGTGCCGGGATCATTGCTGAAGACCTTGAGCGTCTTCGTGACGTTCTTCCCCCTGGCCTTCTGGGTGTCGAGAGTGACGGTGACGGATCCCTCCCCACCGGGGAGGATCTCACGGACGAAGTCCGCGATGGTGCAGCCTCACGTGCCGTTGACCTTGGTGATCTTCAGCGTTGCATCGCCGAGGTTCCTGATCAGAAAGGTGTGCTCGTATGGGACCCCCTTGATCAGCTCACCAAAATTTTGGGTGCTGATCTCGCAACTCAACTTGGGGTTCCCAGCCTCAGGATTGGCCGGCGCTCCCACCACCGGCTTGGGGATGGGCACCTGTGCCATCGTCTGGGGGATGATCGTCTGGGGAATGATCGTCTGGAGGTTGATCGTCTGGGGGTTGGAGGCGAACGCCTCGGGCGATACCCCTGCGAACAGCACCAGCAGGAGCAGCAGAGCCAATCCAGAAGGGAGCAGCAGAGGCAGGGCGATGGGCTTGATCTCTCGATCGTTTGGTCTCTGAGACATCGTCGGTCCTTTCCGGCGACCTGCGGGTCCGCCAGCCAGATCCTGGAAGATCCACCGCCTCACCGACGAGGCAACGGCGGACCCGGACTTGGAAGTATACCATACCCCTTCCAGCGTCGACTCAAACCCCATCTCCGGAAAACTGACCCCGGTGATGGATTCCGATAAAAAACCGGGAGGCGAAAGCGATTTGCTTCCGCCTCCCGGCACCGGCCCATCCGGCTATTTCAGCCGTGCGTCACTCCTACTCGCAAAGACCGAAGTCCTCGCAGGGCAGGCCACCCTCCGTCGGGTCAACCCCGCAGAAGGGGAAAGGTGCACCCGGTTGACCGCCGGTGCTGAAAACGTGGTTCAGGGTGAATATGATGTCACCGAGATCCACTGCCTCATCGTCGTTGGAATCGAGTGCCAGCTGGCAGCCGATCGTACCTTCGTTGAAGAGGAACAGCATCGTCAGAATCGGGTCTGAAACATCGAGGTTGCCGTCGATATTTGCATCACCACGGATAACACTCGCAGCCGGTGCAACCACTTCGATCACCGTGATACTGATGGTCGCGTTGTCGGAAGCGCCATTACCATCCGAAACGGAGTAAACGATGCTGTCGGCACCTGAGAACTCAGGATCGGGGGTGTAGGTCACCGTTTGGTCGGCGTTGATCACCGCAGTTCCGCTGGAGGGACCAGTGAGCAAGGTCGCAACCGAGAGTACGTCGCCATCGGCATCGGTGTCATTGGAAAGGGGAGCGATGTTCAGCGCGGTGCCCTGGTCGGTCGAAGCCGTATCGTTGTTCGCGACGGGCACATCGTTGACCGGCAGGATACTCAGATTGATCTCTCCCTCGTCAATACCGAGTTCACCATCGACGACAACTCCGTCGGAAATCGTGTAGGTGAAGGAGTCGGTTCCAAAGGTGTTCGCCGCCGGTGTGTAGAGCAAGCCTGTTACGGCTCCACCGCCGTCGAATTCCATCGACACCGAGCCGTTCGCAGGCTGCGTCACTGCGATGATGGTGAGCTCGTCCCCATCGACATCTACGGCAGATCCGAGGATCAGTGCGGCAGTGATCAACTTGACGGTGTCCTCAGCAAGCGGAATCGCCTGGATTTCGCCAGCGACAGGATCGTCGTTGACCGCAACGATCAGGACACCGACGGTCGCGGAATCAGAGCCGCCGTTGCCGTCGGAAAGGGTGTAACCGAAGGTGTCGGGGCCGTTGTCATCGGCGAACGGGGTGTAGAGAATCGTGCCCGCAGCAGTCACCGTGGCGGTGCCCCTGTTAGGAGCGGTCACATTGGCGATGATCAGATTGTCGGGATCGACATCGAAATCGTTCGCCAGCACATCGATCTCGAGGGGTGTATCTTCGAGAGTCGTGTTGCCGATGTCATCGAGGGCGACCGGTGTATCGTTTGCGGAGATCACAATGACGAGAACGCTGGAGGAAGATTCCAACCGGCCATCCCACATCGTGTAATTGAAGGTCACACCGGTCGGAGCATTGAAATCCTCATCGGGTGTGATCAGCACCACCCCGGTGGCTGCCCATTGGATGGTCAGCCCAGACACTGTAGTTGTGAAAGGAGGTGCAACGCCAACAGGTGCGTCTTGACCGGCAAGTGACCGAATCTGAAGCGCATCGTTTTCGATGTCGCTGTCGTTGAGCAGCAGGTTGCCCGAGACCGGGGTATCCTCGAGGGTCACAAAACTGTCAGGAGCGGCGACCGGAGCATCGTTGACCGGTGTCACCACGACGGCGACAAAGCCAACTGTGAAGGCCGTACCATCACTGACGATGTAGGGGAAGTTATCTGGACCGCCGGTAGAAATGTTGGGCTCTGGCGTGAACCGAATCGTTCCAGCAATCGGATCGACAATCTCGAGAATGCCGAAGAAAGCTGCATCCTGCGTCAACGAGATGGTGAGGGGATCGCCCTCAGGGTCGCTGTCGTTGGCGAGAACGTTGATGACAATCGGGATGTCTTCCGGAGTCACAGCGAAGTCACTGATGGCGATGGGAGCATCGTTCACCGGAGCGATCTCAACGGTCACGGTCGCCGTCGAAAAGGCGCCCTTACCGTCGGTCACGGTGTAGGTGAAGGAATCTGCGCCATTCTCGTTGTGCCCGGGGGTGTAGGTCAGCGTCAACCCTCCGGCTGAAGCAACGGTGCCCTTGGCGCCATCGGTCGATCCGGAGATGCTGAGGGTGTCACCAACGTCAGGGTCGCTCGCGGATCCGGTGACCAGCACCGAGGTGTCCTCGAGGGTAGCAACTGCGACATCAACTGCCGTCGGGGCGTTGTTGCCGGCGTGGAAGGTGACCTTGCCCAACACAGGCGTCAAAACAGAGCCATCCGTGATCGAGTAGTCGGTCAGGTGGCTTCCCGCAGCCAGTCCTGGATGATCCCAGGTGGCGCCGCCATCGGCGGTTGTAGCGCCAACCACCGCCACGACGGTGAGCGCATCGTTATCGATATCGCTGTCGTTGGCGAGCAGACCCGCTGCCGAGAACGAGAAGGCCGCGGCTGCCGGAACCGTCAGGTTGTCGTCGCCGGCGGTCGGTGCGTCGTTCACCGGGTTGATGGTGATCGTGACCTTCGCCGCGCCGGTGCCACCGTGGCCATCAGAGATGCGATAGCCGACGGTGTCGGTGCCGTTGTGATTGGACGGGGGAGTGTAACTGTAATTCCCGAAGCCATCGCCAGTGACCAGCCCGCCTTCGGTCGACTCGCCATCAATCTGGTAGAGGCTGAGAGTGTCATCATCGGCGTCAGTGTCATTCGATATGAGACCGGCGTCTGTGAGGGCTACCGAAGTGTCCTCATCGGTTGTGGCCGCGTCATCCAGAGCAGAGGGGATGTTGTTCGGAACTGAACAGGCATCGCTCTCAGGCGCAGCACTTGCGAAGTGATCGGTGAATGAAGTGCCGCTACCTGCCGTCAGAGGCGGGTAAGGAATCGAATCGAACAACCCGAAGGGGTGATGCTGGAGGGGAATTCCGGCACCGAGCGCCGGCGGACCGGCGTTATCGGGCAATCCTGGGATCGAGAGAATGCTTGCAAATCCCGACCACGGGAACGGATCGAGGCCGAGGCTACCGATCGGTGCATCAGCCAGAGTCTCACAGACATCCGAGCAGCCGCCGGGGCCGAGACGACGATCGAGGGTCCAGGGAACCGCCGCAAAGACCATCGGCGTCCTGGCCCTCTTCAGATCGATCTCATCCCATTCGGGGTGGCCGACGCCAATCGGGGTGAGGTACTGACCGTAGGCCGCGGGATCACCCAGAATATTGGTGGGCTCGTTCCCCGGATTGAGGAAGTGCCGTGAAAAGACCTGAGCCTCGCGGCTGAGCGGGTTGAGAAGATCGAACTCCTCGAGCATCGTGCCGCCATTGGGGCACAGGCCGATGAATCCGCCATTCTGGAGGTTCTGACAGATCGAATGGATCACAGGAGCGCCCAGGATGAAGTCGACATCGTAACCGACCTTGAAGATGCCATCGCCGCCAGCAATGGCGCCCTGACCAGGGATCCCCTGGTTGATGGCGTCGAGGTTGCCGACCGTCGTCCAGAGCGGGTACCGAATCAAATTATCGGTAACGCCAGGCAGTGGCGCAGGCGGGTTTTCGCCGGTCGCAGGATCGATGTGCAAGGCGTAGCCATCGACCTGGGAATCGGCCAGGGTCGAGAAGCCGATGAAGAGGCATTTGATCCTGTCATTGGACCACGGTCCGCAGTCCCATTCGACTTCTGCCATCGTCAGGTAATCGGGGCTGTTGCTGTTGTCCTGGGTGTACAGCTGGACCAGGGTGCCACCGCTGTGCATCGAGAAGAAACGCTCACCGGGGACCGGCTCTTCCCAGTTTCCCTCACCACCGAAGTTGTCGCCCACACGTACGGGCATGAAGATCCGCGAGTCCGAGACGAGGCGATTATCGGGACCACCAGTCAGGTCGAAGCGGTTCGCCATGTCGCAGAACTCATCGCCAAAACCGGTCACCGGATCGGCGCCATCATTGCGAGCGCCAAGGGTGGCATTGGTGCTTGGAATGCACTGCGGATAGCCGTTGACGGTGCACAGGGTGTAGTTCTCGGGGTCACAGGTGAAGCGGACGTCGGGGCTGCAGTTGATGCCGCCAGCGCATCCGTAACCCTGCTGAATGGTGTGAACCCCTTCAGGGTCGTTCCAGCGAATGACAATTCCCGGGTTGTCTGCCGGGCCGCCGTCGGCGGCGGGACGTTGGTTCATCTGGCCGTTGACCACGATGTAGCCCTGGTCGTAGTCGATATGGGAGATGTAGCCGCCCATCGACGTCGGAATGATGCCACCTGCCAACTCGCCTGAACCACCCTTGGTGAGGAAGATATCGCCAGCGATGACCCTGCCGTCGGCCAACTTGACTGCCGCGATCGCTGCGTGGGCCGCGCCCCCTCTGGGAACGCAACTGTCCTGAGAAGCGAGCCCGCTCTCATTTGCAGCGAGGCAGTCGGGAGGTGCGTCGGCGAAGAGCCCCGAGAGCGTCAGCCTGTTTGCCGGAAGATCGATCAGCAGGTTCCTAGGGACCAGGATCGCTGTGCGGCCGATGACGATGGTTCCTTGTGACCACATGTCATTGGGATCATCGACGAACATGTGTTCGATCTCTCCGAGGATCGCGAACGCCTCTTGACCGTCGGGACCCTGCGCCGGAGCGCTCACCGTCAAAGAAACGACAAAGAGTGCGATCAGCGCCAGGAAGCGGTAAGGGGAAAAATCGACCCCCAGCCGCTTCTCGCTGTTGTTCTTCATTTGAGCCCTTTTCATTGTGGACCACCTTTTCTTACGAATACCTAGATACTCCTGTTGCTTGCTCAGTTTCATCGTCTTCACCTTTCTCACGGCACCGTCACGGTGACGGTTCCAGAGGCCTGACCACCGTGAGAATCGGCGGCCGTGTAGGTGAAGGAATCCTGTCCAGTGAAGGCCGGGAGAGGAACGTAGAGCCATGAAGTTCCGGCAGGCGTGATCGACCCGCCATTGGCGGAAGCTGAAGCAACCGACAGGAAACTGACCTTGTCGCCGTCAGGATCGGTGTCGTTGGCCGCCAGACTCTCTCCAGTGAACACCCAGAAGGTGTCCCCGGCCTGTAAGCCGAGGTCATCCGGCTGAGGCGTCGGATTGTTGTTGAGCCCAGCGCAGTCGACCGGAAGTTGAAATGCCAGCCCGAAGCCTGGCAGCGTTGCGGGATCGGGCTGCAACAGCGTGTTGTTCCAGTCGATCTTGGTGACCAGGAATTCCGCACCCGGGTTCCCTGGGGCACCGGTCAAGGGATCGACGTCGGCGTCGATGTAAGTGAACGGCCAGTACCCAAAGACCCTGTCGAAGTTATCCGGAAGGAACTGAACTCCGAGGTTGCCTAGTGGACACGCTGGATCGAGCGTGCAATCGGTATCAGCACAGTCGATGAGACCGTCGTTGTCGTCGTCGAGACCGTTTTCGCAGTTTTCTCCGATACCGGTGCATTCCGGCTCATCGGCGCACAGCGGATCGTCGCAATCGGTAAGTCCGTCGCCGTTGTCATCGATACCGTTGGCGCAGTCTTCCTCACCAGGCGGGACCGGTTCAGGCGGCTCGACGGGCCCCCCTCCCGCACCACCGGCGATCTGGCCGGTCGGATTGAGGCCCGACGCGGGGAACGGATCGAGGCGAAGGCTGCCCAGCGGAAGGGCAGAGGTGTCGCTGATGCAGGGATCCTCGCAGCCACCGGGGCCGAGCCTCCGGTCGAGGGTCCACGGGGTTCCCGAGAAGATCAGCGGGGTCCACATATTGTTGAGGTTGATCTCGTCGAACTCGGGGTGCCCGACCCCTGCAGGATTCACGTACTGGTTGTGCTGAGACGGTTCGCCGTGAATGTTGTAGGACTGAATCCCCGGATTGAGCGTCGCCCCATGGGTCGAGATGCCGACGACGTCGCGGCTGATCGGGGAGATGATGGCGAATTCCTCGCTCATCGTCCTTCCGGCTGAGCAGACGTCGTGACCGGCGACCAAGAGGGTCGCGCACGGCGAGCGGCGAGGGTTTATCGGGCTGCCGAGAATGAAGTCAACGTCGTAGTTGCATTTCCAGATCACCCGGCCGGCCTGGCCGATCCCGTGGTTCTGGAAGTTAGGGTTGCTTCTGGTGCTCGCCAGGATGCGCGGCATTTCCTCGCCGGTTGCGGGGTCGATGTCGAGCGAGAAAATGTCGACCTCATCGCCCACCTTCGTCGAGAAACCGATCAGCAGCACCCTGCAACGCTCGTTCTGGAAGCCAGGGACATCCCATTCGACCTCGGCGAAGACGACGTAATTGGGCTGGTCGGGGCTATCGGCGCTCTGTATCTCCTCGGCGATGGTCATCGTGTGAGCCGAGAGGAAACTAACCCGCTGGCCGGTGGCCGGATCGGAGATCACCTCGAGGTTGCCTTCTGCTCCGAACTTGTCACCGATCATCATCGGTGCCATGTACTTGGAGTCGGCGGCGACCAGGTTGCCCCGGTTTGTGTGGGGACAGTAGGCATCGCCCGCTCCAGTGACGGGATCGGCCCCATCGCTGGAGCCACCATCTACACCTGCGCGAGGCGTGGTGCTCGGAATGCACAGCGGGTAGCCGCTCATGTAGCCGAGGGTGTAGTTGTCGGGATCGTTGGTGAAACGAACATCCGGGCTGCAGTTGGGGCCGCCTTCGCAGCCGAGCCCGGACTGGATGGTGTGGACCCCATCGGGATCGTTGAGGCGGATCATCAGGCCGGTGTTGGCAGGATCAGAGGCCCTGCCGTTGGCCCTGAAATACCCTTCCTCGTAATTGATGTAGGTGACGGTGCCGTCAAAGACCTCGTTGCTCTTTTGAAGGAACATCTCTCCGACGATGCAGGTGCCGTCGGGCATCTGGTTCCCCAGGATGTGGGCATAAGCCCCACCTCGGGCACGCAAGCAGTTGTCACTACGGGCAAGCCCCGATTCGCCCTGGGCGAGGCAGCTGGGGGGTGCTTGCTCGAACAACTGGCAGACGGTCAATCGGTTCGCTGGCAGGTCCATGACCAGGTTTCTCGGAATGACAAAGGTCTGACCGGCGACCTGGATCGAACCGGCGCTGAAGGTGTCGGAATCGTCATCACAACTGATGAACTCGATTTCACCGCTGACGGTGGCGCTGGTGACCCCGGCGAATGCCCCCTGGGCAGCGACCGTGGGTGAGTGAGCCAGTGCCAAAACACTGACGAAGAGCACGAGAGCCATCTGCCTGCAGATGCTGTTTCGCATCGAAGGGCCTCCCTTTCCCGATATCTCGCCGGAGGAACGACTAACTTTGGTCGATCCAATTCCACGAGACAACCGTACGTACAATTGACTAAACACTTCACACCTCCCAGTCTCATCCCTCCCCGTCAGCACCCCGCGAGGGGTGTTCATGGGAACGTCAGGAGCCGTTCAAAAGTGAAATTCGAATGGAGAGGAGTTCCACTCCACCCATTTCAAACCTCCGAATTATCAGATAACAAAACCTCGCAACCTCCTCGATATTCAGGACTTACTCACAATTGAGCAAGGGTGTTGGAGAGTAAGACCTGTCAGCATTGACTGCCCCTCTCCAAAAGTCACATAACCTGTTGTAAATAAGCATCTTAAAGCCCATGCTACCAGCGTTCTTGCTCTTCGCAAGGTGCTTTCTAAGTGCAAAAGGTAACCTCGTTCACACTGCTTAACAAGCAACAAACGATGTTTTCATGTTTACCGATAGCGGACATTCGGAATCATCTTGTATTACCATTCTAAAATGGTGGCGCCTTGTGATATCCACCTGCTTAAAATATCAACTTCAGTCCTCGAACGTTACTCGGCTTGGTCTTCCAAATCATGACAATCGTTTCATTTGATACTTAAATTCAAATCCTAACCACGCTTCTTTTGTAATTGATACAAACAAGGGCACTGACTAGTATCGTAAGTGTGAATATTCCCACGAGAAGCGGGAATTACGGCCGCTATTGGGCAGGTCCGAGAGGGCCTGTCCCGACGGAGCTGGGTTTTCCCCGTGCCGTCGGCACTCCGTGTTCCGAAAGGATCGGTATCTCGGAGAAGGGGCGTCTGGGGCCCTGGACAGGGGACCAGGCGGAAGGGAACTGGGTTCTGAAGGTGTGTACTCGCGCCTGGAGCGCCTGTGTAGCACATCATTGCGCGGGAGTTGACTGGGAGAAGGAGGGAGCGCTCGATGCGAGCCAATTGCTTCAAGAATTCCGTGATGCCGCTGGTCCTTTTCACCTGCGTCGTCTTCTCGTACACGGGGAATCACGCCGACGGCCAGGGGCCGGTAGCAGATCCGGAGTTTTATCCACTCCCCTGTACGGCGACGGTGACGGCAGAGGTCGTCGCTCTCGATCAAACCCTCTGGTACAACCGCTTCGGGGCTTTCGACCCCAACGGCATGATCTATGCCCTGGCGAGTGACGTCGTCTCTCGTGACGGCGGCCCCATCGCTCCGGGCAACGCCCGGCTCAGAAATGGCAAGCGCCCCCGCCCCCTCGTCTTGAGGGTCAACGAGGGGGACTGCCTCGAGGTCACCCTGACCAACCTACTCACCCCCTCGGCCCCGGTCGACGGGATAGCCACCCGCTCGGTGGGAATGCACTGCAGCGGGCTCGAGTATGCCAATGCCTCCACCGAATCCTGTGGCATCGCCGCCAGCAATTCCGGTGCCCTGGCAGCTGCAGAAACGGGCACCTTCGTCTGGTACGCCTCGAAGACGGGGATCTTCCCCTTCAACTCTCTCGCCGGCAGCACCGGCGGAGAAGGAGACGGCGGAAGCCAGTCTCACGGCCTCTTCGGCGTCATCGCAGTCGAGCCGGCAGGGGCAAAGTGGTACCGCTCCCAGGTCACCAATGAGGTTCTTCAGGCCGCCACGATCGGCCTGAACCCCGACGGGACACCTCTCATCGACTACGATGCCACCGACGCTCAAGGCAGGCCGCTGCTGGCGATGGTCGATGCCACCAACGCCCTGATCGCCTCGGACCTGACCGCCATCATCACCAATCTCGCCAGCGAGGACTGCGCAAACGCGCCTCCGTCGAGCACCTGCGGAAAATCCTTCCGGGAATTTACCATCGTCTTTCACGACGAGACGGATATCCGACAGGCCTATCCCGAGCTGGACACGCCGCTCTTCAAGGGTGTGCGCGACAAGTTTGCCATCAATTACGGCACTGGCGGCCTCGGTGCGGAAGTCATCGCCGTCAGACGCGGGGAAGGCCCCGCCAAGGACTGTGGAGACTGTAAGTTCGAGGAATTCTTCCTCGAGTCGTGGGCCAATGGCGACCCGGCGATGCCAGTCAACAAGGATCCGGTTACCGGGATCGCGATTGGGGCCAGTTACGAGGATGACCCTTCCAACGTCTACCACTCCTACATGGGAGATGCGGTGCGTTTCCGGAACATCCATTTCGGAGCGGAGACCCACGTCTTCCACCTGCACGCCCACCAGTGGCTCTTCGCACCCCGTGATGAGAACTCGACCTACCTCGATTCCCAGTCGATTTCTCCCGGTACTGCGTACACCTACGAGATCAATTACGGCGGTTCCGGCAACCGCAACTTCAACCCCGGCGACTCGATCTTCCACTGCCACCTCTACCCCCACTTCGCCCAGGGGATGTGGAGCCTGTGGAGGACCCACGATGTCTTCGAGGATGGCACCTCATCGAGAAATCTCGTCGATGGAGAGATCGCCCAGGGCACCCCGGTTCCGGCGCTGGTGCCGATTCCCGGGAACATGATTCCGCCGCTGCCGACGGTCGACTTCCCCGGGTACCCGCACTACATCGCGGGGCAGGCGGGACACCGTCCTCCCCAGGCACCCCTGGAGTACGCCTCGAGCGGCACCGAACTCCTCGACGGCGGCCTCGGCCGCCACCGCATCACCAGCAGCACCTGGGTCGACGGCCCAGGGGCCATCGATCCGCATTATCTCGCCGACCCGGTCGCAGCGCGCGTCGCTGCCGCCAACACCAACCCGGGCAACCTCGGCTTCGCACGCAAGCTCCTGACCGCCGACCTCGAGTTGCTGCCGACCGATGGGACTCCCCTCGAGCAGGTCGCGATGTCCTTCCACGCCGGAAACGCCGCCGGGGGAATGAGCGTGATGACGGAGTACGACTGGCCTGCGGTCGGTTACCCATCCTTCGACTCTGCCGGCAATCCCGGTCTTTTCCTCGTCAACGGCAGGGCTCCCCAGCCTGGAGCTCCCTACGCCGATCCCTGCCCCGATAACTTCATCGATGGCAACGGCGCGATGAGAAGCGTCGGAATGCGCAGCTACAAGGCCGCGTACATCCAGTTCGACATGACCATCAATCAGTACGGTTGGCACGACCGTCAGGCGCGCATTGCCGTCCTCAATCAGGACGTCATGTCGACCCTCGACGGAACCAGAGCTCCTCAACCGCTCTTCTTCCGCGCCAACTCCGGTGATTGCATCGAGTTCCAGGCGACCAACCTGATCCCGAACAATCTCAACGTCGACGACTACCAGATCTTCACCCCGACCGACACCCTCGGTCAGCACATCCACCTGGTGAAGTTCGACGTCACCGCCTCCGATGGCGGCGGTAACGGCTGGAACTACGAGGATGGCACCTTCTCCCCTGAAGAGGTGCGCGAACGGATCGAGGCCAACAACGCCCAGCAGGAGGCCATCGGCGGAACGCAGATACTCACCGCCAAGGTTCACCCCTGGTTCGGCGAAGGGCCCGGCGGCGAGTGGATCGGGGCACAGACCACGACTCAGCGCTGGTGGGCAGATCCCCTGGTCAACAACAACGGCGATGACAGAACCATCCGGTCCGTTTTCACCCACGACCACTTCGGACCCAGTTCGCACCAGCAGCACGGCCTCTACGCGCTGCTCGTCGTCGAACCGACCGATTCAGTCTGGACCCTACCCGACGGCAACACCCTTCTTGGCACTCGAGATGATGGTGGACCGACCAACTGGGCGGCGAACATCCTCGCCGGGGTCCAGGGAGCCGATAGCATGCGCGAGTTCGTCTTCGAGACGGGCGACTGGATGCCGGTCTACCACCCCGACAACACGCCGGTGAACGCAACGAACGGGCTGAACAACCCCGAATCGATCCAACTCGGCGGCGGCGCATTCCAGATCAACTACCGCAACGAGCCGGTAGCCAATCGAAATGGCCCCTTCGGTGAAGGCAGGGATCTGTCCTTCAGCAGCCTCACCCACGGCGACCCGTTCACTCCGCTGGCACGAGCCTACCCCGGCGATCCCATCAAGGTGGGGCTGGTCCACGGCGCCCAGGAGGAACAGCATTCCTTCGGCATCACCGGCAACCGCTGGCTCCAGGAGGGCTCGAACCCCAACTCCGGTTACACCAACAGCCAGGAGTACGGCATCTCCGAGCACTTCGAGATGTACTTCACCCTCGGCGAAGGTTTGCGCCACTCCGGTTTCAACAACATCACCGACTACATGTACCACACCTCCAACAGCGACGGCCTAATGGGCGGAATGTGGGGACTGCTGCGCTCCTACAACAGCGAACAGCCCGACCTCGCCCGGCTGCCGAACAATCCGCAATCGCTTCCGCGGCCGGAGCACCCACTTGCCCAGGGGGAATGCCCCACCGGGCCAGGGTCCCCTCCGATCCGCGAGGTGATGATCCAGGCATGGATGGTGAAGGACCTTCTCGGTTCTGGTGGACTCCTCTACAACCAGAAATTCGGTCTCCGAGACCCGGATGCGATGGTCTTCATCCACGCCGATGAAGTCGGTGCCGTGATGGCAGGACAGCATCAACTCGAGCCCCTCGTCATCCGTGCCAACGCCGGTGACTGCATCGAGGTGATACTGCAGAACATGCTGCCGCTGACGATAGAGCCTGACATCGACCCCTTCGGTAACCAGACTCTCAATCGTAGGACGGTGACGACAGCGGTCGGGCTCAACCCGCAGCTGCTCGCATACGACATCGGCCAGAGCGACGGCGCCGCGATCGGCGTCAATCCCAACACGCTGGTCTCTGCCGGTCAGTTTGGAAAGTATGCCTGGTACGCCGGGAAGATCGATGTCGCCACCAACGGCAGTTACGAGTGGACTCCTGTCGAGTTCGGGGTCACAAACCTGCGTAGCATGGGCGACTTCGATGGGCATTACGCCCATGGGCTCTTCGGAGTC
>DQQH01000072.1 GCA_015664425.1 Planctomycetota bacterium
CATCCCGACCGATGCAGGCAGAACCGAATCAGAGCCGCAGCCGGGATCTGACCTCACCGCCGCTTCAGGTCAGGTGAAGGTGGCCTCGATGCCGTCTGCAATGGCCGACTACTACCGGAAACTGGCCGGTGGATCGACTCAGGATTCCGAATCTGAAGCCGACACCCCCGATCAGGACCCTCAGGAAGATGCCCCGTCGCCTCCCGCCCAGCCCGATGCACCGACCCAGGATGCCACCGAGGACCAGGATGGCACCGAGGAGACCGAGGTCAGGCGAGTTCGCCGGGAAGGGTCGGAGCGAGGGGAGAGGCGTCGCGGTCGTCCGGGAAGACGAGCACGGGGCCAGGCGCAAGGAGGTGATCCGGCAGTCGCCACCGAATCACAGGATGGCTCCGATGCAGCCGGGTCTGAAGATGACGATGAAGCAGATGAGGATGAAGATGAGCACAGCAGCGAGGGAGAGGGACGCGGATCGCGTTCTGATCGCTCGGAACGATCCGAGGCGAGCAAGAAGAAGAAGCCGCGCGAGGGGATTCCGGTGCATCACCCTCTGATCGAGGAGCGCTGCGTGACCTGCCACGTCAGAGATGACGAGGGCAAGATGACTCGCATCTCCTACATGAGGAAGTCGCCCGAGGCGTGGGAGATCTCGATCAAGCGGATGGCGAGGCTCTACTTCGTGTCCCTCACCCCTGAAGAGGCGAAGGCTACGGTGCGATACCTTTCCGAGGAGCATGGTCTGTCTCGCTCCGAGGCACGCACGGCGATGTACGAGAGCGAGCGCAGGGTCCACTGGTCCGAGGAGGATGAAGATGAGGCACTGCGCGAAACCTGCGCCGACTGTCACACCCTCGGTCGGGTTCGCTCGGAACGTCGCGACGACCTGGAATGGAAACTTCTCAAGGCGACTCACCTGGCGCTCTATCCGCTGGTCGATTTCCAGTCGTTTCAAGGTCGAAGGAGCCGTGGAGGTGGCGGCAGTGGAGACCGCAGCGGAGACCGCAGCGCAGACCGCAGCGGAGGCGAGCCATCTTCTGAAGAAGGAGGCGCTCCATCGTCGTCGAGAGGGAGAGGTCAGGATCGAGCGGATCGAGTTCTCGCAGTTCTGGCCGCGGAACAGGGTCTTTTCAGTGAAGAGTGGCGCCACTGGAACCAGGAAAAAAGAGAAGTGCCCCTCGATGGGCGCTGGATCGTCAAGGGGCACGAAGTGGGTCGCGGACCGATACGCGGTACCCTCGACCTGAAGCGGATCGCCACCGGAGAGTACGAATCGAAATGGACCTGGCTGAGAGCCAACGGGCGAACAGTGGTTCGCAACGGAACGGGCCTCTTCTATGCGGGCCACTCCTGGAGGGGGAGATCGACCAGCACCGCTCCCGGTGAACTGGAATCCATCAAGGAAGTTCTGCTGCTCGACGAAACGTGGACCCGGATGGAAGGGCGCCTCTTCACCGGTGAATACAACGAACTCGGCATCGAGATCGAACTGTTGCGAGCGAGTGCGACCCCGACCATCCTCGGTGTGCTCGGCGGTGAGATGGCCGTGCCCTCGACCGGCAACCGGCTGGAGATCATCGGCTGTGGTTTCCCTGAACAGATCGAACCGGGTGACTTCCACCTCGGCAATGGACTCACGGTCACTGCCGTCCAACGAGAGGATGATACGCGGGTCAACATCCAGGTCGATGTCGCGGCCGGGATTCCGCTGGGCCGACGGGCGATAGACTTCCGGATCCATCAGGGCCCGCGTCAGATCACCCTCTACGACACCATCGATGGCATTCGAATCCGCCCCAACCCAGGATTTTCCAGGATCGGCGGCAAGGTACGCCCCAAGCAACTGGAACGATTCGAGGCGGTCGCCTTCACCAGGGGACCCGACGGCATTCCCTTCAATGAGGACGATGTCGATCTGATGACGGTACCGGTTCGCTGGCACCTCGAGGAGTTTCCGATCCGACCTGGCGATGATGATTTGCAGTTTGTCGGTGA
>DQQH01000273.1 GCA_015664425.1 Planctomycetota bacterium
ACTGTTCCTGGAATCAAGAAAGATACCTTTCACATCATCGGCCCTGGAGTGCTTCCGCTGACTCCCTGACTGACTCGGACTGACATCGATGACGAACTGGTTGAACAGGGTCCACAGGCATGGCCCAACAGTTTTCGTGCAGCGCGATTGATTCCTGCGGTCGAGTAAATCCGTGCTCAGAGACTACGCACACTATTGATGCGAGATACAGCCCAGGTCTTCTCTGGAGTGGATGCCTACATCTCTCCCGCAGGGAATTTTCGATCGCTCGGGATCACCAATCTCACCGGTCATCCGAGCCTGGTGGCACCCTGTGGCTTTGGTGCTGATCAGATGCGTGGCAGCATCCGTCATCACACCACCTGTGGTGACCGAAACGGTCCTCGACGATGCCATCGCGGCGGGGATCGAGAAGATCTGGCTGCAACCGGGGGCAGAGTCACCAGCAGCCATAGAGCGTGCCCGGGAAGCGGGGATCGAGGTGATCTCGGGAGGTCCCTGCATCCTCGTCAGTCTCGGCAAGGAACGCTCCGGAGAAAAACGGTGAGCCACAACCCACCGCGGGTGAAGCACGGCGTCGCCGCCGTGCTCCCCCTCGCTTCCCATTTCGGCCCGAGCGCTGATTCCCCCAAGTCACCGTTCGCGAACAGGCCGCCCATCCTGTCGAGCTA
This sequence comes from Planctomycetota bacterium, assembly GCA_015664425.1. Taxonomy (GTDB): domain Bacteria; phylum Planctomycetota; class UBA8108; order UBA1146; family UBA1146; genus DTRS01. The sequence continues at coordinate 672 of DQQH01000273.1, forward strand.
GTTGCCGGAAGTTTTCGGCTGAAGACCCCGCCTGCCGACCATCAGTTGCGTCATCTCCGACAGATCCAGAATCAAGGGAACCGCCGGATCATCGCTGTTGAGTGTCACCTCGGGGATCTGCAGGTTCTCCACCGCCTGCAGCGCCAGCAGGATCCGCCCGCCGATAGAATCGAGGGCTGCGTTGCGCAACTCGTCCCGTAACGCCCCCGCCTTCTCGAGAGCGAGGTTTCCTCGCGCCATGGCGATATCGCGTTCTGCATCCCCTTCAGCGATAGTCTTCTGGGAATAGAGCTCGGCATCAGCATTGATCTGGGCGATCAACACCTGGTACTCCGAGCGCTTCTCCTGGATCTCCCGGTCCCATGTCTTTTCCGCCGCCAGCGCCTCTGCCGCAATCCTGCGAGTCTGCGTTTTCACCGTCTTCTCGACCCCAGCCTGTTCGGTTAGCGCCTTTTCCAGTTGCGACTCCTGGCGCAGCAACTGCTTCTCTTGCAGTTTAATCTCGTACTGGGAAGGGAACTTGACCCTCCGGATGAAGAGATTCTCGGGAACGACATGGAACACCGCCAGTTCCTCGGTGAGAATGTCAAGGGTGTCACTGGCTCGTTGCAATCTCGTGTTGGTGATCTGCAGGTCTTCCGAGGTCAGTTCTGCGAGTTTCTCCCTGAGGGTGCTGATCACCCGCGCCCTGACACGCTCGCGGTAGGCATCCTTGAGGCCGTCCTTGAGGATCAAGTATGCCTCGTTCTCCTTGATCTTGTAGGTGACGGTGACATCGAGCCCGATGGTGTTCCCATCCCTTGTTCGAAGCTGAATCGCGGGTTGCCAGTCCTCGATTCCTCGGGCGAGTTTCGATTCCCGCCACCCCTTCGACTCGGTGAAGTGCAGAAAATGGGTCTGCCGTGGCAGCAGATGCCAGCGATGGTAGCCGCTGATTCCGACCACCAGGCCAGTAAAGTAGTCCTGCTCGACGATCCCCTTCGAGGGTCCGAGAACCACCTGTTTCACTCCGATCCTCGCCGGCGGAATCTTCTCGGTGACGAAACCGAGGACGATCACCGCTACCAGCAAGATGCCGATCAGAAAGAGTGCAATTTTCATCGGTTCCCTCCTCTCCCCCGGCCGATTGCTGGTGTCGGGCCAGTTGCCGGAAGCGGCCCCGACGCCCCGAGATGCTCGATCCGGATCGGCGCTGGATCGCGACGGTAGGGCACGATGGTGAAGCGGATTCCGGCGAACTTCTGCGCCAACTTCTCCCTCACGAGGATCTCACCCCGAGTTTCCAGGGCAGCGACACGCGCACGCAGACCCTCTGCATCCTTCCTTGCCTTCTCCTCGAGAGCTCGCGCCTCTTGCAGGTTCGCTTGTTCCTGGGCATTACCCTTGTTCGCTTCTTCGATCTTGACGGCGTCGGCATTCTTCATCTTCTTTATCTTGTCCTTCTCCGCTGTAATGCGATCAGCCTCGATGATGCCGAGAACCAGCTCGTACTCCTCTGCCTTGTCCCTCTCGACCTGGGCGAGGGTGCGCTCACGGACATTGGTGAGCTTTTCCAGTTCGATTCCGAGGCGCTGGACCTCCTGGTTGGCGTTCTTGCGCTTCTCGATGGCATCCTCGACCACCGCATCGAACTTGGGCCTCGGGATGATCACCTGGGTCACATCGATGCCGTGCAATTCGAGTATCCCATCCAACCGTGCGGTTGCAGCGGCCACAGCGAGCTCGTAACTGCTCGGGTCTGCGATTTCCTCGCTGCTGTATTTGCCGAATTCGTCGCGCAGGATCGAACGAGCGGAAGCCCGGATCCAGTTTCTCTTGAACGATTCTCCGTCCCCGGAATCATTGAGAAGTTCGGGCGTCCGCGAGGGGATCAGCTGGTACTGGATGGTGAGAGTATCGAAGCGAAAACTCGATCCATCCTTGGCCCGAACGGTAAGTTCGCGAACATGATTGAAGGAGATGTCGCGCTGGCCTTCCATCACGAACTCGTTGGGAGATTTGTCGAAGAGGAACGCCTGCTGCAACCACGGGATGAAGATCACTATTCCGGGGTCAGTGACCAGTTCTGAACTTCCGGTGAGGTAATTGATGACCACTGCGACCTCGGTATCGCCGACGTCGACGAATCCACCCTGATCCGTCACGAACAAGCTGAAGAGACCCACCAGCAGCAAGAATCCGAGGAACAGGGGGAACAGAAATTTGGGAAGCTGGATTGCCTTTCCCCTTCCCTTGCCCCCAGACTGTCTTGGAGGCCACCCTTCCGGTACCTCGGGTCGACCTGAGTCACTGGATTTCGCCATCATTTGCCCCTCTCCTAAAATTACAGGCTTCTGTACGGTGCATTCTATGCACCGACAGGCGCAAGTTCCTAGAGGGGAGGGGCAATAATCCGCATGGCACCACCAGGGGGCATCTGCTCGAGGGGATTACAAGATTCGCTTGCCTAGTGCGGATGCGATGAGGCTGGTTGCGACTTCGGCGGTCTTGTTGCGTTCATCGAGGATCGGATTGACCTCGACCATTTCGAAGGAACTGAGACGGCCGCTGTCGGCAACCATTTCGAGAGCGAGATGGGCTTCCCGATAGGTCAATCCGCCAACGCGTGCCGTACCGGTTCCCGGTGCGAATCGAGGGTCGAGAACATCGATGTCGAAACTGACGTGGAGGACGTCGACATCCCGTGTAGCGACAGCGATCGCCTCGGTGGTCACCTCTACCAGCCCTCTGCGATCGATATCCTCCATGGTGTAGGCGGTGAGTTCCAGTTCCTTGAGCCTTTTCTGCTCGGAGAGATCGAGGTCCCGCAGGCCGATCTGAACAAACCTTGAGGGGTCGACCTTGGCCCCGTCGAAGCCGATCTCGACCAGTTCGGGAGGCCCTTGTCCGAGGAGAATGGAGACTGGCATTCCATGAATGTTCCCTGTCGGTGAAGTTTCCGGGGTGTTCAGATCAGCATGGGCGTCGAACCACAGAACCCCGACTTTTGGCGGCTTCACCGACGGATCCTTGTCGTGGAGGTAAGTTGCAGCTCCGGAGATGGTACCGATGGCAATCGAGTGATCTCCGCCGATCACCAGCGGCAAGGCACCGCGGTCGAGGACTCCCGAGACCAGTTTGCATAGGTCCTGGCAGACCGACTTGATCACGGGAAGGTAGCGGGCGGCCGGATCCCCGGGATCGTTCAATTCCGGCAATGGAACCGAGATGTCCCCGCTGTCGATGAGATCGACCCCAACCTTCTTGAGTGTCGAGCGCAGACGGGCGATACGAAGCGCCGCTGGTGCCATGCTGACCCCGCGGCGCCCTGCTCCATGGTCAACGGGTGCGCCGATCAACTCGACCTTCTGAGACGTGTTGCTCAACGACTCCCTCTCGCCCCTCGAGATTCTCCATCACCAGGCGTGTTCGGTGACTCCAGTTTTTCGCGGAGATCCCCGAGCGCCTTCTGCATCCTGCGCAACCGCTCCAGGAATGTCGGATTGGAGCCGTATGCCTGCTGGTATCTCTTGAGAGCGTCCTTAGCAGCCGGGAGGTCCTCTTCCAGCATTGCTCCCTGGAACACCAGTCGCCAGTAGTCGCTGTGGACGGAGTCCCGTGGATTGGCCGCCTCGACCCCACGAAGATAACACCCGTACATGTCGGAAGCGGCTCTCTGGAACGCTCGATTCCTGCCCTCTCTGTCGCTCCGGGACAGTTTCTGAACCGAGGCAACGTAGCGATTGAGAACCTCCTGAATCGGACGCAGGTACAACCAGTTTCGTGCTTTCTTTTTCAGAGAAGCCGGGATTCCCTCGACCGCCAGAGCTTTCTCCATCGCCTCGCTGCTGGAATTCTTGCCGGTGAGGAGTACTTCGATCAGAGTCACAGTCGCCCTCGCAACCACGTCTCGGGGGGAACTGCTGAGCCGATCCCGGGCGACGATCAGTTCACCGACGATCTCGACCGCCTCGGTGACTCGCTTCCTGGTGGTGGGGCGAAATTTCCCCCTGCCATCCTCTCTGAGGATGACCTCGCCAGCGAGGTCCATGACAACGACGGTCGGATACCCCGTGGCACCGACGCTGGCGAATAGGCCCTGATCGGGCTTTCCCGGGAGACGAGCGGAGATGTTGACGTAAGGGACGAAACTGCCGGCAGATTCCACCCACCACTGTTGCTGGAGAGGACCCCCCTCCAGGGCGAGGCAAGGGGGTCATGGGGCGTAACTGCGGGTGAAATACGCGAGAATGGGGAGATTGTCCCTGCGCGCCCGCTCCTTTGCCGAGGCGAGAGTCTGGGCCCACTCCACCTTCTTCATGAAAGGCGCGTCGAGTTTCTTCTGGTATCTTCGCTCCAGTTCCCCCTGCCCTCCCTGGCCTGCCAGGGGGGAGACGAGCAGGAAGGTCAACAACAGGGCAGACAGGGCTCTTCGAGCCATGGGTTTCACTCCATCTCGTGCAGGTCGGACTGACAACGGCGCCCCGTCAGCATACCACAGGCCCCTGTCGCTTTTCAGCGCAGGGTGAGGAAAGGGAGACGATGTCCCGTCGCCAGATTCCCGCCGATCCCCGGCCCAGGCGACCCGGAAACACCGTCGGTGCCATCGTTGGGCCGGAGGGAAAAGATCCCCTTCTGAGAAGCCAGTGGCAGAAGTGGCCGGGGCCCTGACGGCAGCTGGCACATCCTCCCCGGTGGCCACGTCGCCGACCGAGAAGGCCTGGCCGAGAGCCACGCCGGAAACCGTGCGAGGAAGTCGGAATCGAGGTGGAGTCGGTGACACCCGCCGCCTCCGCGAGTCCATCGCCTGGCGCCACCGACACCTCTCCCGCCACATTCCTGCCGATCACCCCCTCCTCGCCCTGGTCTTTTACTGCGCTCTCGCCAGGAGAGAAAAAGCTCTTGATGCTGAACTCCACCCCGGAGTCGACGCAGAATCCTCGCTAGTAGCTCAGGTCTCCGGATCGTGGCGCTATGTTCATCCTCATTATAGAAGTCACGAACCTCACCTTCGCTACATCGATCGAGATCTTCTCCCGACCTTCCGTTGGGCAGATGGAATGGAAGAGGCCTACAAGGCAAACCCGCGGCCAGAGTGAAATCGAGATGGTCTCAGCGGCAACTCAGGGACATGGTCCAGGCGTCAGGCAATCGAGTGAATCAGCGGTTGGATCCAGACCACAACTCTGCACTCCCGGTGGCGTTGGTGGTGCTCCTCCCGCGAACAGAAAAGCGAGGAAGTGCACCGCGTCTGCGATGTTCATGGAGCCGTCATCGTTAGAATCACAACCATCTACACAGCCAGCCGCTGTGCCGCCGGAAAAGAGAATCGCCAGCAGGAAGATCGCATCGGCAACGTTGGGACTGCCATCGGTATTGCAATCACCCCGCAGGAACAAAGGCAATGCACTCGCAGTGGCACAGGGTCCCAGATCAGCGGGGATCGACAGGGCGCCGACATCGGAAAAAATCGCATTCTCGATACAGAGCTCCGGAGGGCCATTGGGGCAAGCACTGCAGTTGAAGGCGACGATGGTCAAGACATCCGGGACGCTGGTCGGGGGGATCTCCACCAGCGTGAAGGAGAACCCGAGTACCGTTCCGCTGGTCGGACCGACGCCAACGTCATAACCGAAGTCCTCTGCGAGTCCGCCGGTGGCCGAGACCAGCAGCACTGCCGCAGGATC
>DQQH01000236.1 GCA_015664425.1 Planctomycetota bacterium
CCTGTTCGAGATCGCTCGCGTTTTCCATCGCCGACTGGGAGTGGAACGCCCCGTCGAAAGGGATCACCTCGCCTGGATTGCGACCGGGGATGGTGGAGGATTCCGCCAGGCGAGAGGGGTTGCGGACGCTCTCTTCGACCATCTTTCCGTAGAGGGCGTGACCGGATCTCCTGTTGCCGGGGACAGCGGACTGGTCGCGGGAAGCTCGATGCAACTGGATCTGGAAGGTGAAGCGATCGGCATCGTCGGTTCGGTCAATGTCGACGGAATCGCTGGCGAGACCTGGTGCGGAGAACTGAACCTCGACCGTGTTCTGGAGGTGTCGAACACCGCCAGGCAGTACCGGGAGTTCTCACGGCTTCCGGCGGTAAACCGCGACCTCAACTTTGTCGTCGAAGATGGACTTCTGTGGCGAGATCTCCAGGCAGAGGTCGAGGCGGTGGATCTCGAAGACCTCGAATTGATCGAGTTCGTCGATGTCTACCGGGGGAAGCAGGTCGGCGCTGGGCGCAAGAGCGTTACCTTCTCTCTGAGTTTCCGCTCCGCCGAGAGGACTCTGACGGGGGACGAGGTCGATGAGAGGGTTTTGACTCTTGTCGGCAAACTCGGGGTCAAGTTCGGAGCCGAACTGAGAGCCTGACTCGAGAGTCTCTCTTTGCAGCCTTCGTTATTCTCTGACGACAACCTGGGTCCCCGGTGGAACCCAGGGATACAGTTGAATGACATCCTTGTCGGTCAACCGGACGCATCCATCGGAAGACTCGGTTCCGATCGTTTCGGATTTGACGGTGCCGTGGATGCCGTAGCCGCTGTACTGGGGCGTGGGTTTGAACCCGAGCCAACGCTCCCCCAAGGGGTTCTCAGGGTCGCCGTATTGCACGGGCGCGCGATCCCGGGGTTGCCAGGCCGGCTTCTTCTGCCGGATGTTGACGACGAATTCACCGATGGGAGTGCAACCGTCGCGGCCGTGCCCGATCCGGAAACTGCGCAGGAAACGGTCATCGAGGATGAGGTCGAGACGGAAGTCGCTCTTGTCGACCTCGATGCGATATTTTCCAGGGAGAGCCTTTAACAACTGCCCCGGATGGATCACATCGGAGCGCAGCCCGTTGAGTTGCTCGAGACTGCCGACAGTGACCTTGTTCTGCCTGGCGATCTTGCTCAGGGAATCTCCGGGTTGGACGGTGATCATCGTCGAAAAGGAGGAGGACCGTGCGGAGAGGATCCACTTGCCCACGATCGCATCGAGCTGGGGTCTGATCTCGTTTCTCCACTTCATCTCCTCGCGCCCGAAATAGGCAGCGGAGAGCAGTTTCCAGGCCTCCAGCTGGCTCTCCTCTTCGGGGTTCGCTGCCGCCACGCTGCCGAGTGAGAAACATGCTTGTTCATAACCTGCCGCATCGGGCCCGCGTTCGACGATGTAACGGGCGACCTCGAGATCTGCTCCATCATCCTCTTTGAGCAGGAGCGCGGCCGCCACCGGTGAGAAGTCGGAACCGCTGCGGAAAACCGCTCGCAGAATCCCGATTCCATCACTCCTCATCTCGCGGTCACCGTGATCGAGAAGGGCATGAACGAGTTGGAGGCGGGTGCCGTCATCATCTTCCTTGCTGACCTGCTTGCGAAGGAGATCGATCTCCTCGGCGAGGGAGTCGGTCGGCTGGACGATGGAATCAACCCCATCGGGACTGGGGGAGACGGATCCGGTTGCCTCGACCTCCGTTGGACCGCTGGTGTCGTCGGCCTCCGGAGAGAAGAAGAAATCGTTCTTGAATGCCCAGAAAGCGACCGCGACGAAGACGATCAGGACGATGAATTTGCGCATCACTGGCACCGCTCTCGCTGAGAATGTTCGGTTGTCGTTCGATTCGATCTGGCGTGGGAGGTTGCGAGCGTGATTCGCGGGCCCCCTCTGCCCCGCTCGCACGGCATTGTAGGGGTGCGAGCCCTCCTGTTCCAGACGGACCCGGCGGAAGGTCAAACTTCCTACCAGACCCCGCGGAGGGGAGTCTACCCTCCCAGGAGGCTACGCATCGACTCGACAGAGAACTCGACGAGGGCTTGCGGGTCGATTCCAAGGAGCAGGATGGCACCGCCGGCGAGGGCGAGAGCCAGATGCAGTCCCCAGGGGTGCTCCACCTCGTGCTGATCTCCGGTAGCCTCGCGGAAGTACATGGCAACAACCGGCCTGAGGTAGTAGTAGACGCTGATCACGGAACTGATGATCCCGATCAGTGCGAGATAGATGTAGCCCCCTTCGACAGCGTCGCGAAAGATCATCAACTTGCCGACAAATCCGGCAGTGAGCGGAATTCCTGCCAGGGAGAGCATCGCCAGTGTCATCACCACCGCGATCATCGGGTGCTTGCTGGCGAGACCGTTGAGGTCGTCGATCGATTCCCTGTCCTGGCCACGGCTGAGAGTGGCGATGACGGCGAATGCAGCGAAGGTGGTGACGGAATAGGCGGCGAGATAGAAGAGCATGCTCGATCCTGATTCGAAGCCGGTGCCAGTGAGCCCGAGAACGAGAGGGATCAGCAAGTATCCGGTGTGGGCGATCCCCGAATAGGCGAGCATCCGCTTGATGTTGGTCTGGTTCAGAGCTGCCAGGTTACCCAGCAGCATCGTCACTACGGCGATGGCAGCGATCAACCTCGAGAGAGTTTCACCGCCGCCAGCGGCCACGAGCAACCTCAGCAGCGCAGCAAAACTCGCCACCTTGACGGCGACCGCCATCCAGCCGACGGCGATCACCGGTGCCCCCTGGTAGACATCGGGAATCCAGGAATGGAAGGGCACAGCTCCGACCTTGAAGGCGAAGCCGATCACCATTAACAGGACTCCAACGGCGAAGAGGATGTCATCGGCGACCTGCGGGCCATTGGCAGCGATATCGGAGAGGGCTAGGGATCCGCCGCTGACTCCGTAGAGAAATGCCATTCCCAGCAACAAAAAGCCGCTGGAGAAGGCACCGAGCACGAAATACTTGAAGGCACCCTCTGAACTGGGGCGTCGGTCGGTGGTGTATCCGGCAAGCACGAAAACTGACAGTGAGAGGGTTTCGATGGCGACGAAAATCGACACCAGGTTGGTTGCCTGGCAGAGGAGGACCATCGCGCCTGCGCCGAAGAAGAGGAGGCTGTAGAACTCTCCCCGGTTCTGCCCGATGGAGGAGAGGTAACCGCCGGCTCCTAGGGTCGTCAGGAGCAGGGCGAGGGTCACCAGGGCTCCAGCAAACCTACCAAAAGCGTCGTCGCTCATTGCGCCAGCGTAGAGGGAGGTAACGACCGAGCCGCCGCCGGTGACGAGTGCCATCAGTGCGAGCACGGAACCAGCACAGCCGATGAAAACGAGGTGGTTCTTCGGATTCATTCCAGAATCCGCCCGCTCCTTTCCTCCCAGATCGACGAGCAGCAGCACCAGACCCGTCAGGAAGAGAATCCCAGCGGGAAGGATCGCCTCGATTTCGGTGGGGCTGATCAGCAGTTCCATCGTCAATCTCCTAGTAGGCGAACAACTGGAGGTAATGCTCGATGCTCGGTTGCACCATCTCGATGAAGGGCTTCGGGTACAGCCCGATCCAGATCATCAGCAGGACAAAAGGCAGCAGGTAGGTCCACTCCCTGGCGTCGAGGTCGGGGATCACCCTGTTCTCATCGTGGATGATCGGACCGAAGAGGAAGAGACGGACCAATTTGAGCATGTAGAGCGCTCCGAGGATAACCCCGGTTGCGGCGACGGTGCCGTAGAGGGGGTCCACCTTGAAGGTCCCGGCAAGAATGAGAAACTCCCCGACGAAACCGTTGAGGCCCGGGAGGCCGATGCTCGACAGCGTTGCGATGATGAAAAAAGTTGCGTACACAGGAACCACCCTGGCGATGCCGCCGTAGTCGCTCAGTTCACGGGTGTGACGTCGTTCGTAGATGACACCGATCAGCAAGAAGAGCATGCCGGTCGACAATCCGTGGTTCACCATCTGCAGGACGCCACCGGTGATGGCGCTGGCATCAAAGACAAAGATGGCCAGAACGACGAATCCAAGGTGACTCACCGATGAGTATGCAATCAGTTTCTTGATGTCGTCCTGGACCAGCGCCATGAGTGCTCCGAAGATGATGCCGATCAATGAGAGCCAGCAGAGGAGCGGCTGGAACTCCAGAGCGGCCAGGGGGAAGAGGGGCACCGCGAAGCGAATCAGCCCGTAGGTCCCAATCTTCAAGAGTACCCCGGCGAGAACCACCGAGCCGGCGGTGGGAGCCTCGACGTGGGCATCGGGCAGCCAGGTGTGGAGCGGGAAGAGCGGCACCTTAATGGCGAAGGAGAGGGTGAAGGCGCCGAAGAGCCAGAACTGCGCCTGGGGATCGAGGGGAGTCGAGGTCCGCAGCCTCTCCAGCATCAAAGGCAGGTCGAAGGTGCCGGTGTGCTGCCACAGGTAGAGGATCGCAAGGAACATCAGCAGGCTGCCGACCATCGTGTAGATGAAGAACTTGAGGGCTGCGTAGATCCGCCGCTTGCCGCCCCAGATTCCGATGATCAGGTACATCGGAATCAGCATTGCCTCGTAGTAGAGGTAGAAGAGGATGATGTCGAGGGCTACGAATGCCCCTAGCATCCCCGTCTGCATGAGCAGCAGGCAGATGTTGAACTCCTTGACCCGCGTTCCGACGGCCTTCCAGGTGCTGAGGAAGACCATCGGCATCGTGAAGCAGGTCAGCAATACCAGCAGAATCGAGATGCCGTCTATTCCGAGGTGATAGCCGATTCCAAGGCCCGGGATCCACGAGTGAGTTTCGACCATCTGGTATCCGAGAGTCGAGCCTTCGAAGGAGCCTGCCATCAGGATCCCGAGGGCGAGGGTGACACAGGAGATCATCAGTGCGCCCTGCCGGATCACCGAGACATTCTTGCGATCGACGAACGCCAGCAAGAGCGCCCCGATGGCCGGAGTCAGGACGATGAGGCTGAGGATGTGACTGGCCATCGTCTAGGATCCGTTTCCCGTGAGAATGTTGAGAAGAATGTAGAGCAGCACCAGAACCCCGCACCCGAAAGTCATCAGGTATCCGGGGATGAAACCGGTTTGCATCCGGCGGAAGAAATCCCCTGTCGCTCGGGTGACGAGTGCTGTCCCCTCGACGAGGATCCAGTCGATCAGGAGCCGATCGATGAAGAAGAAGAGCAGCCAGGAGAGGATCTCGATGGGGCGTACCACAACCTTGTGGTAGAGCTCATCGACAAACAACTTGTTGCCGGAAAGGTGCCTCAGGCGTTGACCGATCGGATTCTCGCTGGTGAGGGATTTGCGCACATCGGCAAGGGAACCGTAGAAGAAGTAGCCGAGGACGAGACCACCAGCAGCCATCACCAAGGAGAGAATCATCGAGGTCCACTCCATCGCGTGGTGAGTTTCCAGAGCGGCGGCAGACAGTCCCGAAGTCTCGACGTGCAAGCCGGTGAAGTGGCCGATGACGTTGTGTCCGCCGAGGATCGCGGGCACCCCGAGGAAACCGCCGACAGTCGAGGCGATCGCCAGGGCAAAGAGGGCGAAAGCGATCCAACCTCCCGGCTCGTGCACCTTGTTCACCGTCTCGGGAGCGACGCGGCTCTCTCCCCAGAAGGTCAGCGCCAGACAGCGCAACATGTAGAAGGCGGTCATGCCGGCGGTGAGGAAGGAAATTCCCCAGAAGATCTGCGCCTGGCCGCTGGCTCCTTCCCCGAAGGCATTCATGAAGCCGGAGAAGAGGATCTCATCCTTGCTGAAGAAGCCGGCGAAGGGAGGCATTCCGGCGATGGCGAGGGTGCCGATCAGGAACATCATGTGGGTGAAGGGAAGCTGTTTCCTCAGCCCTCCCATCTTGCGCATGTCCTGTTCGTGGTGCATGGCGTGGATCACCGCCCCCGATCCGAGGAAGAGGAGCGCTTTGAAAAAGGCGTGGGTCACCAGATGGAAGAGAGCCGCAGAGAAGGCGCCCATTCCGATGGCGAAGAACATGTAGCCGAGCTGGCTGACTGTGGAGTAGGCGAGGACCTTCTTGATGTCGTTCTGGGAGAAAGCGATGAACGCAGCGAAGAGGGCAGTGGTTGCTCCAATGCCAGCGATCACCGCCATGCACACAGGAGATGACTCGAAGAGAGGCATCAGACGGCAACAGAGGTAGATCCCCGAGGTCACCATCGTCGCCGCGTGGATCAATGCCGAGACCGGAGTCGGTCCGGCCATCGCGTCGGGGAGCCAGACGTGGAGAGGAATCTGGGCACTCTTGCCGGTAGCGCCGAAGAAGAAGAGAAGCGTGATCAGGGTTGTTGCGCCGACCGCAGGCATGCCCCAGGCACTGCTGGCGGCAACCCCGGCGATGATTTCGCGGTCGGTGAGGACTCCGAAATCGAGGCTTCCGAAGTGAACGATGCAGAGGAACATCCCGAGGAGAAACCCGAAATCGCCGATGCGATTGACGATGAAGGCCTTCTTGCCTGCGACGCAGTTGGCGTCATCTTCGAACCAGAACCCGATCAGCAGGTAGGAACAGAGTCCGACCCCTTCCCAGCCGACGAACATCAGCAGCAGGTTGTCGGCGAGGACGAGGATCAGCATGAAGGCGGTGAAGAGATTGAGATAGGCGAAGTATCGGTGGTATCCGGCATCGCCGCGCATGTAGCCGATCGAGTAGAGGTGAATCAAGGATCCAACCCCTGTGATCACCAGGCACATCGTCGCTGAAAGCCCGTCGAAGGTCAGCTTGAAGGGGATCTCGAGGATCCCTTCCAGCCAGATCCACGGGAAGACGACCTGATCGAGCCTATCGACAACGCCGGTGAGTTGTTTCCAGGATGAGTAAGTGACGGCGAGGGCGCCGAGAGGAGCGAGGCAGCCGATCCACGAGACGACCCGTGGCCCGAACTTCTTCCCGAACATCCCGTTGAGGAGGAAGCCGATGAAGGGCAGCAGTGGGATCCACAGGAGCTTCGTTTCCAAGGAGTCCTCCCTAGCCGCTCATCCGACTGAGTTTACGTACATCGATCGAGTGCCAGCGCCGCCAGATGACCAGGAGCAAAGACAGTCCGATGGCAGCTTCTGCAGCGGCCACCGCCAGTACCATCAGGGTAAAAATCTGTCCGGAGTGCTCTCCAGCGAAGGATGCCGTGCCGTGGACCCTTCCAAAGGCGACCAGTGCCAGGTTCACCGCATTGAGCATCAACTCGAGGGACATCAAGACCACGATGATGTTCCTGCGGGCCAGGACACCGTAGATGCCGATGCAAAACAGGCTGGCCGTGAGGTAGAGGATCGTCGTGATGCTAAACATCGATCAACTCCCTGCCGCGCGTTTCGCCAGCATCATCCGGAGCGTCTTCGCTGCTCTCTGGCAGCGCTGCCCCCGCCTTCCTGCGAAGCGTAAGGTGAACCGCCCCTACGATTCCCACCAGGATCAGAATCGAGGCGAGTTCGAAGACGAGCAGGTGCCTCTGGAAGAGTTCGAGGCCGAATGCGGCGATCTCGCCGTGGGTCGGGCTCGGGAGGGGGCGAGCGGGGAAGGGGCCGCTGCTGGCGAGTTGAGCGAGAACTTCCGACTTGCCGATTGCAAATGCCAGGAGAGAAAAGACGATCAATGCGATCCCTGCTGCGACTCCCTTGTCGGTGAAACCGCCCTCTGGGGGGAGATCTCCTTCGCGCGGATTGATCAGCATGATGACGAAGATGTAGAGGACCATGATCGCCCCGGCGTAGACGAGCAACTGCATGAATCCGAGGAAGGAAGCATCGAGGAGGAGGAAGATCCCCGAGATGGTCGAGAACATGACGATCAGGAACAAAGCCGAGTAGATCGGGTTCTTCCGTGTCACCACGAGCAGGGAACTGACCACCGCCAGGAGGGCGAGAACCCCGAATATGGTGTTCTGCAACCAGGGGCTCATCGTATGCTCCAACTCTCCAGTTCCTGATCACCGGTCCAACTGAAATGCTCTCGAAGGTCGCCACGGCTCCCCGGCCACGACAATCAGAGAGAGAGCAACTTCTCCTTCGTGTAGATCGCATCCTCCCTCGACAGCACGGGAATGTTATAGATTGGCGTCAACTCGATGGCATCGCAGGGGCAGGCTTCCTCGCACATCCCGCAGTAGATGCAGCGCAACATGTCGATGTTGAAGATGCGAGGACGCTTTTCCCGGTCATCCCATGGCGCTTCTTCAGCGACGATCTCGATGCAGTGGGACGGGCAAGCGGTCGAACAGAGGAAACAGGCGACACACTTCTCGCGGCCGAGGGAATCACGCTTGAGCCGGTGTTCACCGCGGTATCCTGGGTAGGGGGCTCTCCTCTCCTCCGGATAGAAGATGGTGTTCGGCTCCCGGCGGAAGATGTGAGCGATGGTGTTGGCAAGGCCCTTGAGGATGGGAAGGAAAAATTCCTTTTTCTTGCGCGCTTCGGTGGTGCCGGAGGTGTGCTCCTGGGCAGTTCCACTTTCAGTTGGATCGTGTGCCACGGCCTCTCTTCTCCATTCAAATGGGTGAGTTCCTTCCCCACCCGTCGTTTGGTCCAACCTCCTGGCCTAGCCGGGAAGGGGGATCAACCAGTTCCAGTCGAAAATGCCGCCGAGTGCCGTCAGGGCGAGATTCACCAGTGCCAGGGGAATCAGCACCTTCCAGCCGATTCCCATCAACTGGTCGTAGCGGAACCGCGGCAGCGTCCAGCGCACCCAGATGTAAACAAACAGCAGGAAGGCCAGTTTCCCGAGGAAAATCAGGACGCTCAGGGCGATGTCAGCGGTGAGCGGCAGCGCAGGGATCTCCACCCAGGGAAGGCTCCAGCCGCCGAGGAAGAGGGTGACCAGCAGACCCGACATCGTCACCATCGCGACGTACTCACCGAGGAAGAAGGTGGCGAACTTCAGGCTCGAGTACTCGGTGTGGTAGCCGCCGATCAATTCTGCCTCGCACTCGGGAAGATCGAAGGGCAGGCGGTTCGTTTCGGCAAATGCGGCGATGAAAAAGATCACGAACGCGATCGGTTGCTGGAAGAGGTTCCAGCCGAGGAACCCGAGGGTACCCGGCGCCCACTGAGAGCGAACGATGGCGTTCAGGTCGACCGATTCTGCGGTCATCAGGATGGCGATCACGGAGAGGATGAGTGCAACCTCGTAGGAGACCATCTGAGCAGAAGCGCGGAGTCCGCCGAGTAGAGAATACTTGTTGTTCGATGCCCAGCCGCCAAAGGCGAGCCCATAGACAGAAAAGCCGCCGATGGTGAGCAGAAAGATGACCCCGACGCTGAAGTTGGCGACCTGGAGATCGATGCCGACGGGGATGACGGTGAATGCCAGGATCGCCGGAGCATAGACGAGAACCGGTGCCAGGGTGTAGATGGCGCGGTTGATCCCCTCGGGAGTGACGTCCTCCTTGAAGATCAGTTTGATTGCATCGGCTACAGGTTGAAGCACTCCCACCGGCCCGACCCTGTTGGGGCCGATCCGATCCTGGATCCAGGCGGAGATGCGGCGCTCGAAGTAGATCAGTCCGGGGACGATGTGGATCAGACCTCCGAATACCAGCACAGCGGTGATCGATGATTTCAGCCACGGGTTCATCGCCTCCACGGCGACCTGAGCGGCGGCGAGTGTGGAGATGATCATCAGGCGTCACCTCCCATGCTTCCGACCGCAGATTTTCCGCTGCTCAGAACACACCCCGATTCTCCCAGGGTGCTGTGACTCTGATCCGAGAAGGCCTCGACACTGCTGGCGAGTTCGCGGAAGACCCCGGAGGAAGAGACGCTTCTGGGGCGCTCCCCGAGGTGGGTGAGCAGGGCCTGGAGGCGAACCAGTTCGGAAGGAAATGGCTGCTGACCGGCAGCGATCAACGTGCGCACCCGCTGGAGGCGTCCATCCTGATTGAGGTAACTGCCCTCCTTCTCGAGGGGGGCGGTCGAAGGCAGCAACAGGTCGGCACCCTCGCACCAGGAGCCCGATTGCAACGAGAAGACGATCCGCACTTTAGCCTTGCCGATCGACTCGATCCATTTCTTCTCGAGGTCGGGATGGGGGAACCCAGCGAAAACGATCAGCAGATCGATATCACCGGCATCGAGGGACCTTCTCAGGCCCTTAGCAACGGTCGAGAAGGCATCCTTTCCGATGATGGCGCCGACCCCTGCGCGATTGGGGTGCAGATCGGAACTGATGGTGAACCCATTTGGAAAACTCTCCGCTTCTCCATCCGCAGTACTCCAGGCTGCCACCTGGCAGTCCGACAGGGTCGATGAGAGTCTGTTGACGAGGTGAAGTTCCTCGCAGGTCATCATCGGGTCGACAAGAATGCCGACAATTCCGCCGTTCTCCGAGACCAGATCATTCAGGGAGGAATCCGCAGTATCGCTGTCGATGGGTTCTCCACCGGCGCTGGCGTCCGTTACCCGGTCGGCAGCGAGAAGGTAGCGATAGTCGTAGCGACCCCGGTCGCAGATCCACCATTCATTCACCTCGGGGTTTTCACGCGCGACGATCCTCTTGGCGAATCCGTCGAGGCTCTGGACCTCGATGTTGCATCCCCGGGAGCAACCAGCACAGACGCTGGAAGTCTTCTTCATGTCCCAGATCCGTGCCTCGAACTTGAAGTCCTCGCCGATCAGCGCACCGACAGGGCAGATGTCGATGACATTTCCTGCCAGGGAGTTCTCGATCGGGAGCCCCGGAAAGACATCGACGACGGAGCGGTCGCCACGCTCGACGACGCAGAGTTCTCCTGTCCCGGTGATCTCATCGCAGAAGCGAACGCAGCGAGTGCAGACGATGCAGCGGTTTCCCCAGATGCTGATTGTCGATCCCAGTTTCTTGGTGTGGCGGATGGTCTTGTTTTCCTCGAATCGGCTGCGGTCAGGACCATGGGTGTAGGAGTGATCCTGAAGGACGCATTCCCCGGCCTTGTCGCAGACGGGGCAGTCGAGGGGATGGTTGATCAGCTGGAACTCCATCACCGAGTTGCGGGCTTCGAGAGCCATCTCGCTGTGGGTCTGGATCTCGAGTCCCTCGGCGATTCTCTCCGAGCAGGAGATCACAGGTTTTGGCGATCGGTTGCTCTCGACGAAACAGATGCGGCAGTTGCCGGCGATGGAGAGCCCCGGGTGGTAGCAGAAATTGGGGATCTCCAGGTCGTGGAGCTTTGCTGCTTCCATGATCGTCAGCCCTGGGGGACTCTCGACCTGCTTGCCGTTGAGGGTCCAGGTGACGGTGGTGGCATGCTCAGACATCGGTGCCTCCTCCGACAGCCGCCCGACTGCGATTCCTCGACGCCGGGCTCCCTCCCTGCTCGATTGCATGGAGGAAGTCTTCCGGAAATTTTTTGACGATCGATTCGGCGGGGAAGGCCGCAGCATCGGCGAGGGCGCAGATCGTCTTACCGACCATCCTGTCGCAGACATCCTGGATCAGTTGAAGATCCTCGTGCCGTCCGCCACCACTGGCGATGCGGTGGACAAGCTTTTCCAACCAGCCAGTACCTTCGCGACACGGCGTGCACTGACCGCAAGATTCGTGGTGGTAGAAGCGCATGATGTTGAGCAGCGCATCGACCATGCAGGTGCTGTCATCCATCACGATGATTCCTGCCGAACCGAGCATCGATCCCGCTTCGTCGAGGGACTCGATGTCCATCGCGACATCGCACTCGTCGGCATGGAGAACGTGTGCAGAAGACCCCCCTGGGATCACCGCTTTCAGTGATCTCCCTTTCCACACTCCACCGGCGTGTTTGTTGATCAACTCGAGGAGGTTGACTCCCATCGGAAGTTCGAAGGTTCCGGGGTTCTCGACGTGCCCGCTGACACAGAAGAGTTTCGGCCCCGGGCACTTCTCGGGGCCGATCTTCTTGTAGGCATCGGCACCGATCTCGAGGATGTAGGGCAGGTTGGCGAGGGTCTCGACGTTGTTGACCACCGTCGGGCAACCAAAGACCCCTTCGACGGCAGGAAAGGGCGGTTTGAGTTTCGGCTCCCCTCGCTTTCCCTCCAGGGAGGTGAGCATTCCCGTTTCCTCGCCACAGATGTAGGCACCCGCCCCGCGATGAAGGGTGACATCGAGGTCGAAGTTGCTGCCGAAGATCCCCTTGCCGAGAAGACCATCGCTGTACGCCTCCTCGACAGCTTCGAGGAGCCTCCGGTAGGCGAAGACGAATTCCCCGCGAATGTAGATGTAGGCGTGGTGAATCCCGACCGCCTTGCTACAGATGATGATTCCATCGAGGAGCAGGTGGGGGTTCTTCTCCATCAGAACTCGGTCCTTGAAGGTGCCCGGTTCCGATTCGTCGGCGTTGACCACCAGGTACTTCGCCTTGTCGGTGTGCTTCGGAACGAAGGCCCACTTGACCCCGGTCGGGAATCCCGCTCCGCCACGGCCGCGAAGATTGGAGGCCTTCACCAGATCGATGAGGGCATCCGGGTCCTGGTTTTTGACGGCATCCTCTGCCTGGGCGTAGCCGCCTTGCTTCTTGTAGAACTTGAGTGTGTGGCAGTCTTTCTTTCCGACATGCCTTGTCAGGACTTTCTTGAAGGCCATCAGGAGGATCCCCCCTCTGGCAATTCTGCGCGCCACTGTTCGATGAGCTGGTCGACCAGTTCGAGGTCGAGCCCCTCGTGGTAGTCGTCGTTCATCTGCAGCATCGGCGCGGTGTCGCAGGAACCGAGACACTCCACCTTCGAAAGAGTGAAGCGGCCGCAGGGGGTGGTTTCCCCCGCCTCGATTCCGAGCCGCTCGGAGATCCGCTGGTAGACCTCGTGTGACCCTCGCAGGGCACAGGAGAGAGTGCTGCACACCTGGATGTGGTACTTGCCACAACCAGCGCGGCGAAAATGGGTGTAGAAGGTCAGAACACCGTAGACTCTGGCCGGGGGAATTCCGATGAGGTCCGCGACGTACTTCATCTCCTTGACGCCGATGTTTTCGAACTCCTCCTCCGCGAGATGGAGGGCGGGCAGAAGCACCGCTTCTTTCGAGGGGTAGCGGGTGAGGAGCCATTCGTACCGTTCGAGGCTTTTTTTCGAGAATGTGATTTCCGCCATCTTCTCCTACCTGTCCAGCTCACCAGCGATGACATGAATGCTGGAGAGGATTGCGATGGCGTCGGAGACCATCCCACCCTCGACCATCCTGGGATAGATCGCGAAGTTGTAGAGAGAAGGCGGACGTATCCTGATCCGCGCCGGGGTATCGGTTCCATCTGATGCGATGAAGAAACCGAGTTCACCGCAGGGAGCTTCTGTGGCGACGTAGATGGTAGCGCCTGGTTCCGGGCGAATCCCATGCCCCAGCATCACCAGCTTGAAGTGGTGAATCAGGGACTCCATGTCGGTGTGAACGGCGTGCTTTTTCGGCAACGAGGTCTTGAAGTCATCATGGACCACCTCTCCTTCGGGGAGAGTTGCCATCGCCTGGCGAATGATCTCGAGGCTCTGTTCGATCTCCTCCATCCGCTGCATGTAGCGCGCGAGGCTGTCACCTTCCGGCTGGACCGGAATTTTGAAGTCGTACTTGTCGTAACCGAGGTAGGGGTGATCTCGCCTCACATCCCGGTCCACCCCTGAAGATCGGCCGACCGGTCCCGAGAGTCCCCAGCTGAGGGCGGTCTCCCTGTCGACGATTCCGACATCCTTGACCCGGTCGATGAAGATGCGGTTGCCGCGGAGCATCAGGTGAAGTTCCTCGACGAGGGGAGGAAAATCATCGAGGAACTGATAGATGAGATCGGGGAAGAACTCGGGTACATCCCGCATGATCCCACCGATTCGGGTCCAGGAGGTGGTCAGGCGAGCTCCGCAGATCGCCTCGATGATGTCGTAGACCAACTCTCGCTTCTCGAAGGCCCAGAGCATGACGCTGAAGGCTCCAAGGTCCATTCCCTGGAGCCCGACGCAGAGCACGTGGTCAGCGATCCGGGACAGTTCACTCATGATGACGCGAAGTGCTGCACAGCGGGGGGGGACCTCGATACCGAGGAGTTTCTCGACCGCGACCGAGAAGCCGACGTTGTTGTTGATCGCCGAGAGGTAGTTCATGCGGTCGGTGACGGTGACCCACTGCTGATAGGTCATGTGCTCTGCGAGTTTTTCGAAACCGGTGTGGAGGAATCCTATCTCGACATCGGCGTGTACGATCGTCTCTCCCTCGAGGGTGAAGATGTTGCGCAAGGTGCCGTGGGTCGCCGGATGCTGGGGACCGAAGTTCATCACCAACTTCTGGCTGTCGTCATCGCTTTCCTCGAAGATCCCGGCGATGTGATCCTGGGATCTCGAGCCCCTGTCGAACTCGCGGTCGAGAGTGGCAGCGTCGGGAAGGGGGGTCCCTTCCTTGAAGCTACTCTTCCCCTGGGCTGGACTCACGTCGGACCTCCTCGATGTATTCGGGAGTATGCATCCCACGACCGATGCTGGTCGGATACTCGAGGGGCTCTTCCTCGATCATCTCGTCTCCGACGGGGACGACCCTGGGGAATCGCCGACGCTCTCCGTGGCCCGCCAGGGGGTAATCCTTGAGAAGGGGGAATCCCGGGTAATCCTCGGGCATCAGCAATCTCCGAAGGTCCGGGTTCCCTTCGAAGACGATGCCGAACATGTCGTGGCACTCCCGTTCTCCCCAGCGGGCAGAATCCCAGAGATCGAAAACGGAGGGGACTCCGGAGGCATCTTCGGGGAGCCAGGCGTGCAGGCGAATCACCGTCAGGTCGCTGACTCGCTCGAGGATGTAGATCACCTGGAAGCGTTCCTCGGTGTCCTGGTTGAGGAAATCGAGGGCGGTGACATCGACGAGAAAATCGAAATCCTGGTCATCGCGGAGGTGTTCGAGGATGGCCCTGACCGACTCGACCCGGGTCACCAGACCGGTCTGTCCCTGATGGACCTCGACGGAGAGCACCGCTTCTCGCAGAGCGGCCGGCATCGCTTCGAGAACCGGGTGGGATGGGACAGGGCCCTTCGAGTCGTCGTTGCTGTTCTTCTTCTTGGTCACTGTCAACTCCCGTGCTTGCCGCTGTCGAGTCTCTCGGTCTCGATGATCTTCTGGACCTCGAAGACTGCGTCGAGAAGGGACTCTGGACGGGGGGGACAGCCGGGTACGTAAACATCAACCGGCATGAACTGATCGACCCCCTGGATCAGGGTGTAGGTGTCGAAGACCCCGCCGCAGGAGGCGCAGGCACCCATCGAGATCACCCATTTGGGTTCGGGCATCTGACGGTAGATCTTCGAGAGAACCGGCATCATCTTCAGAGAGATTCGACCGCTGACGATCAGGAGGTCTGCCTGGCGCGGTGAGAAACGCACCACCTCGGCGCCGAATCGGGAGATGTCGTATCTCCCCGAGAAGGTCGCCATCATCTCGATGGCGCAGCACGCGGTTCCGAAGGGCATCGGCCAGAGGGCATTTTTTCTGCCCCAGTTGGCGAGGCTGTTGACGGTGGTAGTGAGGAATCCGTCACCAGTAAAGAGGCGTTCTAGTCCCATTCGAGCGCCCCTCTCCGCCAGCAGTAGAGAAGTCCTGCAGCCAGGACGAGGAGGAAGATCCCCATCTCGACGAGGCCGATCACACCCAGTTGCTTGTATACGACGGCGTACGGGAGCAGGAAGACCGTTTCGATGTCAAACAGAATGAAGAGAATCGCAACAAGGTAGAACTTGACGGTGAAGGGTTCACGGGCGGAGTCGAAGAGAGGAACACCACATTCGTAGGTGGTGTTCTTCTCGGGGTCTCGACGCCGGGGGCCGACCAATTCCGAGAGCGCCAACAGTCCTGCCCCGACGATGACCGTCAGTCCGGCAAAAATCGCCAGGGCAAAAAGATCGTAACTGACGGAGGTCATCACCCACCTCTCGCATTGATGTTCCCGCCTTGTGGCAGGCTACCCCTCGAGAAACAGCGACCGCGGGAGGAAATCCACC
>DQQH01000251.1 GCA_015664425.1 Planctomycetota bacterium
CATCAAGAACACCCTGGTGATCACCGCCCGCCAGGTCGGGCTCCAGGAAGCGAAAGCGCTGCCCGCGGTCGAGGCCCGTCTCGAGCGGATCATTCCCGAGATCCTGCCCTGATCCCCGGAAGGGGGTTCTTTGCTCCCCTCAGGGGCAGAGGATCGCCACAGCCTGCCTCCAGCAAGGGGAGCCGTTGGCGTCGAGGTTCTTCAACGGCTAGAGTGCCACGTGTGATCGCAGGCTTTCCCTCGCGATCGCTGGCATTCAACCGTAGGAGAACTCGATGAACGGATCTCGCCGGGGACATCTCATCCCCTCGCTGCTGATCTTTTGCGCCATTTCCCTCCCTCTCTGTGGCCAGCCGACGACCGACGCGGTCGATGGCATCACCGCCCGGCAGATCGAGGGCCACATCCGCTTCCTCGCTTCTGATCTTCTCGAGGGGCGCGACACCGCCAGTGTCGGGGAGCGCCTGGCAGCGTCCTACATCTCCAACCAGTTGAGCCGAATAGGCTTCGAGCCGGCGGGGGATCTTCACGATGAGAAACGCAGCTGGTTCCAGGCGTTCCCGATGTTCGAGACCATCGCCCACCTCGAGGGTTGTAGCCTCGAGATGACCCACGAAGGACCCGAAACAACCTCGACCGGTCTCTTCATGCCCATCGAGGACTTCCTCGTCTCTCCTCGCGGGCTCGAGTCGGGTCAGAGGGAGGGAAAGGTGATCTTCGTCGGCCACGGCATCGTTTCTGAAGAACTCGACATCGACGATTACGCCGACGTCTCGGTGGAGAACTGCTTCGTCCTGGTCCTCGACGGCAACCCTGAGGGTGTCGAGGAGGGTGAGGGAAGGAGGAACTCGCGGGCTCTGAGGATGCGAACTCGCCAGCGGACAGCGCAGGAAAAAGGCGCCATCGGGGTGCTGGTGATCCATGCCGCCGGCTCCGAGGAGGCCCCCTTCGCTGAGCGGATGGGCCGGTCGATGCGTTCCTTCGGGCGCCGTTTGGTCTCCTCGGGGAGAGGTGAATCGCGAATTCCGATCATCTATCTCGAAGACCACGCCCGCGACCATTTCAACGTCGAGGAATTCTCGAAACTGAATGGGGACAGCCCCCACGGCCCGGTGAAGGGCCTGAACACCGGCTTCAACATCAACGTCGACCGCGGCGAGGTCGACGCCTTCAACGTCGTCTCGCTGATGAAGGGGTCCGATCCGGAGTTCGCCAACGAGGTGATCGTCTACAGCGCTCACTATGATCACATCGGCGTCGGCAGCGATGGTGCGATCTACAACGGTGCCGACGACAACGCCTCGGGCAGTTCCGCCCTGATCGAGATTGCCGAGGCATTCGCCGAGGGACCCACCCCACCGCGCAGCATTCTGATCCTGCACGTTTCCGGCGAGGAGAAGGGGCTTCTTGGCAGCCGCTGGTTCGTCGATCACATTCCTCTTCCCGAGGAGATGAAGATCGTCGCTGACATCAACCTCGACATGGTCAGCCGAAACGACCCGACCAAGATCGGAATCACCCCCTCACCGGAGCACGAACACTACTCGAGCCTGAACGTCGCTGCTGCCCAGGCATGTGCCCAGGAGGGTCTCGAGCCGACCTACGATGTCGACAGTTACTTCGGCCGCACCGACAGTTACAACTTTGCCAAGGCCGGGATTCCGGTGATCTTCCTCTTCTCCGGCGTGCACGAGGATTACCACCGGGCGAGTGACGAATCGGACAAGATCGACTTCCAAAAGGCGGCGGCGGTCAGCCGGGTGGGGTTCCGCCTCGGGTGGCAGGTGGCATGGGCGAAGGAACCTCCCGTCAGGGAGCCGAGGGAACCCCCGGAGGAGAACTAGCCACAGCAGAGGCGAGAGCAGCGAGGGAGTTTATTCGATGGCAAGAGAACCCGCTTTTTTCCTTTCCCCCCTGATGGCGGTGGCGCTTCTCTGCGCCTCCTGCACCTTCAGTTTCGGCCCCAAGATCACCGTCAAGGAAGAAAGGGTTCTCACCATTCCCGTTGCCGATGTCACAGACATCCAGGTCACCACCTCCAATGGTTCTGTCAGCAGCGCGCCGGGGACCGAGAGTGCCGAGGAGATCGTCATCACGGCGACGGTCGAGGGCGGCGGCGCCACCCAGGAGAGCGCCGAGGCGTGTCTCGAGGCGATGGAGGTGACGGTGCTCAACGACGGCGGCACGCTCAAGATCGGCTGGAGGTTTGCCGTGACCGAGCGCAGTGACTGGCAGGGGAGTGCCGCCTTCGAGGTGGCACAACCGATCGCCCTTCCCTTCGCTGCGACCACCTCCAACGGCGGGGTCACGGTCCAGAACCTCACCGGAGCCTGCGAACTGGAGAGCAGCAACGGCAGAATCACCGTCGAGGGCTGCTCTGGCGCCCTCAAAGGGGTGACCAGCAACGGCCGAATCGAGGTGAACGGCTCATCCGGGCAGCTCGATTTCGAATCGAGCAATGGCGGTATCACCCTCGATTCGACCTGTTCGGGACCGCTCTCGGGGCGTCTGGAGACCTCCAACGGCACGATCACCGTCAACCTCTCTGAAGGCACCAGCGCCGACATCCATGCCGAAACCGGCAACGGCAGCCTCAATATTTCAGGCGACTACCACCAGGTCAATACGACCGAAGACACCCTCACTGCACGTCACGGCTCCGAAGCGGTGACCGGCCGTCTGACCCTCGAGACCTCCAACGGTTCGATCACCATCGGCGACCTCGATTGAACCGCCGCTGCCATTCCTCCCGGCGCTCCTCGCCAGGGAGATTCCCTGTCCGACCGCCGCCATTTTCCGGATCCCTGTATAGCCGTCGGATGACGGAGCGAATGCCTGCCACCCGCCAAGGTGTCGATGAGCTTCTGGAGGGTATGAAGTGGCAACGGGACCGATGAAACACCTCCTGATCCCTGCGCTGGTGCTGACCATCGCCATCTGCGGCTGCTCCGCCGAGGAGACCGCGACAGAGCCACCGGAACAGGGAGCAACGGAAGCGGTGACCGGCGACGGCATCACTGCCGAAGAGGATGCCCTGATCCTCCCCGGGCCCCCGGGCACCGTCACCGTCGAAGGCAGCACCCCCGAAGGCAATTCGCCCCTCATCGTCCGCTGGCCGGGAACACGTGACGACACCATCAGTGGATACAACGTCTACAACAAGAACACCGGGGGTAACTGGACCCTCATCGCCTTCGTCCCGCTGCGGAAGGAGGACCCACGGAATCGTGGTCGCTATCAGTACAGGACTGAGGTCGTCGGTGAGGGGCTCTACGCCGTCTCCGCCGTCGATATGAAAGGTACACCGGGACCGAAGAGTCCCGCAGTCAGTCAGTAAGGAAGTACGCCCGCTCCAACCCACCCGATCCGTATTGGTCCTCGAGGGCCAGCGAACGGAATCGAGTGATGTTCCGCAGACTCAGGTCTGGGGACAGCCATATTCGAATGGAGCGCACGATGTTGCGAGTTCATCACAGGAGGCCCAGCCTCAATTTCATCGCCATTCTGATCGTTACCGTCGCCTTGCCAGGCTTGCTCTTTGGCCAGGGGGTTCCTGGAACTCCCCCCGAAAGAAAGCCTGATCTGGTGGTCCCGGTCGCCACCTTCGCACCGCTGACGCCGGCGCAGGTGACCGCTGCCATCGACATGCCACCAGCACAGGTGGTCTCCGTCAATTTCGGCACCAGCGACACCGCTGGCACCGATGTCTTTGGCGTTGCCATCGGGTCCTTTCCCACCGATGGCACCGACTATCTGGTTCTCAGCACCGGCGCCACCACATCGGCGCTACTTCCCAACGATTCGCCATCGACCTCGACGGTGCTCGAAGGCCTCAACACCGCCAATGGCCAGGACCTGGTGCAGCTGACCCTGGTGCTCGATCCCCCCAACTGGGCGACCTGCCTCGCCTTTGACTTCGCTTTTCTCTCCGAGGAGTTTCCCGAGTGGGTCGGCAGCTCCTTTAACGATGTCTTCATCGCCGAGTACGGCCAGAGTGACTTCGAAGAGGTCAACGCCCAGGTGATCGCGCCTTACAACTTCGCTTACGACACCGCCGGTAACGTCGTCTCGGTCAACACCGTCTTCGGCGTGACCGCAGGAAACGCCCAGGGAACGACCTACGACGGCGGAACGCCGACCTTGACCGCCCGCACTCCCCTCGACACCACCAACCCCATCACCATCATCCTGTCGATCATGGACCTCGGAGATTCCGTTTACGACTCGACCGTTCTCATCGACAATTTCCGCTGGCTCGCTCTCGATTGCGAGCCCGGAGCGAACGCCGACAGCGATGGCGATGCTCTTCTCGATGACTGGGAAGAGAACGGCATCGACTACGATGGCGACGGAATCATCGACCTCGACCTGCCGGCGATGGGTGCCGATTCCCAGCACAAGGACATCTTCGTCGAGATCGACTACATGGTCCTCAACGGGCCAGGGGGGCACTCCCACCAGCCGGCAGCCGCGGCGTTGACCACCATCATCGATACCTTCGCAAACGCCCCGGTGACCAACCCCGATGGGGTTAACGGCATCACGATTCACATCGACGCCGGTGCCGCCTCGGTGATGGACCCGGTCGGCGGAGCTACCTGGGGTGCACTGAGCGATTCGGATGTGCTCGCCCACGCCAACGGTCTCGGGACCTTCGGCGGCGGTTACAACTGGACCGCTTTCGACG
>DQQH01000162.1 GCA_015664425.1 Planctomycetota bacterium
GATCCGCGGCTCATCCATCTCCACCGCCGCCGAGGCAATGAGCAGGGGGAACAGCAACAGAGCCAGAAGACGCCAGCAGGTCATCGAATTTCCATCTCCATCAGCGCGGCAAGCGCAGCGATTCGACCAGTTTCTGCACCTCTGCGGGAGGATCGGGGGTGAAGGACCGGACGACCCCTGCGACCGTGAAGTTGAAGAGCATGCCGATGGTGCCGATCCCCTTCGCCGAGATCCCCCACCACCAGTTCTCGGCGTTGTCGAGTTCAGGATGAAGGAATCTGAAGTAGATGATATAGCCGGCGGTGAAGACCAGCCCCACCACCATGCCGGAGATGGCGCCCTCGCGGTTCATCCGCTTCATGAAGATCCCCATCAAAATCGCCGGGAAGAAACTGGCGGCGGCCAGCCCGAAGGCAAAGGCGACAACCTCGGCGACGAAGCCTGGCGGGTTGATTCCCAGATAACCAGCGACACACACCGCCGCACCGGCTGCGATGCGAGCTGCACGCAGTTCTTCCTTGTCCGAGAGATCGGGTCGCAACCACTTGCGCAGCAGGTCGTGGGAAATGGAGGTGGAAACGACCAGCAGCAGGCCCGCCGCCGTCGACAGCGCCGCCGCCAATCCACCGGCGGCGACCAGGGCGATGACCCAGTTGGGCAGTGCTGCGATCTCGGGATTGGCGAGCACCATGATGTCGCGATCGACGTACAGTTCGTTATCGTTGGAGGTCTCCGAGTTCGCCAATAAACGCTCGCCACTTGCCCCACGCTCGTCGATAAAAATGGGTTTGACCGGATCGAGAGCGTTTCCGCCGCGGTATTTCACACGCCCATCCCCGTCCTTGTCGACCCATGCGATCAGGTCGGTGTCCTCCCACTTGCGAAACCAGTCGGGGATCTCCAAGTAGTTCTTGTTCTCGACGGTGTCGATCAAGTTGGTTCGGGCAAAAACCGCCACCGCCGGTGCTGTGGTGTAGAGGATGGCGATGAAGAGCAGCGCCCAGCCCGCCGATTTGCGGGCATCGCGCACGGTCGGCACGGTGAAGAAGCGGATGATGACATGGGGCAGACCGGCGGTGCCGACCATCAGAGCGAAAGTGATGGCAAGCATATTGAGGGTGTTCCCAGTGCCGCTGGTATAGGGAGAGAAGCCGAGTTCCTCATGGAGCCCATCGAGTCGCGCCAACAAACTCACTTCGGATCCCGACGGGATGGCGCCGAAACCGATCTGTGGGATCACCGTGCCGGCCACATGCAACGAGATGAATATCGCCGGCACCATGAAGGCGAAGATCAGCACGCAGTACTGAGCGACCTGGGTATAGGTGATTCCCTTCATCCCACCGAGTACGGCGTAGATGAAGACGACCGCCATTCCGATGAGCACCCCAATACTGACATCGACCTCGAGGAAGCGGCTGAAGACGACTCCCACCCCGCGCATCTGGCCGGAGACGTAGGTGAAGGAGATGAAGATGGCGCAGACCACCGCCACCAGCCGAGCGGTCTGGGAGTAATACCGCTCACCAATGAAGTCAGGCACGGTGTACTTGCCGAACTTGCGCAGGTACGGCGCCAGCAACAGCGCCAGCAGCACATAGCCACCGGTCCAGCCCATCAGGTAGACGGAACCGTCGTAGCCACTGAAGGAGATGATCCCCGCCATCGAGATGAACGATGCAGCACTCATCCAGTCCGCTGCGGTCGCCATGCCGTTTGCCAAAGGCGGGACGTGTTGCCCTGCGATGTAGAATTCTCGGGTGCTGCTGGCCCGAGAACGGATGGCGATGACGATGTAGAGGAGAAACGAGGCGCCGACCAGCAGTGCAGTCCAGGCAGTGACTCCCATCACTCGTCTTCCTCGTCGGAACAGTATTCATCATCGAGACGGTTCATCCACCTGACGTAGACGAAGATCAGGATCACGAAGGTGAAGATGGAGCCCTGCTGGGCGAACCAGAAGCCAAGGGGAAATCCTGTGCCAGGGAGGGTGAATTGATCGAGGAAGGGCGCCAGGACGATGCCAAAGCCGAGGGAGACGAGGGCCCAGATCGACAGGAGAATGGCGATGATCCTCAGATTGCTGTGCCAGTAGCGCCGAGCGCTGTCGCGGTCGCTGCCCATCATCCTCCTCGTTGCTGGGTCGGTTCCCCGCCGGAGTATCCCCAAGGGTCGAGGAAGCCGCAAGGTGCTCTTGGGCATCGGGACCCTCGCGACTACCCTGACGCTGCCCCGGAGGAGGCGCGATGAACGTCACCACCCTCGCCATCGCCAGCGCTCTCGTGCTCTGGCTCGGCTATCGCTTCTACGGCAGTTGGGTCGCATCCAGGGTCTTCGGAGTCGGCGAAATCTCCGATGACCAGCTGCCGAGTCGAAGCCTGGAAAACGGCGTCGACTTCGTACCGACGAAGCGTTCCATCCTGTTCGGCCACCACTACGTCACCATCGCCGGTGCCGGGCCGATCGTCGGACCGGCGGTTGCGGTCACCTGGGGATGGCTGCCGGCGCTGCTGTGGGTGGTGTTCGGGTCGGTGCTGATCGGTGCGGTACACGATCTCGGAGCGCTGGTGCTGTCGGCGAGAAACCAGGGCCGCAGCATCGGCGATCTGTGCGCCGAGATCCTCTCGCCCAGGGTTCGGCTGTTGTTTCTGATCTTCATCTTTCTGGCGTTGTGGGTGGTGCTGGCGGTGTTCGCCTTCGTCATCGCCAGTTTGTTTGTCGCCCGCCCCGAGAGCATCCTGGCGGTGTGGATCGAGATCCCTCTGGCGATCCTGGTCGGCTGGCAGCTGCTGCGTGGCAAATCGCTGGCGCTATGGAGTGGGCTGGCGCTGCTGGTTATGTACGGCTGCATCGGCATCGGCTCCACCGACAGCGTGCGCTCCTTCCTTGCCTTCGACTGGGGCGACAGTGGTGCCGGCGACTGGCTGGCACAGAACGCCGGACTCTTCTGGCTGCTGATGCTGTTCGGTTACTCCTGGATCGCCAGCGTCTTGCCGGTGCAGAAACTCTTGCAACCGCGCGATGCCATCAACTCGCACCAGTTGCTCGTGGCGCTCGGCGCGCTGCTCGCAGGAATGGTGGTGCTTTCTATCACCGGTGGCCCACAGCTGGAGATCGTCGCTCCCGCCATCAATCCCTCTCCTCCTACGGATGCGCCGCTGTTGTTTCCATTTCTGTTCATCACCATCGCCTGCGGGGCGGTCAGCGGTTTCCACTGCATGGTCGCCAGTGGTACCACCTCCAAGCAACTCGCCAGCGAACGCGATGCTCGCAGCGTCGGCTTTGGTGCCATGGTGCTCGAAGGCGGCCTGGCGGTGATCGTCATCCTGTGTTGCGTCTCGGCGGCCGGTTTTGCCAACGGTGGTGAGTGGGCGGCCCAGTATTCCGCCGACTGGGTCGGCAAGGGCTCCTTGCTGGCTCGGCTCTCCGGTTTCATCCACGGTGGAGCCGCTTTCATCGGGGCTGCGGCTCCGTTTTTCAACCCTGAGTTTCTCGCCACCGTCATCACCGTCGTCATCATCTCCTTTGCCGCCACCACGATGGACAGCGCCACTCGCATCCAGCGCTACGTCGTCGAGGAGCTGGCGCGAGCCACCGGATTCACTGCACTGGCTCACCGCCAAGTCGCCACCGCCATCGCGGTCATCTCGGCGGCGGCACTGGCACTGCTGGCGGGACAGGGCGGCACCGGCGGACTTGTGCTGTGGCCCATCTTCGGCGTCACCAACCAGCTGCTGGCCAGTCTCACGCTGGTGGTGCTGACCGCCTGGCTGGCGCTCCGAGGACGTCCGATTTTACCGACGCTACTGCCCCTCTGCTTTCTCACCATCACCGTCGGCTGGGCAGCCATCAGCCAGATGCAGGGGCTGCTCGGCGCCGATGTAGTGAAGTGGCCACAGGTACTCGTGCTCGGTTTCGGCATCCTGCTGCAGTTGTGGATGCTGACCGAGGGGATCGCCTGCGTGGCGAGAGCGCACCACAAAACGGGCACCGGGCCGATCGATGCTCGCGGTGTGATTCACAGCTGACGGCGGTGGCTGGAGTCCATCTTCATCTCGCTGACGGAGTTTCGGAGGAGGGAGGTACCCTCAGGGACAACCGGTGTAGGTTTCGCAGTTGAGGCTGTCAGGGGTGAGGTCGGGACCACAGGCCGAGGGACCGGGGTCGGGGGGGGAAGATCCTCCCAGAACGATGGCGTTGAGCATGGCTATCGGGTCGGCGATGTTGATCTGCCCATCGTCGTTGGCATCGCTCGCATCGAAGCACGAATTGTCGAGAGAGCCCATGAACTGCATCAGAGCCCGGATCGGATCGGCCAGATCGAAGGAACCATCGCCGTTGAGATCTCCCCGTCTGAAGAGTGCTGGAGCGAGGGAGAGCACGCAGGCGCTGCCGGAATTCAGGCTGGCGTTGTCATCCCAGACCGCACCGACGATGACATCGGCGTAGCCATCACCATTGACGTCGCCGGCTGCGGCCACCGAGCGGCCGAGCAGGTCCGATTCGGACTCACCTGAAAAGGTACAGAGAATCGAACCGTCGCCACCGGAAAATACCCGTGCGCTGCCTGATCCGATACCGTTGTTGTCATCCTCGTACGCCCCGACGATGAAATCGAGATGGCCATCGCCGTTGACATCTCCAGCGCCACTGACCGAGTTGCCAAACTGGTCACCGGCGGCATCGCCGCTCAAGGCAATGATGATGGATCCATCTATTCCGGAGAAGACCCGGGCGCTGCCAGAATCCTCACCGTTGTTGTCATCGCGATATGCTCCGACGATGAAATCGGAGAATCCATCGCCATCGATGTCTCCAGTTCCGCTCACCGAATAGCCGAAGGCGTCGCCGGCAGACTCGCCGAGGAGGGTGTAGAGGATGGAGCCGTCGGCACCGGAGAAAACCCGCGCGCTGCCAGAATTCAGGCCGTTGCTGTCGTCTCCCCACGCCCCGATGATGAGATCGGCGAATCCATCTCCGTTGACGTCGCCAGCTCCGCTCACCGAGACACCAAATCCATCTCCAGCAGAATCTCCTTCGAAAGTATAGAGATTGCTGCCATCGAAACCGGAATAGACACGTGCACTGCCGGAATAGTTGCCGCTGTTGTCGTCCCAGTAGGCCCCGATGATGAAATCGGGAACGCCATCGCCGTTGACGTCTCCGGAGGAACTCACCGAAAAGCCGAAGAAGTCGCCATAAGAATCACCCTCGAAGACGTACAGGACTGAACCGTCGAGGCCAGAGAAGACGCGAGCACTTCCTGAGTTGTATCCGTTGTTGTCAGCCCAGTAGGCGCCGACGATGAAATCAGGGACGCCATCACCGTTGACGTCTCCAGTTCCGCTTACCGATTGACCAAACAGGTCGCCAGCGGAATCGCCAACGAGGATGTGGAGGATGGAGCCGTCCGCGCCTGAAAAAACGCGGACGCTGCCAGAGGCGGCGCCGTTGCTGTCATCGAGGGGTTCCCCGACGATGACATCGTCGAAACCATCGCCGTTGATGTCACCGACTCCGCTGACAGCATTGCCAAACAGGCCTCCAGAAGATTGGCCATCAAAGATGTGGAGGATGGTCGGGGTGACCGGCTGCGCCTCCGCGGTCGCGGAAATAAACAGCCAGGAGAAGACAGATAGCAGCAGGATGAAGAAATATATTTTCACAGGGCGCCTCACAATTTCGATCGATAAACACTCAGGCCATCAGCACCCTCCTGACCCCTCCTGGGGTAGTGATGATCGCGATAAATTGTGACGCCTGTATTCTATCGTTTGCAGGAGCGAGTGCGGCCGAAGCCCACCAATTTTCCTCCGGGTACTCAACTTTCACCGGAGTCAATTGAGTCAGCGGAGGACTGATTCCGACACCTGGTCCCACCGCCAAGGGGAACGGCGTTCAGATCTCGCAGGACCCTCGGTGCCTGGCGTGATAATCCTGGTGGTGATCCTCTGCCTTCCAGAAGCACGGTGCCGGGTGTACGACCTCGGTAACGATTTCTCGACCGCCGAAGGCTCCGCGAGCGCGCATTCCCTCGATCACTTCCCTGGCGGCCTCAGCCTCTTCGGTGTGAACGCAGAAGATGGTGGAGCGGTACTGACTTCCTACGTTGGGGCCCTGGCGATTGCTGGTGGTCGGATCGTGATTCTCGAAAAAGGTCTCGAGGAGCTGGTGGTAATCGATTGTTCTGGGATCGAAGGTGACCTCGACGGTCTCGGCGTGGCCTGTCTCATCGTTGCACACCTGCTGATAGGTGGGGTTCTCGCTCTTTCCACCCATGTAGCCGGCGACCGCGTCGACGACGCCGTCGAGGGCCGCGAAGCGGTCCTCCATTCCCCAGAATCAGCCGCCGGCAAAGAAAGCCCGCGGGTGTCCGGGATTGGTTCCTGGCGCCTCGGTGGCCGGTTCCTCCCCCTCGGGAGAGAACTCGAGGGAGACGGAGTTGAGGCAGTAACGCAGCCCTGTTGGATCGGGACCGTCGGGGAAGAGATGCCCGAGGTGGGCATCGCAGCGACCACAGCAGATCTCGGTGCGTTCCACCCCGTGGCTGGTGTCCTGCTTCTCGACAACATGCTCCCTGTCGAAGCCTTTGAAGAAACTCGGCCAGCCTGTGCCCGAGTCGAACTTGGCATCGGAACTGAAGAGGGGCAAATGACAGATGACGCACAGATAGATCCCCGCCCCCAAACTTTCGAGGAAGCCGCCGCAGAAGGGCGCCTCGGTGCCCGCCTTCTGGGTGATGTGGTACTGCTCGGGGGTGAGGCGCTCGCAGAGGATCCTCAGCCTGTCGCCATCGATCGGCTCGATCGAATGGCCACTTTTCGATCTTCTCGTAGCGGTCATCGATCGCCTCCTTCCCGCGGGGCAGGTGTCTCATCGTAGCGTCAACGCACCACCTGAGGAAGTACCGTTGTGGAGGGACCGCCTCGCGGCTAGTCTCATCTCTTCGAAGGGAGAAGGCTTGGCGGAGAAAACCCCAGAAGATAGACAGCTCCGAGAAGATCCCTCCGAGGCTGACCCGCTCACCGAACTGGAATTCAGCGAGCGATTCATCGGCGAACTCGACTTCTTCGCTCCCGACTACGCGCGCCCTGGTCTCGCCCACCACGCCTGGCGTGTCCGAACCCGCAACCGCTCGATGAACCTGACCACCATCGTCGAACCGGAGGAGATGGCGCGCAAGCACGCCATCGACTCCCTCGCCGCCAGACCACTCCTCGCCGAGGGGGGGGAGGAGATCTTCCGCCACGTCGTCGACCTCGGCAGTGGCGCTGGCTACCCGGGGCTGGCGATCGCCATCGCTTGCCCTCACCTGGAGGTGACTCTGATCGACTCGACTCGAAAGAAGGTCCGCTTCCTCGAGGAGGTGGTGGTCGAACTGGGGCTCTCCAGTCGTGTCCACTGCGTGTGGGGTCGCTTCGAGGATTGGGTCCGTGACCACCGCAAGAACGTCGACCTGGTGATGGCGAGGGCGGTCGGCCCCGTCGAGAAGATCCTCCAGTGGTGCACCCACAGCTGGTTCGGCCCCCTGCTGTTGTGGAAGGGCCCCGCCGTCGACAAGGAACTCGAGGCGGTGCGCGGGCTCTTGTGGAAGCGCCACCTATTCGTCGCTCTAGATGAGGTCTACCAGATTCCCGGCGACGAGGTGATGCGCCGCCTGGTCCTCATCGATCACCGGCGCCAGTGAACTTCCTGACTGTTTGATATGACTACACCGGCCACCTCAGATCAGCCCGTTCCCCGATGATCCCTTCTCTCCAGGGGATTCTTACCCCACCGACCCCCTGTTTTCTGGCACAGCCGATGCTCTCACCCTCCTGCCCGCAGGTTTGCCCGCCCAGCCGAAGGAAGGCATGTGCCTGATGAGCACTCGATTCTCTCCTCTCCCGTTTCTCACTCTCATCATCATGGCGGCGATCACCGCCGCCACCGGCGTCGCCATCGCCGACGGCGAGAGTGGTCCAGTCCCTCCCATCACCCCCTGTGATCCCGCCGTCGAGAAGGCCGTGGCTCTCCCAGGCGATGAAGTCTCGAACGACAATCCCACCGCCGATGAACATCGCCAGTTCCCGGCAGCCACCGCTCTGGAGATGATTCTCCGCTTCCAGGAAATTTCGGAGATCCCGGCGGTCCTCGACAGCAAGCAATTCTCCTCGTGGTCAACGAGACGCGCTTACCTTCCCACCCGCTCCATCTGGTTGCCCAGTGCCATCGAATCTCTCAGTTTGGCGATGATCGAGACGATCCTGGAGGTGAACGGAATATCTCTGCAGGAGGTCCAGGTCGGCGATGGCTCCGAGGCGGTGGTGGTGCACTTTTCGAACGAGTCCCGGCTTCATTATTCTCGCAGTTCGCGACGCCGGAGCGTGCCCCCCCGACCCTCCTTGCCCCCCAGCCGGGAGTCCACCCCAGCGCCCCCCTCTCCCCAGGAAAAGAAGACGGGACTGCAACTGGAGAGGATTCCCCTCTCCGGCAACATCCCGGGGAAGGAGGTCCTGAAGGTCCTCAACACCCTGATCGATAAGCCGAGAGCCATCATCTGCACCGTCGGTGATCTCCAGACGGGCAAGGAGGTTCTGGTGGTCCGCGGTCGGCCCCGGCAGGTCAAGGAAGTCATCGAGGTGGCGCGCTTCATCGAGGCTTCATTGAAAGAGTGAGCCCCGACGCCGGCCCCCCCGTCGGGGCCGGCGCTTCACTCCATCACCTCGACGTCGCCTTGCTTCGGCGTCCGGGTCGAAACCGCCGAGCGGTTGCGAACCCCCGAGACGGTCAGGCCGACGCCAGCGACGATCAGGAGCAGCGCCAGAGCGTACTGGAGGATGTCGGGAAATCGCAGGATCAACGCACCGATGCCGATCAGCCCCATGCCGAAGCCGACCTTGACGTTCCACAGACCGGGAATGTTCACCACGATGCGGCGTTTCTTGCTGTTCATCTTCAGACCAATCATTATGGCGCGAGAACCTCGACATCGAGGGCGAGGCCCTGACCACCTGAGATGCAGAGGGTCGCCAGTCCACGCCCGCCGCCGCGGCGGCGCAACTCGTGAACGAGAGTGACGACGATGCGCGCACCGGTCGCGCCGATGGGGTGACCGAGGGCAATCGCCCCACCGTTGACGTTGAGACGCTCCCTGTCGAGACTCAATTCGCGGTCGCAGGCGATCACCTGGGCGGCGAACGCCTCGTTGAGCTCGATCAGGTCGAAATCGGCGAGGGTGGCACCCGTTTTCTCCAACAGCTTGGCGATGGCAGGGACCGGTCCGATGCCCATCCTGCGAGGTTCGACACCGGCACGAGCCGAGGCGCCGACGATGGCGATCGGCTCGAGACCGAGACGTGTGGCGGTTTCCTCGCTGGCAATAAGGAGTGCCGCCGCCCCATCGGTGATCCCCGAGGCATTGCCGGCGTGAATCGTTCCATCCTCCTTGAAGACAGGTTTCAGCTTCGCCATTCCATCGATGGTGACATCGTCGCGTGGGTGCTCGTCCTTATCGACGGTGATCGTACCCTTGCGCTGACGAACCTCGACCGGCTCGATCTCCGAGGCAAAACGCCCTTCTTCCCTGGCAACCTGGCAACGGCGCTGGGACTCGACGGCGTAGGTATCCTGTTCTTCACGACTTATGTCATACTCCTGGGCCAGATTCTCGGCCGTCCCCCCCATCAACTGATCGGCGAGGGGGCAGTGGAATCCATCGCGGTACATCCCATCGACCAGTTCCCCCTGGCCGAGACGAAGTCCATCGCGCAGTCCTTCGATGTAGTACGGAAGACGGCTCATGCTTTCGGTCCCCCCGACCACCATCATCGACGCCTCGGCGGTGGCGATGGCGTCTCTCCCCGCGATCAGCGCGAGGAGCCCCGATCCACACGCCATGTTCACCGTCAGGGCGGTGCTCGACTCGGAGATTCCCGAACGAACCGCAACCTGACGTGCGACGTTGGGTCCTCCCCCAGCCTGTCTGGCGCAGCCGAAGATCAGTTCGCTCACCTCGGAAGGATCGAGACCGGCCCGCTGGAGGAGTGGTTCGACGACGGCGACCCCCAGGTCTGCGGCTGAGAGCGATGAGAGACCGCCGAGAAACTTGCCGATGGGAGTTCTCCTGGCATCGAGAATGACGATACGGCTCATGATCGCTCTCCGATCAGCGAACGGGCGATCAGCATCCGGTGCAGATCATCGGAACCGGAGTAGATCCCCAGCGTCTGGGCATCGCGAAACATCCGTTCGACGGGGTACTCCCTGGAGAACCCATTTCCGCCGAGGATTTGTACCGAACTCTTCGTCGCCAGATAAGCAGCCCGGTTTGCCGACAACTTGGCAAAGGACGCCTCCCGGGCAATGGTCGCCCCTCGATCACAGAGGCTTGCCGCCCTGTACGTCATCATTCTTGCCGTTTCGATGGCAACGGTGGCATCGCCGATCATCCCGCGGACAGCCCCGAAACGATCGATGGTCCTGCCGAACGCCCTGCGCTCGGAGGCGTAGCCGAGGGCTTCGGTTATCGCACCCCGGGCGACGCCGATGGCGACCGCAGCCGCCCCGATCCGGGATCTCTCGAGAGTGCGCATGATCGCTGGTGAATGGCCGCCTTCTCCCCCGAGCATGGCATCCTCGGGAAGGATCACTCCTTCGAGGGAGATGTCAGCGATCGCAGCCCCGCGCAGCCCGAGCATTCCACTTCTCGGTCTCATCACCACTCCGGAAGTCCCGGGGTCGAAAGCGAAGAATGCCAGGCCAGCAACCCCACTTCCCTTCTCGGTCCTTGCGACGGTCAGCAGCAGCCCGGATTCAATGGCCCCGATGACAAAGGTCTTGCTGCCGGAGATTTTCCAGCCGCCATCGCAGGGTGTCGCGGTGGTCGCGATCGATCCGGCGTCGGATTCTGCCCCAGGTTCGACCAGCGCCACGGTTGCCAGAGAATCTCCTGAAGCCAGTGAAGGAAGGAAGCGCTGCTTCTGTTCATCGCTCCCTTGTACCAGAAGCGACGTGGTCGCATCGAAGAGATGCACCTGAGCCACCGCTGCAGTCGATGCGCACCCGCGGGCGAGTTCTTCCACGACGAGCACTGCCGTCAGAAGATCGAGACCCGCCCCACCCAGATCTTCGGGAACGGTGACCCCGAGCATTCCCGTCTCGGCCAGTTTTTTCAGGTTCTCTCGAGGGGAACCACCGGATTCATCGAGAGCCGTCGCTCGTGGCGCCAGTTCGTTATCAGAGAAATCTGCGACCATGTCGCGAATCTCGTGGTGTTCTTCCTCGAAGCGAATCAAGTCGTCTTCCTTCCTGAGCCACCAGCAGTGGCCCGGCAAAATTTCATCTCTCCGGGGGGGGCCAGACGGTCGAGCGCTTCCTGGATGGTCAGACGTTGCGAAAGAATTTCCCCGGCAATCTGCTCGAATGAATCCTCTCCCCCGGCCCTGTCGAGTCCCTGGGAGATCCAGCGCTTCTCTGTCGCGCGTCGTAACCGACGCAGGAGCCTGCGCCTCTCGCTCCCGGCATCGGGGGCTCTCCGGATTCCCTCGACTCGATCCAGGAGACGTTCGACCAGTTCGTCGACTCCGGCATCATCTCGACTGCTGACCATCAACGGCGCCGGAGCTTCCTGCTCGCGGCACATCTCCTCGGCGAGTCGCAATAGACGACCGGCACCAGGTCGGTCTCCCTTGTGAATCACAAGTTGATTCGCCACTTCGAGGACACCACTCTTGAGCAACTGCATCACATCCCCTGATTCCGGTGACAGGAGCAGCCATACATCGTCGGTCTCCTCGGCGACCTCCATATCGAGCTGTCCGACCCCGACCGTCTCCACGAGGACAATGGAGAAACCCGCACGAGCGAGAAGTTCCGCCGCATCGTCGGTACAGGCAGCGACACCGCCACTGCCGTGGCGACTCGCAACGCTGCGGAAAAACGCTCCTGAACCCAGATCTGCAGGCATGCGAACCCGATCGGCCAGCAATGCCCCGCCGCTGAGGGGGCTGGTGGGATCGACGGCGAGCACCGCAACGCGCTCCCCTCGCTCCAGAAGTGATGGAACGATCCGTGCGAGCAGCGAACTCTTGCCGACACCGGTTGCACCTGTCACTCCGATGCGCACACAATTCGGGCTTGGCGGAAGAGACGAGATGAGATGGTCGGTATCGTATGTTTCGTCCTCGATGGCGCTGATCCCCTGGGCGATGGCACGAGACTCTCCAGCCTTGATACCGGCGACAAGGGTCTCCACATCGAATGTAGCCATCTTCGGGGTCTCCTGCTTCAAGTCCTGAAATGGCGAGAGATCACCAGTCTCTGGATCTCACTCGTTCCCTCGTAAATCTCCGTGATCTTCGCATCTCGGAAGAGGCGCTCGACCTTGTGCCCATGAGAGACGCCGATTCCTCCGAGAATTTCGATGGCGTGGTGCGCGGCACGGTTGGCTGTCTCCGAAGCAAACAGTTTCGCCATCGCCGCCTCCATGCCATAGGGCATGCCTGCGTCCTTCAACGAGGCGGCGCGCAGCATCAGCAGCCTCGCGGCATCGATCTCTGTCGCCACTTCCGCAATCCTGTGGGACACCAGTTGATTGTCTTGCAACAGGCGTCCGAACATCTCCCTTTCGCCGGCGAACTCGAGGGACGCATCGAGACAGGCCTGGGCAATCCCGACGCCCTGGCTGGCGATCCCGATCCGTCCGCCATCGAGGGTGTGCATCGCGATCTTGAAGCCCTGTCCCTCCTCTCCGAGGAGGTTCGAAGCGGGTACCTCGAGATCCTCGAAAAGCAGTTGGACCGTGTCTGATGCGCGGATCCCGAGTTTCTTCTCCTTCTTGCCGACCGAGAATCCAGGCATATCGCTCTCGATGATGAAGGCGCAGATTCCCTTCGAGCCGAGGGAGGACTCGAGGGTCGCGAAGGTGATGATGAGGCCCGCCTCGGAACCGTTGGTGATCCATGCCTTGGTCCCATTCAGGATGTAACCGTCACCATCCTTTCGACAGGTGGTCTCGATCGACGCCGCATCTGAGCCGTGGTCCGGTTCGGTGATGGCATAGGCACCAAGAACCTCGCCGTTGGTGACCCTGGGGAGCCAGCGCTCGTGCTGCTCTTCGTTCCCGAAGGCAAGCAGGGGTCCGGTGAAGAGGGAGTTGTGCACCGAGACGGTGATCCCGGTGGAGGCGCAGCCACGATTCAACTCCTCGAGAACCACGCACAGAGTGACGTAATTCTGTTCGAGGCCGCCGAAGGACTCTGGCGCAACCAGGCCGAGAAACCCGAGTTCGGCGAGTTTGTCGATGTTCTCCCTGGGGAATTCCTCCCTCTGATCGTGGTGATCGGCGTTGGGGATCAGGATCTTGTCTGCAAATTCCCTGGCG
This sequence comes from Planctomycetota bacterium, assembly GCA_015664425.1. GTDB lineage: Bacteria > Planctomycetota > UBA8108 > UBA1146 > UBA1146 > DTRS01. The sequence continues at coordinate 13,364 of DQQH01000162.1, forward strand.
GTGTCCCTCAGTTGCAGTTGACTCCCAGAGAGTTCGGGGAACATCACGCTTCCTTCCTCGCCCGCTACGAGTAGTCGTAGAAACCACGGCCACTCTTACGGCCTAGGTCGCCCGCTGCGACCATCTTTCGCAGCAGAGGGCAGGGTCGGTACTTCGGGTCACCCAGTTCTTTATGGAGAACCTCGAGGATGTTGAGGCAGACATCGAGCCCGATGAAATCAGCGAGAGCGAGTGGTCCCATCGGATGGCCCATTCCCAGTTTCATAACCTCGTCGATCGCCTCCGGCCGGGCCACCCCCTCCATCAGGCAGAAGATGGCCTCATTGAGCATCGGGCCGAGAATCCGGTTGGCGATGAAGCCGGGAAAGTCGTTCGCCTCGACGGGGGATTTCCCCAGTTTTTTCGAGAGTTCGCAGGTCGCTTCGAGGACAGCATCGGAAGTCTTGTGGCCGCGAATCACCTCGACCAGTTTCATCATCGGTACAGGGTTGAAGAAATGCATCCCGACAAAATTTTCGGGGCGCCCGGTGAACGCCGCCAACCGCGTGATGGAGATCGACGAGGTGTTGCTGGCGATCACACCCCCATCGGCAACAGCGGCATCGAGGCGCTGTAGGACCTCCTTCTTCAATTCTTCTGATTCGGGGACCGCTTCGATCCCCCACTGAACTCCATCTGCTGCCTTGATGTCGGTTTCGAAGGCGATTCTTCCGAGGGCCGCTTGCGCCTCATCGGAAGTGATCTTCTCCTTCTTCACGAAGCGTCCGAGGTTAGTCTCGATCGTTCCACGGGCCTTCTGCAAGGCCTCCTCAAAGGGGTCGATCACCGTTACCGGGTAGCCTGACTGGGCGAACACCTGGGCGATTCCGTTGCCCATTGTGCCCGCGCCGACGACCGCAACACGATCGATACTCTCGACAATGGCCTCGGAGTCTTTCATCAAACTGCCTTTCTGAGCTGATCTCCTGCTTGCTCCGGAGCGCGTCCACGCCTGTCGATTCACCGAACCGTTGACGCCTGGAGAAGGGTCGACCAACCCTCTCGCCCATCGCGGCAAGAGCGGTCATGTCGTGAACCGGCCAGAGAGGCGGAATTATAGGAAAGGGCACGGCCGCAAACAAGCGTAACCGCGTCCCTGGCCAGCCCGGGCCCCACCTCACCAGAGGGGAGGTTTACCTCCACTCTCAACACCGCTAACCTCGCCTCACTCGACGGAAAGAGGAACCAGCGGTGATCAAGGTCCAGAACCTGCGCAAGGTGTTCCGGGTCCACAAACGTGAACCCGGGCTTACCTCCTCGATTAGAGCTCTCTTCCGCCGCGAGTGGATCGAGAAGGTCGCCGTTTCCGGCTCGACCTTCTCCGTTGCCGAGGGCGAAATCGTTGGCCTGATCGGCGCCAACGGTGCCGGGAAGACGACTCTGTTGAAGATGCTCTCGGGGATTATTCACCCGACCTCGGGTGAGGCGAGAGTGCTCGGCAGCATACCCTGGAAGCGTGAAAATTCGTTCCGAACTCAGATCGCCCTGATCATGGGGCAGAAGGCGCAATTGTGGTGGGACCTCCCAGCGGCCGATTGTTTTCTCCTGCTGCGCGAGATTTACCGGATTCCCGAAGACAGGTACCGCAAGAACCTCGGTCGACTGATTTCGATGCTCAACATCGGCAACGAGATGAACGTCCAGATCCGACGCCTCTCCCTGGGTGAGCGGATGAAGATGGAACTGATCGCCGCCCTTCTGCACTCGCCCCGGGTCGTCTTCCTCGATGAACCGACGATCGGCCTCGACCTGACCACCCAGCGGGCGATCCGGGACTTCATTCTCGAATACCGCGCAGAACTTTCCCCGGCGATGCTCCTCACCAGTCACTACATGGAGGACATCCAGAGGTTGTGCAAGCGGATCATCATCTTGAGAGAGGGTAGCATCGTCTACGATGGCAGCCTCCGGCGGGTCATCGAAGAGTACGCCCCCTACAAGGAGATTCTCGTCCACCTCCGCCGGGGAATCGGTGCCGTCCCCGATGCCGAGGACCTCTCTCGCCTCGGGGACGTTGTCGAATGTTCCGAGACCCAGGTGAAGATCCGTGCCCCTCGTGACCGGATCGCGGAGGCTGCAAACGAACTCCTCCAGCGCTTTTCTGTCGCGGATCTTTCCATCGATGAGCCAGAGATCGGGGACACCATCGAGAGGATCATGGCAGGCCGACCGGAGGAGCCCCGGTGAGGCCTGGATTGTTCATCCACTTGATGAGCATCGAAACTCGAAAACTGTTCAGTTACCGCGTCGACTTCTGGGTCACCACCGTCGTCAACATGGTGGTCACCCTCATCGTCTTCTGGTATCTGTGGGAAGCGATGTTCCAGGAGTCTGGGGCGTCGACCATCGGTGGCTGGTCACTACCAGGAATCCTCACATACTCCGTCCTGATCTCACTCTCGGGGCGAGTCATCCGGGGCGGGGATCTCCAGATGGCAATCTCGACAGATATCTACGAGGGGTCTCTCAGCCGCTTCCTCCTCTACCCGTCGCGCTACTTCTTCTTCAAGTACGCTCAGCAAGCAGGGGCGGTCCTCCCTGAACTGTTGCAGTCGATCGCCATGGGGGCCCTGATCGTTCTCGTCTACGGAATCCCCACAGAAGTGCCGGTGACCGCCACGTCGTTGCTGATGGCTCTACCGACGATCCTCATCGGCCATCTCCTCTTCTTCATGTTGAGCGTGATTCCACAGCTCGTTGCCTTCTGGGCGGAGAATGTCTGGAGTCTCAGCGTTCTGCTTCGTTTCATCACCATGCTCCTCGGTGGCGGCATGCTCCCCCTCTCCCTCTTCCCCGAATGGGCACAATCGATCCTCGCCTGGATGCCGTTCATCTACCTCTACGACTTCCCCGCACGTGTCGCTATGGGGCTCGTCACACAGGCCCAGTGGCTTGAGGGGATGCTCCTGTCCCTCCTCTGGTGTGGAATCACGGCGCTCCTGGCGGTGCCCTTCTGGAGGCGAGGAGAACTGCAGTACACGGGGGTGGGGATCTGATGAGACGCTATCTGAGGCTCTATCTCTACTTCCTGCGCTTCTCCTTCAGCCGCGCGCTCGAATACCGGATGGACTTCTGGTTCAGGATCGTCATGGACACCACCTTCTATGCTGTCGAGTTGCTCTTCTTCACCGTCCTCTATCAGCACACGAAGCTCCTTGGCGGCTGGACTCTCGACCAGGTCTTCATCTTCGTCTCGGGATACCTGGTGATCGATGCCATTCACATGACTGTCTTCTCCAACAACATGTGGTGGTTGTCGATCTTCGTGAACAAGGGGGATCTCGACTACTACCTGGTTCGACCCGTTTCTTCCCTCTTCTTCCTCAGCACACGAGACTTCGCCGCCAACTCCTTCGTCAACCTGCTGATGGCAGGGGGAATCCTCGCCTGGTCTCTCATCCGTTATCCGGGAACGCTCGGGTCGACGAATATTACCTGGTTCCTATTTCTCGTACTCAACGGTGCCTTCCTCTACTACATCCTGCACATGTGCTTCATAATCCCGGTCTTCTGGACTCACACAAGCCGCGGAATGGTGATGGCGTTCTTTGCCGTCGGCAAGATGATGGAAAGGCCCGATCAGATCTTCAGAGGCTGGCTGCGCAGGGTCCTCGTCACCGTTCTCCCCCTGTCAGTGGTGGTTTCCCTCCCCGCCCGGGTTCTCTTCGAGGGACCAACTCCCGAGAAAATTGTGCACATTCTCGGCGTCACCGCCTGCGCCTTCCTATTCATGGCCTGGTTCTGGAGGTTAGCGCTGCGCAGCTACTCGAGCGCTTCATCGTGACCGGCGACCGCCCCCTGACGCCAGCGCCGCCTCGATCTTCGCGGCGACCCTCTCGGCCAGAATGCGCCTGCCGGCGGGCTTGAAGTGAACATCTCCCGGAGCGCGGAACAGTTCCGAAGGCATCTTTCTCGACACCTTGTTGAGATCGTTGATGGGGATCCCGTATTTTTTCATCAGGGCCTCTGCAGCGGCGTTGTAGCGCCGGTCATCTCCCACCTTACGCCCCGCTTCTCCCTCGGGGACCATCGTCGTACTTGCCCAGATGAGCCGAGCCCTCGTCTTCTTCAGCCGGAGAACCAGCTTTTCGAGGTTCTGACGGTACTCCTCGATGGAGAAGGTGACCTTCCCTGATTCCTTGTCCCGGCGCAGGCCCGCTCCTTCGGCGCGGTAGCAGAGATCCCACAGCCCCCAGTTGAAATGGATGACAGCCCATTTTTCATCGCCGAGCCAATCATCGAGTTTTGCCAGGCCCGTACCGGTGTGCTGGGCATTTCCGGGATTGTGCTTAACCTCCGCCTTCGAGGCGAGGATGAACTTCACCTCCGGCGTGTAACCGATGGAGATGGAGTCACCGATGATGAGGACGCGCGGCAAGATCCCGGCAGCCTCCGGCTCGGCAGGGATCGGGTCATCGGAGAACGGAAAACCCGCCTGAGGAATGACGAGGGCAACGAGAGCAGCAAGGAGCAGTACACGGGACAGGGCGAAAAACTTCCTCATTACCTTCTCCTCACGGAACGGGCGCCCTTCTCCAGTGGAAAGGACCCCAGAAAGGAATCGACTTCGATCAGACCAGCGGAGTCTGTCCCGGCTGGGCCACGGGCTGGGAACTGACATCGCCCCACTCGTAGGTTCCCGGCGAGAGATCCAGTTTCGAGTCGACCAGTTGCTTCCAGGTGATCGTCTTCCCGGTGTATGCGGACATGCGGCCCATGATCGAGACGAGAGTGCTGGTGCACATGTATTCGCCGTTGTTGATCCGGGGGCGCTCCCCCTTCACCGACTTGAACAACTCGATCCACTCCGCCTCGTACATGTCGTTGGGCTCACCGGAGAATCTCCAGGAATTCTCGCCGTTGATCCTGTGCCCCTGGATCGCGGCGGTTCCCCGCGATCCAAAGACATAGTCGCTGACGTTTCCATCCGCACCGGGCCATTGCCGGCAGGAATGGAAGAGCTTGATGCCCTCATCCCACTCGAAGGTGCAGTTGAAGTGATCGAAGATGTTGCCCCATTTGTCTTCGGTGCGAACGATCCGACCGCCGCTGGCAGTACACTTCGCCGGGGGCTTGTCCTTCATCACCCACATGATCTTGTCGAGGCTGTGAATGCTCTGCTCTGTGATGTGGTCACCGCTGAGCCAGGTGAAGTAGAGCCAGTTACGGATCTCGTACTCCATCTCGCTCCACTCATCCTTTCGACCTCGATGCCAGAGACCACCGGTGTTGTATGAACACTGAAGGCTGACGATGTCACCCACGGCGCCATTCCAGATGCGCTCGACCGTCTGCTGTTTTGCATCCTGATAGCGATAGCAGAGACCGGAAACGACCGTCAGGCCCTTCTCGTCTGCTTCCATGCAAGCCTTGCGAACACGCTCGACGTGCATCGCATCAACCCCTACCGGTTTTTCGGCGAAGATGTGTTTTCCTGCCTTGACCGCCGCTTCGATCTGCATCGGACGGAAATGTGGGGTTGTGGCGAAGATCACCACATCGCAGCTGTCGATCACCCCGAGGTAGGAATCCCAGCCGCTAAAACGGTGCTCCTCATCAACCATGACCTGGGCTGCAACTTCCTCGTCTTCGGTCAGGTTGCGGTAACTCTTGTCGACCTGGTCTGCAAACAGGTCGCCGAGGGCCACGAGTCGTGCACGAGGTTCGACGGTGAGGGCGTTGGTCGCTGCCCCTGTCCCACGGCCTCCACAGCCAACAAGTCCAACGCGAATGATGTCATCGCCGGCGATGTGGGCGAAGATGGGGGACCCTGCCGTGGCAAGGGTCACAGCGGCGAGCGCTCCTCCTGAAGCATGCAGGAACTGGCGACGATCGAGTTCCGATCGACGAGGATTCGATTGGGTCATAGAGCCTCCCTCGGTTTCGGGATTGGTGAGTTCAAGACTCCGGGCCTCTGCGCCATGATCGTATCAGCGGCAGGGCGTCGGCTCCAGTTCCAGCCCAGGGTGCATCCTGACCTTCTGGAGCGCAGGAAAGTCACCCAAGACGATGGCAGAGAGTGGATCCTCACCGGGGAGGAAATATGCCGCCCCACAGCCTGAGAAACCCTCGAGAAGGACTCTTCCCCGTTCGGGGCCGAGCACCGACAGTGCTGTCGCCAGGGCATCCGCAACGGCGGCATCGGGAGCGACCACCGTCACGCTGGTCGGCCCCTCCACCCCCCAACCACTCCTCGGGTCGAGGACATGGGAATAGCGCCGGCCCTCGTGCTCGAGAAACTGAAAGGCGTCTCCCGAGGTCGCCACTGCCCCATCTCTCACCTCGATGAAGACCGTTGCCACTCCTTCGGTGGAGAGGGGTGCCAGGCCGACTCGCCACGGTCGCCGAGCAGTTGGGGAGGATGAGATCGCGATGTCTCCACCGCCGTCGACAAGAGCCTGCAGAAACCCGCAGCGGACGATGACGTCGAGTGCTTGCCCGACCGCATAGCCCTTTGCGATGCCCCCGAGGTCAATCTCGACCCCAGCGCGAGAGAAGGTCACCTCCCTGGGGGCCCGATCGATGGCGATC
>DQQH01000207.1 GCA_015664425.1 Planctomycetota bacterium
AGCGCCTGTGGATCTCCGACGGCCTGCTCAGGGGAGGGTCCATCTCCGGCGACACCGTCGCCCTGGTCTCCGTCTGGACTGCGCTCTTCACCGGCGGAACCGTCGCCCTTGCAGCCTTCCTCCTCAAACGCAGGGATGTCTCCTGAGACGCGCCATCTCAGAAGGGACAGCGGCCACCGATGGTGACGAAGGCAGCCCTGACGAGACGCCATTCTCCATCGACTCGGGCAGCGGTGCCGGCGAAGCGGACCTCCCAGGTGGGTTGATCCCCCTCCGAACCCCGACGGTAGAAGCGAGCAGGGACCTCAAGGTGAGCGCGATCGGGGTCTCCTTGCGGGAACTCGACGACCGCTTCCTCTGGCTTGCACTCGACTCGCCAGCGAAAGGAACCGTCGCTCCGATTGCGTTCGGTGATAAAGATGCCGGCAAGGATCCGGCGCAACTCCATCCTGTCGAGGTTGTAGACCCGTTCGTGGAAATTCTCCGCCAGCGGCTCGACGCAACCCCTGGCACTCGCGTCGTTGAAGGCATCTCCCATGGCAAGAACGATCCGACGCAGTTGCTCCTCGTCATCGAGTTCACAGCCTCGAGCGAGGAAAATGGCGAGGATCACAACCACGAACGAGAGCAGGAATCGCCAGCGAATCCGACCGCGAGATGGAAATCGCCCGGATCGAGGCGGAACCATCAGCCTCCAACCTGGTGCATCCGGCGGCGGGGGCCGAGTCCCATCGCCAGTTGATGACCCACCGGCTTGGCCTCGACCGCAGCGAGGAGAGCAGAGCGCAGTTCCTGCAGGTCACCCCCTCGACGAAGGATCTGGCGAAGGTCTTTCTCCTCATCGCGCAGCAGGCAGAGCAGCAGCCTGCCGTCGGCGGAGAGACGCATCCTGTTGCAACTGGCGCAGAAGGGATTGCTGACGGGGCTGATGAAGCCGACGATGCCACGCCCATCGGCGAGGCGATAGTTGAGGCATTCATCGGCGAGGTGAGTCCTCGCCACCTCCTCGAGAGGGCCGAGGGCCATCTCGATCATCTCCTTCACATCGGAGCTCTCGACGAGTGCATCGCTAGCAACGTCCAGGGATTCCCCCTCACCCATCGGCATCAACTCGATGAAGCGAACGTGCCACGGGCGGTCGAGAGTACAGCGGGCCAGCTCGACGACATCCTCATCGTTGACCCCTGCGACCACGACGGTGTTGATCTTGATCGGCGTTAACCCGGCATCTTCCGCGGCCACGATCCCGGCCTTGAAGCGCTCGAGTTCACCCCTGCGCATCACCTGACGGACTCGTTTTTCGTCGAGGGAGTCGAGGTGAATATTGACCCGGTCGAGGCCCACCGAGGCGAGGTCCGCGGCCAGCCGGGGAAGCAGCACTCCGTTGGTGGTCATCGAAAGATCGGCGTCCGGTGCGACAGAACGGATGCCCGCGATGATCTCGACGAGATCCCGGCGAAGGGTCGGCTCACCGCCGGTGATCCGGAACTTGCGGAATCCGACATCGATGGCAGCCGAGGCGATCTTCGAGATCTCCTCGGCTGTGAGCAGTTCATCCGGCGGCAGGAAGCGCAGCCCCTCGAGCGGCATGCAATAGGTGCAGCGAAGGTTGCAGCGGTCCATCACCGAGATCCTGAGGTAGTCGATTTCTCGGTCGAACTGATCGAGTGGCATCCGATCCCCTTCTCCAGTGGTCAGAGGGGATCTTACCCGAGCCTCCTGGAAGGCGGAACCTGTCCGCTGCACCTACCTGTCGGAGGTGGAGCCCAGCTCCTTGACGCGGATCTTGCGACGCAGTTCTTCGATCACGGGATTCGCTTCGAGCCAGATCGCCGGCAGCGGCAATTGGGAACTGACCACGTCCTGATAGCGATCGAGGGCCTGGGAATACAGCCCCAGCTCGATCAGGCGATCTTGGCTGATCGAACTGGTCGCTTCGGCGATCTCGAGGCGTGCTCTCAGATCGAGCAGAAAGGTCGTCAAGACGAGGACCATCACCACCGTCTGGATCGCCCTGCGGCGCCAGCGCTGCCAGCTGAGGCGCCGACGTTCGAAGACCTCCTCCTGGACATCCGAAAGGAGTTCGCGGACTCCTTTGTTCCCGGGATCGATGGAGGCAGCGACGGTGAGGGCATCTTTCGCCTCCTGGGTCTCCCCTTTGCGGGCACTCTTTCGCCCGATTCGCAGGAGTTCCTCGGCAGCGACCTTGGGGTCGCCGGACTCGGCCGCGGAACGGGCCCACTCCACCCTCAAGGAAAGACGGTCGGGAGCGGCAGTGATCAGGCGTTCGAGCACCCCACGAGCACGGTCGTGGAGCCCCGGAACCCGGTGGAGTTCGACCAGGGCCATCCCCTCGTCGATGGCGTCATCGGTGCGCCCCTCCTCGATGGCGAGGTCGAGGAGCCGCTCCCGCGGCGCCGGATCGGCAGGCTCAAGATCCCTCGCCTTCTCGAGAAGTTCCCGGCCCCGCACGAGATCCTTCTCCTCGAGGAGCTGATGTCCGAGGAGGCGGAGAGAGCGGGAGGCGTCGCTGAAACTTCCCATCTGCTCGCACAGGATCCCCTCCTGCTCGAGGAGTTCCCGGTGGCGAGGCTGGACTTGGAGTCCCCTTCGAACCAGTTCGAGCGCCCTCTCGGGATCGACCCTGTTCCTGCTGCGGGCGAGGGCAGCGAGTTCATCGGGGCCGACGACGCGTAGGCGGTGCTCGCCGAGCCAGCGGGCCATCATGCAGGTCACCGTCGTCGAGTCTCCCGGGAAGAGTTCTCTGACCTCACCGACGCTGGCACTGCCGTCGAGCTGCGTGAGCAACG
>DQQH01000006.1 GCA_015664425.1 Planctomycetota bacterium
ATGTGGTGCTCCGGGTTCCCCTTTTTCTTCTCCAGGGGCGATTGAAAGAACGTACCTCCTGGAAGGTCCTTCTTCTCCGAGAGGTTGGTGCGGCATTCTACGAGTGCTTGTGAAAGAGAAGAAGCCCCGGGTCGCCGGATGTCGCCCGGGGCTCCTCAGTTTCTGGAGCTGGCGACGAGAGTTGAACTCGTAACCTCCGCATTACGAATGCGGTGCTCTACCAGTTGAGCTACGCCAGCATCGCTTGCGAACCGGGGTCGCGGCAGCGACACGGGCGGAGAAGGATAGCCTGTTCCTTCTCAACGTACAACGTTTGTAGAGGGAGACGGTCTGCGGGAAACGAGCGGTTGCCTCGAATGGCTAGGCAGGCGTGCATGGGGATGGGAGTCCCGGTATGTCCGCTGAAGTCGTTCAGTGCTGAGGTGAGTATAGATCTGGGTGGTAGCAAGGTGCTTGTGCCCGAGGAGTTCCTGCACCTCTCGCAAATTGGCCCCGCCGTCGAGCATGTGAGTCGCGAAGGAGTGCCTGAGGGTGTGGGGGCTGGTCTTTCCGTCGAGTCCCGCCCTGTATATGTATCGATCGAGGATCTTGCGGATGGATCTGTCGGAGATGCGCTTGCCGAAGCGATTGAGGACCACTGGATCGTCGGGGCCGAGAGGACGCCATTTGGCGGGGATGCGCTCCCGGTATTTCGCCAGTGCCTCGAGGGCGAAACTGCCGATGGGAACGACGCGCTCCCGTCTCCCCTTGCCGAAGGCGCGCAGAACTCCGGTATTTTCGTCGATATTGCCCCAGTTGATCGCTACCAGTTCGCTGACGCGAACGCCGCAGCTGTAGAGAACCTCGATGATGCATCGATCTCTGGCCCCACGGAAGGTCTCGACGTCGGGGCACTCGATGAGACGGACCACTTCCGCAGCGGTGAGGAAGTGGGGGAGTGATTTCTCGACCTTGGGAGTCCGCACCTCGAGGAACGCGCTGCGAACAGAATTCTCCTCCCGCTGGATGAAGCGGAAGAAGCCGCGAATCGATGCCAGCTTTCGCGCGATGGTGCTCTTCGAGTAACCCCTGGTTGCCAGGTGGGCGAGGTAACGACGAACTTCGTAGATGTCGATGTCTGCGAGGTCGCTCAGGTCTTCGGTGGAAAAAAAGGTCGCCAGCTGGACGAGATCATTTCGATAGGCACGAATCGTTTCGGGGCTGAGATTGCGTTCCCCCTCGAGGTGCGCCAGGAACTTCTCCATCGGTTCAGGATCCGTTCAGCGCGGGGGCGGCGGCCCCACGGCGGAGAGGATACGCACCTCGACGGGATTGTAAAGGGCAGCCCCGGAGACTAGATCGCCGAGTGGCGTCTACCTATCACATCGAGGGCAATAGAGCGGAAATGGTCGGCGTCCAGGAATTCCTCATCGCGGGCGGAATACTCCTTCATGTTGCTCGGGGCCTGGCGTCCACAATTGAGGAGCTTTTCCACCAGACGAGGAAGCGTCTCCCTGTTGTAGAGGAAACAGTACTCTTCCTCGCGCGTCACGATCATCAGAGAGCGTTCATCTTCGGTGGTGTTGGAAGGGTTCGGCTGCACGATCATTTCCTCTTCTTGAAGGTCGAAAGAACGGGCCCGAAAATCGTCGGGTTGCCGGGGAAATGGCCGTCGACCATTTCCGCAGGAATCAGAAGCGACCCCATCACCAGATCGAAGGGATCGTCGATGATGATGGAACCGCCGGTCAGAGTCGCGGGTGTATCGAGGGAGCGGAGCGTCATCCCTGCCACCGCCGGGACTTCCCTTCCCAAGGAGGGGACCATCTTCTTGCCCGGATCTGCTTTGGAGAGAGTGATGGGAGGGGCGGGGGAGAAGAGGATTCCTCCCATGGCCACGGCCAGGAGGCCCTGGGTCAGTTTTTTTTCTCCAGGTGCCATCGTCGGCCTCCCGCCCTGCCAGCGATCGGGTCGAGACCCCTTCAGGGTCCTCCTTCTTTTCTTCGGCTGAAGAGGGTCGCCTCCGCACCTCATTTCCTGGATGATCTCCCCGATGAACCCGATGCGCCCGCCACTCCTAATGGAGCCCCTCGGTGAGATCGAGATCGATCTCCTCCTCGGTTCCCTCGCCACGGCGGCCCGGCCTTTCCTCCTCGAGAGCGGCCTCGATGTCGCCGGTGTCGGCAACTGGCACCTGATGGGCGGATATCCTGTCGGCGAATTCATCGCCGGCGGAGGCCGCTGGAAGGAGTCCCTCGACGACGGGGAGGGGGAAGTCGAGGAGGACAGCGGCGAGGGCGACCCCCTCGAAGCGCTCGAGGCCTGGTGGAACCGCTGGAGCTCTCCCGTTCCCCAGAGTCCTGCCCCTTTCAGCGGTGGGGCTGTCGGTTACATCGGTTACGAGGCTGCCGACCACCTTCACAGGCTCGACAGCTCACCCGCCCCTTCCGGGGCGGTGGGTGAGTTCTTTGCCGGGGCTCCTGACATCCATCTCCTCCTCTACGACGAGGTGGTCGCCATCGACACAACCTCGGGCAGGGGTTACTTCCTGCACCGGGACCGCAGGTTCCAGCAGCAGAGAAGGTGGTGGGAGGCTGGCGGCACCGTTGCACCAGACGATGGGGCGTGTGCCACGCCGATGGCGCTGAGCATCACCGATCTCGAGTACCTCGAGGCGATCGAAGAGGTCAGGCGCAGGATCGGAATCGGCAGCGTCTACGAGGTCAACCTGACGCGAGGACTGCTCCTTCGCGGTTGCCCCGATCCCTGGACTCTTCACCGTCGCTGGCGAGAGGTGCAACCGGTTCCCTTCGGGGCATTGCTGCCGTGGACTCCGGTCGCTGTTGTATCTGCATCTCCCGAGAGATTTCTCTGCCGCCGGGGAGACGCGATCGAGACGCGCCCCATCAAGGGCACCATCCCCCGTGGTAGGGACGCCAACGAAGACCGAGCCAGAGGGGAGCAACTCCTCAGGAACGAGAAGGAGCGTGCAGAACTGGCGATGATCATCGACCTGGAGCGAAACGATCTCGGCAAGGTGTGCGTCCCCGGGAGTGTCACGGTGACCGAGGAAGCGCGTCTCGAGACCTACCCGAGCGTTCTTCACACCGTAGCCACCGTCGAGGGGACGCTGAGGGGAAATCCGTCACCCGTGGATCTCCTGCGCGCGACCTTTCCTGGTGGATCGATCACCGGTGCGCCCAAGAGTGCAGCGATCTCCTGTATCCGGGAACTGGAACCATGGCCGCGAAAGGTCTACACCGGATCGATCGGCTGGATCTCTCCCGATGGTGACCTCGACCTGAACATCGCCATCAGGACGGCGATGGTCCGCGGTGATCGGGCGGTCGTCTCCCTCGGGGGAGCGGTCACCTGGGATTCGGTGGCCCGCGATGAGCTTCAGGAACTGGCAGCGAAGGGCGAGACGATTCTCCAGGCTCTAGGGTGCCTCCCCTAGCCGGAGATCCGGTCCGCCAGCGCCCGCAGCATCTGGGCGATCGAGTCCTGCCCCCGGGAAATGCTGTCGAAGACGAAGTAGCCGCCGACAGCGCTCACCAGGAGGGCGCTCAGCACCGGCAGAAGGCGTATTGTACTTCCTCCCCGCTCGCCGAGACGATTGAGAATCCCTTCCTTGCCAAGGACGAGAGTGATGCCGATGGCGATCAGGACCAGCCCGAGTCCAAGGCTGAAGAAGAGCAGGATGAACAGCCCGAGAGCCAGTGCCTGGAAGTGGGCGGCGACCAGGATGATGGTGAATCCGGCAGGGCACGGAACGATGCCTCCGCTGACCCCGAGGGTCACAAGGTCGCGCCAGGTCGGCCGATCTCCGTCGGCCCACCCTTGAGGTACGTGGGAGTGGCCTCCCTCGCCGTGGTGGTGGTGATGGTGGTCGTCACCATCGCCGTGACTGTGATCGTGATGAACGTGAACCGAGGCCTCCTTCGCTCTTCGCCATCGTCGGCGAGCGAGAACCAGACCGAAGCCGACGAGGAGCAATCCCGAGAGGAGGCTGAAAATGGTGGTCAACCAGTTCTGGTAGGTCGCGGAGGAGGCGCTGCCAGCGGAAGCCTCGATGAGCGACAGCAGCAGCAGGCCGAGGAGGAAGATGCTGAAGGTGTGGGCAAAGGTCACGACCCCCCCGAGGATCACCGCATCCCGGACCCGCCCCCGCGATCCGACCAGGTAGGCCGCCACCATCGTCTTGCCGTGTCCCGGGCCAAGGGCGTGGCCTGCGCCGTAGGTGACCGCCATCGCCAGGGCGACGAGCAATTCCCACAGTTTCACCTCGCCAGAGGCGAGATTGCGAATCAACTCACCGATCGTCTCTTCTTCGCTCTCCCCGGAGCCTTCCTCCTCGCTGCCGGGGCTGCCAAAACTCTCGGGGCGGGGGATGGGCTGGATCGCTGGAGCGTCGCCGGTGTTCGGGGTGGATTCCTGGTCGCCATCGCCAAGGGCGATGGCAGCCAGTTCCTCGACGGAGGGAGGGGAAGTGGTCGCAGGGTCGAAGGAGGGGATTCCCTCCTCGAAGAAGACGATCAGGCCCCGTCCCGCGGTCTTGAAAAAGGTGCCTTCATCGAGGAACTGGAACGGTTCGAAGATTCTGAAAGAGATTCCAGAACCATGTCCGAGCATCGGAAGCCAGCAGAACTGACTGGAAGTCTGTTGCCGATAGGTGCCGTCGCGATAGTGGAGCCACCACCCGCCTGTCGGCAGAGCCGGAGGAAGTGACGCGCGGATGGTGAAGTAGGCATCGAAAGGCTTCACCATCACGGTGCCGGTCAGCCCCGCCTCCTCCCAGCCCTCGATTTCCATCGGGATGGTGCGGCCGTTGACCTGGAGGGAGAGTTCCTTGATCAGGAGCTGGCCGCGGGCTGCCAGAAATCGGTTCGCCTCTTCGGTAGAAACCTTGTCGCTGGCATCCTTGTCGATGTCAGCGAGCATGGTGAATGCCTCGGCGGCAGAGACGCCGAAGTTCAACTCGATCGCCATGTGGTCGCGATGGAAGGTGAAAGTGGTCTGGGTGCCGACCCCTCGCACCAGTTCGTGGCCGGCGGCTGGAGCGGACAGAGCTATGAGCAGCCAGGTCGTCAGGATGAGCGTGAATCGAGATTGCCGGATCAGCACGGTTCCCACTCCTCATCTGGCGGGGAGATCACCTTCAGCGGTGCGTATGCCACCACCAACTGCTTCTCTCCACAAGCCTCGAAGCGTACGGAAATTCGCTTCGAGGTTCCACGCCCGCTTGTCGCCGAGATGATCCCTCGACCGAGCAGGTCGTGATGGATCCAGACGCCGACTTGCATCTCATCGTCCTCCCAGAAGGGATCTTCCAGCCTCTCCGTCAGTCCTGACCGCTGATCCTCTACGGAGATGATACCGAGGCTGCTTCCTGCCCGCTGGAAACAGATGCCCTCTCCCTCGAGTTCGTTGAGGAAACTCGAAGGCAGGCGAGGTTCCCTCTCCTGGAAGCGCCTCCGCCAGGTGGTGTATGTCAGCACAGCCTCGTGGCGAGCGCGGGTGATTCCGACGTAGAGGAGCCGGCGCTCCTCATCGAGGCCTCCCCCTTCAATGTGGCGTGAGTGAGGAATCAACGTCTCCTCGACACCGACGATCACAACGCGGTTGAACTCCAGCCCCTTGGCGGCGTGCAGGGTCATCATCGAGACACGGGCATCGCGTTCCTCGAAGAAACTGACATCGGTGACGAGTGAGATCCGCTCGAGAAACACGATGAGGGGGTCGATATCATCGTCGTCTGTAGCTGCAGCCTGCAGGATCTCTTCCGTCTCGGCTGCTGCGGTCACCAGTTCCTCGAGGTTGCGAGTGCGCTCCTGCCAACTCTCCGGTTCGGAGCGCTCGAGGTGATTCACGTACCCACTCGCCTCGATTGCGGCCTCGACCTGTTCGGGAAGAGGACGATCTTCGAGACGGGCGAGGTCGTCGAGGACCTTGACCAGGTCAGTTAGCCCCTTACGTGCCTTTCCCCTGACGGCGCTGACCACCTCCTTATCTCGAATCGCCTCCCCGAGATCCATGCCCCTGTCGCGTGCGGAGTCGACCAGCCGTTCGAATGAGATCTTGCCGATTCCCCTGGGCGGAACGTTGACGATCCTCCTGAGGGCGACTTCATCGCGGGGGAAGCGCGCTGCGCGCAGGTAAGCGAGGATGTCCTTGATCTCCTTGCGCTCGTAGAAGCCGGTACCTCCGATCACGGCGTAGGGGTAGTGGTTGCGCACCAGTTCTTCCTCGATGGCTCTCGACAGGGCGTTGATCCGGTAGAGGATCGCGATCTCGGAGAGCGGGGTTCCCTCCGCCGACCAGTTGGCAACGCTGGAGGCGATCTTCCTCGCTTCTGCTCTCTCATCGGAAACCTCAACCACCTTCACGTCTTCACCATCGGGATTCTCGGTGTAGAGCCGACGCTCTCCCAGATGATCGCTGGTGAGTCGCGAAGCGACAGAGATAATCTGAGGAGTCGACCGGTAATTCCGATTGAGGTGGACAGTCTTGTACTCCGGGAAATCCTCCTGGAAGCGTCGGAAGTTGTCGGGATTCGCCCCACGCCATGAATAAATCGACTGGTCCGGGTCCCCGGTGATGCAGATGTTGCGGTGTTCCACGGAGAGGAGCCTGGCGATCAGGTACTGGGGACGGTTGGTGTCCTGGAACTCGTCGATCATCAGGTGCTGGAATCGTGCGCGATATCGGGTCAGGACATCGGGGTGCTCCCTCAGCAGTCGCAACATCAGCAGCAGTAGATCATCGAAGTCGAGCGCATTTCGCCGCTCCAGTTCCTGCTGATAGCTGCGGAAGATGCGGACCAATTCACGGTCGCGGAAGGTGGTGGCCTTCTCCTGTGCCTCATCGGGGGAGATCATCCAGTTCTTCCAGTTGCTGATCGTCGACAGCCCGGCGCGGGCAGGGAAGGTGGTTCGGTCGAGTTCCAGGCTGGCGAGGACCTCGTTGTGCAACTGGGTCTGGTCGGTGGTGTCGTAGATGGAGAAATCGCCGCTATAGGGCTCGATCCGGTAGAGGTCCCGGCGCAGGATTCTCGAGCAGAAACTGTGAAAAGTCCGGATCACCGGTGACTCGGCCGAGATACCGAAGCCGCTCGCCTCGAGGAATCCGGGGACCCCCTCGGGAGGTTCAGGATGATCGAGAAGCAGGAGGGTGCGCCGCAGCATCTCGTCGGCGGCCTTGTTGGTGAAGGTGATCGCCAGGATCGACCCAGGGGCGATCCCACAGGCGATCAGGTGGCTGATCCGGTGGGTCATCACCCGCGTTTTCCCGCTTCCGGGGCCAGCGACCACGATGAGCGGGCCTTTCAGCGTTTCGACCGCCACGCGTTGCTCTCGGTTCAACCCCTCGAACATTGAGCTCCTTTCGGAGTGGGGAGATAAGTTCGGCCCTGGGGACTCTCAGGGGGCAGTCTGGAGTGCAGGGAAGAGGATTTCCAGCCCCCAGGATCGAACTCGTTTCCATTGACCTATCTGCCGCTGTTGCATAGGATTGTGTGCTGTTTTTACACCCAATATTGCCGTTGCCCGCCCCCGCCGGGGGGGGCGGTCGGTTCCCCCCCCGAGGAGGCCAATTGGAAGTAAGCCAGAGTAACGAGGTTTCCCTGCGCGGTCTGGTCTTCGAGACCGAGTTGACGAGTGACTACTACCATCAGGTCCGCGTCGGAGTGACCTCACGCAGGTCTTCGAGCGAGGAACTGGAAGAACTCCTCCAAGAGACCGATGACATCGTTCGCCGTTCCGCAGTTCTCGACTTGCTTGGGCGCCGGGACGAGGCCAGGTCGCTGCTGGAAGCCAACAGGTCGGAGCCCTTCGCAGTGCACCTCGATGGCAAACTGCTTCTCGAGGAAGGTCGGTCAGCAGAGGCGCTCGAGGTCCTGACAGAGGGATGGCAGGCTCACGGTTCCATTGTACCGGCGATCGGAACGCTCCTCTGCGAGGCAAAGATCCGCACCGGTGACATCGAGGGCGCAAAGAAACTGCTCTCGAGTTTTTCTTTCGCCCCTGACCATCCGCGTGGGCAGTATCTCGACGGTCTTCTCCATGAACACGAAGGAGACTACAGCGCGGCCCTCCTCTGTTACGAGAAGGCAACGTCAGGTGCTCCAGAGGAGACCCGCTTCTGGTTCCGCTTCGGCTATCTCAACGCCCTCTACGGCGATGAGGAAACGGCGGTGCGGGCCTATGAGATGTGCCAGCGCACCGCTCCCATCTACACCCACGCAATGCTCAATCTCGGGCTCCTCTACGAGGACGCCGAACGTTACTCCGATGCCATCACCTGCTACCGGATGGTCATCCAGTCGAATCCTCACCATCGCCGTGCGCGGATGTACCTCAAGGATGCCGAGGCTTCCCTCGACATGTACTACGACAAGGAGAAGGAGAAGGAGAACTCGAGAAGGCAGCAGTTGCTGCAGATTCCTGTTACCGAGTTCGAACTCTCCGTCAGGAGCAGGAACTGTCTGCAGAAGATGAACATCCACACCCTGGGAGACCTGATCGAGAAATCGGAGACGGAACTCCTGGCCTACAAGAACTTCGGCGAGACCTCTCTGGCAGAAATCCGCAAGATCCTCACCCAGAAGAACCTTCGGCTCGGCGAGGGAGTCCGTTCAGATGACCGAAACGTCCTGCTGGTCGATAGCGAACAGTCTGCGATTCTCTCCGAGCCGGTGAGTACTCTCGAGCTTTCCAGTCGTAGCCAGCGCTGTATGGACCGCCTCGGTATCGAGTCTCTCGGGGATCTGGTTCGGCGAACCGAACTCGAACTGGTAAGCCAGAAGAACTTCGGGGTGACGTCCCTTCACGAAGTAAAGCGCAAACTCAAGGAGTGTAATCTTACCCTCGCCGGCGGATAGCAGGTCGAGACATTGTACGAATATCTCTCCGGAGAAGTGGTCCAGATCCTCGCCGATGGAGTGACCATCGATGTCGGGGGGATAGGCTACCGATTGCGCTGCCCGTCAACCTCGTTGAGCAAGTTGCGCCCGGGGCGTGATGCTCGCCTCTTCTGCTCTCATCGTCTGCGCGAGGAACAGTTCTTGCTCTACGGATTCACCAGCCGGGAGGAGCGAGACCTCTTCGAGAGACTCTGCCGCGTCTCCGGCGTGGGACCCGCCATCGCCATCACCATAATTTCCGGGGTTCCGCTTGAGGATTTCCGCCGGGCGATCGTCGATGGCCAGTCGAAGGTTCTCGAACGGATCAAGGGGGTGGGACGCAAGACCGCGCAACGTCTCATTCTCGAGCTGCGGGGAGCTCTCGAGGAGGAGGACCTTGCCCCTCTCGTTACCTCTTCCGGCAGGGGCCGGTCTCCCCTCATCGATGATGCGATCTGCGCCCTCGAGGTGCTCGGCTTCCCGACCCCGGAAGCGGAGCTTCGGATTCGAAGGGTTCTCTCCAGGGACCCGGGGGAGATCTCCAGCGCCGATCTGGTCCGTCTCGCCACTCGCGGGAGCTGAAGTTCCCCGGGACCCGGGCAGCCCACCTTGACACCTCCTCCGGCCATCGGCACCATCGCCCGTCCTGCCCTCGAGTTGCATCGTGTGGGGCGGTGAGCTAGGAACGATGGTGGGTATAGCTCAGCTGGTTAGAGCGCCTGGTTGTGGTCCAGGAGGCCGAGGGTTCGAGTCCCTCTACTCACCCCAGAAACATGTGGGGTCCCGCAGCAGCTGCTGTGGGACCTCCTCTTTTGTTCAGGCTGAATTTCTGACCGGGTCCTCGAAATCGAATCTCCAGAGGGCATCCTTCCCCGCTGGAGATGCCGCCATCACTCCTCGGTGGCGACCAGTTCGATCTCGGTGTTGATCACTCCTCCTTTTTGCGAGCGATATTCGAGTCGCAGTGTTCCTGTTTCACCTGCCTGGACCCACAGCCTCGTGCGCCACGGCTGGTCATGTCCGATCCCCGACCAGTCGAGGATGTCGA
This sequence comes from Planctomycetota bacterium, assembly GCA_015664425.1. Taxonomy (GTDB): domain Bacteria; phylum Planctomycetota; class UBA8108; order UBA1146; family UBA1146; genus DTRS01. Next base: position 9,927 of record DQQH01000006.1, read on the forward strand.
TACCGCCGTCTCCCCGGTTGACCACTCGAGCTCCGGAAACCGGTTCGCCGCGCTTGAGGATTCGCAGTTGTTCCGGCCTCCTCCTGTCGATGCGAGCGGCGAGGGCCACCGATGCTCCCTCTCCTTCACAGAAGAGGACGTCGGGCTCACCGATCCTGTTTTTCCTCGCCTGTTCGGTGATGGTCGAGATCCACCGTCGGTTCTCGATGGCAATATCCACCTGCCACAGGCCATCGGGCAACTTTTCGATCGTGGGTTCCAACCAGGCGATCTCGGGCATCTCCTCGGCGTGCTTGATGCAGAAGAGGGCGTTGCGATGGCACTCCTCCTCGATGAGGAAGGAGGGTGGAACGCGAGAAGTCATCTTGC
>DQQH01000278.1 GCA_015664425.1 Planctomycetota bacterium
AGGATGACGCCGGGGCGCGCACCGCCGTAACTGGCTGTGGTGGTGCTTCGCGGTCGGGGGAATGCTGACCATCTTCCTGTTCTCGCGTTACTGGCGACGCCTCGGCGTGATGACCCAGGCAGAGCTTGCCGAGTTGCGCTACGGGGGCAAGGGAGCGGCGGCGTTGCGCGGGACCCTCGGTTTCTTCCACGCCTTCTTGACCAACCCCATCGTGCTCTGCTGGGTGCTGCTGGCGGCGGCGAAGATCAGCGACGTTCTCTTCGACATCGACAAGGTCACCGCCCTGGCCATCGCCTGCGCCATCTGCATGTCCTACTCGCTCCTCTCCGGTTTCTGGGGGGTCGCCATCACCGATCTGGTGCAGTTCGCCCTGGCGATGATCGGGGCCATCGTCTTCGCGGTGATCGTCTGGCAAGCGGTGGGGGGGCGCGAGGCGATCGTCGGCGAACTCGCGGGAAGCGGTGGAGATGCCGGCGACTACCTCGCCTTCCTTCCTCACCCCGGAGACGGCTCGTGGACCGAGATCGGCTTCTGGACGACTCCGCTGGCGGCGGTGGCGGTCTACCTGGGGGTCAGCTGGTGGGCGACCTCGGGGGTCGATGGCGGCCCGGTGGTGGTGCAGCGCATCGCGGCCAGCCGCTCGCCCGCTCACGGCTCCGTCGGCACCCTCTGGTACAACATCGCCAATTACGCTCTGAGGCCGTGGATGTGGATCGCTGTCGCCCTCGCCTCGCTGCTGGTGATCCCCCACGGCGAGCCGTTGACGAGCCCGGTCGCCGGCACCGTCGTCGAGATCAGCGAGTCGGGGGACCGGGTTGTCATCCAGGATGACGCCGGGGCGCGCACCGCCGTCGAGGTGACCGCCATCGACGGCTGGGCGGGAGTTCTGCCGACGGTGACCAAGAAGATCGGCGACAAAGTCACTGCCGCAAATATGGTCGACGACAAGATCGAAAAGAGTTCGGTGATCGCCCGCAGCGACTCGGAAAAAGCCTACGTCGTGATGATGGTGCGCTACCTGCCGGCGGGGATCCTCGGGGTCGTCATCGCCTCGCTTCTCGCCGCCTTCATGTCGACCATCGACACCCACGTCAACCTGGCATCGTCGTACTTCATCAACGACCTCTACCGACGATTCCTGCGCCCCAAGGAGTCGCAGACCCACTACGTCGCCGCTGCCCGATTCGCCAGCGTCGCGATCCTTCTCCTCGGAGCGTTCCTGGCATCGGTTTCGACTTCGATCAGCGACCTCTTCACCTTCTTCCTCGCCTTCCTCGGCGGCGTTGGCCCCGTTTACCTGCTGCGCTGGCTGTGGTGGCGGGTGACCGCCTGGACCGAGATCTCGGCGATGGTCGCCTCGAGTGTCACCACCACCCTGGTGACGATGTACAGCAGCGGCTGGTCTCTCGGGCCGTTTTCCCCCGGTGGCGAGATCGAGCCGGTGGGGCGTCTGCTGGTGGTGGTGGTGGTCTCCCTCGCCTGTGGCCTGCTGGCAACCTTTCTCGGCCCGCGCAGCGACCCCGCAAAACTGGTTTCCTTCTACGAGAAGGTCCGCCCCGTCGGCGCCTGGGGTCCGGTGCGCGCTCTCGCCCGCTATGCGCCGAAGCCTCACGAAGGCAAGAAGGTCCTCGCCGGGATCGCCGGCGGTCTGGCGATGGTGTGGGGGTTGACCCTGGGGATCGGCTGGTGGCTCCTCGGAGACCCGCTGGTGTGGAGCGCCTTCGGCACCTCGGCGGCGGGGGCGGTGGTCGTCGTTGCAATCCTCCCCGGGTTGTTACACGACGAAACCGGCGAGAACTCCCCGTGAACCTCTCCGGCGGCGATAGGTCCCCGACGGTCAAGGCGATCCTCATCGTCACCCTTCTCGTCTGGGTCGGCTTCGTCGCCGTTCGCCTGAGCGCACCATCCGATTTGATGAGCCGCGACCAGGAGCGGGTCGCCAGTTACGTCCTCGACGTCGTCGAGGGTGGCAACTGGCTGTGGCAGGAAGACACCGCCGGCAACTTCGCCAGCAAGCCACCGCTCTACAACTGGCTGGCGGCGCTGCCGGTCATCGCCACCGGCGAACTCGACCGCCTGACCCTCTCCTTCCCCAGCTGGTTCGCCACCGTCATCAGCTGTCTTCTGCTTGTCGCCATCGCCGGGCGTTGGTTCAGCCGCAGCACCGCCCTGTGGGTGGCGCTGGTGATGCTCTCCTGTCAGCTCGGAATCCGACAGGTGATCCTGGTGCGCTCCGACACCCTCTTTCAGATGTTCGTGCTCCTCGGCGTTTTCTTCGCCCTGCGGGCATGCCTCGACGGCAAGAGCTGGTGGCCCTTCTGGCTGGCAGCGATCGGTTCGGTGATGACAAAGGGGCCCCTCGGGCTTCTGTTTTCATCGCTGGGGCTGGTGGCTCTTCTTTGGCAGAGAAGAAGCAAAGGAGAGACGGGCGTAACCCTTCATCGGCGTGGTCTTGTCGGTGGGGCACTGATCTTCATCGCTGTTCCTGTTCTTTGGCTGCTTGTCGCCGACCAGGAGAGCGGCGGCAGGGCGATCGCCAAGCTCCTCGGCGATGAGTTCTTCGGACACTCCCTTGGCGAACGAAGCGTCGTCGGGGCCTCCTGGACCGATCACCTCAACCCCATCGGCTGGTTCTTCACCCGTCTGGCGCCGATGAGCTGGCTGGCCATCTTTGCGCTGGTAAAAAATCTTCGACGTCCCTCCGAAGACCCCGAGGAGCGCTTCGTCGAGAGGTTTCTCTTCTGCTGGCTCATAGGCGGGCTCATCATCCTGTGCGCCGCTTCCCATCATCGTTTCGTTCACCTCCTGGCGTTGATGCCCCCGGCCGCCCTTCTCGGGGCGCGCCAGCTGGCCACCATCGCATCGGCCCGCTCACCGATGATCGCCCTGCTGGCGCTTTCCATCGTCCTCCCCTTTGCCAGCCTCTACCTCAACGTCATCGATGGGAATTCGCCCCGGATCATCCGGTCGGAAGAAGCCAGACGTTTTGCGATGCGCGCCAAGAAGATCACCGGAAGAAGCGCGAAGATCGAGTTCTTCCGCGCCCCGACGGCGGTCCAGGTTCATCTCAGCCGATTCATGGAGCCGCTCAACGACGGCGGCGTCGGGGAAATCCTCGCCGACAACGAGCCTGTCTGGATCATCACAGCAGAAGAAGACCTCCTGAGGAGACTCGCCGGGGAGGGGGGCAGCGACGGAATCAACGTCGTGCTTCGAACCCCCTATGAGGATGAGTATCTCGTTCTCTCTCTCAACAACGCGATGCGTCATTCTATTGCAGAGTTTGTCCCCTCTCTTCCTGTCGTTCACTGGCCGCTGTTTCTGCTGCTCGTCACCTCTGGATCGGGGGGTATTGTTCTTCTGACACTCCTGACCGGAAGAAGGGTCGCGCGCGGTCAGGTCGATTCCACCTCGGTGTAGCCTCTCTCGTTGAGACTTCTTCTCGTGATACAATGGTCGAGTTCCGTCGATGGCTCTGGCAGGGAGAACTGCCGGGTAATACCGGGGTTGAGGTATTGAGGGAGAATAAATCATGACCAACCCGAGGAATCTATTGGCCGTTTTGGCTGCGATCTTCATCGCTGCCGGGTCCGTCCATTCTGCCGAAGTTCCTTTCTTGCGCGGGGACGTCAACAACGACCAGTCGGTCGACATCAGCGACCCCATCATGCTTCTCAACTACCTCTTTGGCAACGGCGACACTCTCGCCTGCATGGATGCCGGCGACGTCGATGACTCAGGGAACATCGACATCGCCGATGCCATCAACGAACTCAATTACATCTTCGCCGGTGGTGCCCCCCCGCCGCCCCCCGGCCCAACGGAGTGCGGTTTCGACCCGACGATCGATGGAATCGATTGTCTCTCGAGCCTGTGCGATGGTCAGGGCGATCCGGCGCGAGTTGCTGCAGGGCACCTGATTCACCGGATAGCCTACGGCCCGTTTCCCGGTGCGGTCGATGCCGTCGTCAATATCGGAATCGATGCGGTGATCATCTCCCAGCTCAATCCCGATGACATCGATGAGAGCACCAACCTTCCTCTGGTCGCTCTGGAGGACTTCTTCTCCGCCACCTTCCCCGTTGCTGAGGAAACCTATCTCTACCGGCCCAACGGCTGGTTCCGCTACTTCCTCGGCGAGCAGGAGCCGCCCGCCAACTGGGCTCAGCCTGGCTTCGATGACTCGTCGTGGGGACGCGGCCCCGCCGGTTTCGGGCGCGGGGACAACGACGACCTGACGGAATTCGTTCAGTTTGGTACATCCGACGTCGTCTCCCTCTACATCCGTAACGAGATCCTGATCTCCAACCCGATCCCCGTCGGCACGCCATTCCTTCGCATCGACTACGATGATGGCTTTGTCGCCTATCTCAACGGCGTCGAATTCGCCCGCAGTACCAACCTCAACGGCACCCCGCCCCCCTTCACCGCCACCACCATCAACGGTCACGAGGCGGGAATTCCCGAGTACTTCCCGATTCCTGCGGGAATGCTGCTGCCCGGGATCAACGTCCTCGCCGTTCAGGGGCACAACCAGTCCAGCACCAGTAACGATTTCAGCCTGCACCCGACCATCGTCTCGACTCTCGCCACCATCGATGCCACCCGCCGCGTAGTGCAGAGTCGCGCCAACCTCCAGCGCTTCCCTTTCATCCGCGGAATCTACGCTCTTCGCCAGCTGCAGAGCGTGCTCGGTGAGTTCTGGGAAAACCATCTCACCACCGATTTCGACAAGGTTTTCGATCTGTACCGCAACGTCCGGAATCGTTACGACAACCGCGTCTTCGGCAGTTCCACCGCTGCCCAGTCACAGGCCGCGGACATCGAGTTCCTCGAATACGACTTCTTCACCGAAAACGCGCTAGGTTACTTCGGTGATCTTCTCCTCCACAGCGCCGCCAGCCCGGCGATGCTGATCTATCTCGACAACATCCTGAACTTCGCTGGCGAGCCGAACGAGAACTACGCCCGGGAAATCCTCGAACTGCACAGTCTCGGGGTCGACAACGGCTACACCCAGACTGACATCGAGGAGCTCGCGCGTTGCTTCACCGGCTGGACAGTCACCCGGATCCCCGATGACATGGCCCAGCCCTTCCCCGATTACGTCACCAACCCGGTCACCACCACGGACCACTCCTGGACCTCGACGGCGATCATCGAGATCGGTGAGGTGTGGAAGTACCTCCCGGGGGTCGAGGAGCCGACCCCGAATACCTCTGGCGGACCGACCACCGCCTGGGCCGAGGTTGCATACGACGACTCCGCCTGGTTCGAGGGTCCGACCGGGATCGGTTACGGCGACAACGACGATGCGACCGTCCTCAACGACATGCAAAACGGCTACATCTCCTTCTACGCCCGCAAGATCTTCACCATTCCCAATCCGGCCACCACCGAGCGCCTCGAGATCGAGATCGACTACGACGATGGCATCGTCGTCTACCTCAACGGCCTCGAGGTCGGCCGCAGCCGGACGATGCTCGACTACGCTGCACCGCCGCCTTACACCGCCAGTTCGGGGGGCCATGAGGCGGGGCGCGATAACCCCCTCTACATCGACCTCGATCTGCACAGGGCGCTGCTGCTTCCCGGCGACAACGTCCTCGCAGTCCAGGTACACAACGCCGGAATCAGCAGTGGCGACTGTTCCTTCCTGCCCCGGATCACCAGCAACATCCCCACTTCTCGACACGTCGAGCTGAGCAACCGCCAGGGACACTGGACCTTCCGTTTCGATCCCGATCACCACGACGACGGCGCCAAGACCCTCTTTGCCGGAACCCCCTACCAGATCGACATCCCCTTCGGGCGTGTCGGCGCCGAAGGGGTTCTCGATTCTCTCGACGTCATCGACGGCCTTGTCGCCCACCCCAACACCGCCGAGTTCATCTGCATGAAGTTGATCCAGCGCTTTGTCTCCGATGACATCTCGCTGGCAACGATCCACAATGGAAGCGCTCCCATCGAACTCCAGTCGCTGCTCGCCTCGATGGTGGCCGCCTGGTACTCGACAGCCCCGCCGGGGCACATCGGAACCGTGCTCGAGGTGGTATTCGATCCTGTGGATCAGCAGGGCCCTTTCTGGGAGGTGAGCAACCAGCGCTCGAAAGTGAAGTCGCCGATCGAGTTCATCAACACCACCCTGCGCTCCCTCAACGCGGCGGCAAGCACCGACGACCTCGCCTTCTGGATGGAGCGGATGGGGATGGACCTCTTCCAGAGGGATGAACCCGATGGTTTCCCGGAGGTCGGCACCGAATGGATCGGAACGACAACCCTGCTCGAAAGAATCAACTTTGCGCGCCGCTTCGCATCGAACGTCGACAACGACTACATGTGGCCACTGGATAGTTTCGTCAACCCGACAGCGGGCCTCGGAGTATCGGAGGTACTCGCCGTTTTCGATGAGGAGCTCTTCCAGGGCACCCTCAACGAGGCGGAAAAGTGCATCGTCATCGAATACGTAGAAACGGACATCAACGGCCAGCCGTGGCCACTCGACCCACAGGCACCGGACTACCGAGACCGGGTCCGTGACATGGTCGGGTTCCTCTTCAGCCTTCCACGCTGGCAGTTCCAGTAGAGGAGAAGGAGCAAAAATGATCAATCGCAGAGACCTTCTCCGTAACGGCAGCCTCGCTGCTCTCGGCCTGATACTGCCTCCTTTGGCAGGACCCAGGTTCCTCGGGCGTCGACTCTTTGCCGGCACTGGCACCACCGCCAAGAAGATGATTTTCATCTTCCAGCGTGGCGGGAACGATGCCGTCAACACGGTGATTCCCCGTGGTGACCTCGAGTACAACCAGGCCAATCGCCCCAGCCTGTTCATCAACGACACCGTGGCCATCGATCTCGGCAACGGCTTTGCCCAGTTGCACCCGGCGCTGGAGCCGATGATGGAGGTCTACAACCACATCCTGCTCAACGGGGTTGCGGGACCGGGAAACCTGGCGGTGCTCCATCGCGTTGGCTATCCCTCCCAGTCGCGTAGCCACTTCAGCGCCCAGCAGTTCTGGGAAAATGGCGTCCCCGGCGACGACACCCTGCAGGAAGGGATGATCTACCGTCGCTTCGCCAGCGATCCCGACTTCGCTTCCGAGCCCTTCCCCGGCGCCTTCCTCGATGACTCTCTTGCGGTTTCACTGCGCGGAGCGGTGCCGATTCCGGCCTTCCCCGCGGCTGAGGATTACTCCTTCGATGGCTCCCTCGCCGAGGTCGCTCGTTTCCTGGGTCAGCTCCCATCCACTCCTGGCGGCACCGATGGAAAGGGCCTCTACGGAGTCTACGGCGGTAAGCCCGACCTGCTCGGAGCGCCCTACCGCGACATCCTGATGCCAACGGGCGTCAAGCTCGGAGAATCGGTGAGCACCGTCCAGCAGGCGCTCGCTCAGGGCCCCTACGTTCCCGAGAATGGCGCGGTCTATCCCAACGGCACCTTCGGAACCCAGCTCTCGGAGATCGCGATGCTGCTGAAGCGCACCCCGGCGTCGATTCTCGGGGTGAACATCGGCGGCTGGGACACCCACACCAACCAGGGCACCCTCGCCGGAAACCATCCCAACATCCTCGGGCAACTCGCCCTGGGGATCCAGGCGCTCTCCAGGGACCTTCAGTCTCAGTGGCAAGACGTCGTCGTCGTCACCCTGACCGAGTTCGGACGAACCTCTGCCGAGAATGGCAGCCAGGGCACCGACCACGGCGCCAGCACCGCCATGTTCGTCGCCGGAGGCAGCGTCATCGGTGGGGTCTACAACTGCGATGCCAGCACCTGGGCAACTGGAGATCTGTTCACCGAGAACGACCGCTACGTCGCGGCCAACTGCGACTACCGCTCCATCTTTGCCGAGATCTTCCAGCAGCACTTCGGCGACGACCCGGCGATGATGGATACCTTCATCCCGGGCTTCGATGCGGCAGCCGCTGCCAACCCGGAACTCTTCGCCCCACTTGGATTCCTGGGGTAGAGAGCGCGTCTGGAAAGGAGCGCCAGAAGATGAACCACTCACGTGGCCTCGTTTCCCTGCTTCTGGCGCTTGTCACCGCCCTTGCCGTCCCCGCGGGGGACGACAATCTCGCTGCCGCCGAGTGGGAGATCCTCTTCTTCGACAGCGCGTTCTTGCCATCGACTCTTACCATCGATCATGGCGACACGGTGCGCTTTACCTGGGTCGCCGGCTCTCACCAGTTGATGAGCGGCTTGCCGGGGGGTACCCCGGGCACCCCCGATGAGCCAGGTGCCCTCTTCAGCGCCACCCTCGATGCTGCCAACCCCGACTACGTTCACCTCTTTGGCGAGGGGGATGTCATCATCGGCTTCTTCGACGCCAACAACCCAGCCCAGGTCGGCGCGATCACCGTGCTCGGTTCAGCCCTCACCTTTCACGTGCTGGTGGTCGACAACGAATACATTCCTCCGGTGATCTCCATCTTCCGGGGTGACACCGTCCGCTGGACTCACGAGCCGATGGAGATGCTCCACACGGTGACCAGCGGCACCCCCAACGGCGCTGCTGGCACCATCGAGGAGCCAGGAGCCCTCTTCGACGAGCTGTCGACCGATTCCACCCCCGTCTTCGAGTACCTCTTCGATGCCCCGATGGTGCTGCCCTACTTCTGCACCCCTCACTGGCCCTTTGGCATGGATGGGACTGTGGTCGTCCAGGAGCTCTTCATCCGCGGCGACTCCAACAGCGACAGCGCGGTCGGGATCGCCGATGCCGTGACCACCCTCGATTATCTCTTCCAGTCGGCGGGCACTCCGACCTGTCTCGATGCTCTCGACGCCAACGACGATGGCGGGGTCGATCTCGGCGACGCCATCTGGACCCTCGCCTATCTCTTCTCCGGAGGTGACGCGCCGCCGGCCCCCTTCGACGAACCCGGTGCCGATCGCACCGACGACACCCTCACCTGCGGTCCCTGATTTCTGCAACAGACGGGCCAGGGGC
>DQQH01000013.1 GCA_015664425.1 Planctomycetota bacterium
CTCAAGCAGGGCGCGGCGAATTTCTCTCGTCGTCTCCTTGATTGAGGATTCGGTGATTTTCTTGCCGGCGAGGCCGCTGAAAATTCCGGTGAAGCGGCGAGTGAGATTGTCGAGCATCGCGATCCTCTATACCCCATCTTCATCGTGGGTGCGGACCACGTCGGCGCCGAGGGAGCACAACTTCTTCTCCATATGCTCGTAGCCGCGATCAAGGTGGTAGATCCGATGGACCTCGGTCTGGCCTTCAGCAACCAGGCCAGCGAGGACAAGACTCGCCGAAGCTCTCAGGTCGGAGGCCATCACGTCTGCACCGGATAGAGATGCTCCTCCTTCGATGATCGCTATTGGACCTTCCTTGCGGATCCGGGCACCAAGGCGGTTGAGTTCGGCGATGTGCATGAAGCGATCGGGGTAGATCTTCTCGGAGATGAGGCTGAGCCCCTCGGCGCGGCACATCAGCGCCATCAGCTGGGCTTGTAGATCGGTCGGTAAGCCAGGGTAGGGGAGAGTCGCAGTATCGATGGGAACCAGTCGAGATTGCCCCCATACCCGAATCGAATTTTCACCCACCTCGAGGCGAACATTCATCCGCTCGAGGATATCGATCAGCGCTCGCAATTCTGCCGGCAAGCAGCCTTTCACCTCGACCTCGCCGCCAGCAATTGCACCTGCGATCAGATAGGTGCCTGCCTCGATGCGGTCCGGAGGCACGTCGAACTCCCCGCCGCTGATCCGGTCGACCCCCATTATCGAGATGGTCGGAGTTCCCTCTCCCTCGATGGAGACCCCCATCTCACGGAGAAAACGGGCGAGGCCGGCGACCTCGGGTTCACACGCCGCCCCTTCGATGATCGTCTCGCCAGTGGCAAGAGAAGCAGCCATCATCGTATTGATGGTACCGCCGACGGTCGGGCCAAAAGGCCCGCTCAGATAGACGTGACCACCACAGAGACGATCGCCCTGGGCGCGGGCTTCGATGTAACCGTTGCGAACCTCGACATCGGCTCCGAGGGCCTGGATTCCCTTGAGGTGAAGGTCGATCGGCCGGATGCCGATGGCGCAACCCCCCGGCATCGACACCCGCGCGTGACCATGGCGAGCGAGAAGAGGACCGAGGCAGTAGACCGATGCGCGCATCTTGCGGACCAGATCATAGGTCGCCATCGACTGGCGCGAATCGCCTGGCTCGATCACCACCTCACTGCCTTCGACGAACGTTCGCATGCCGATCTCCTCGAGCAGTCGAAGGGTGGAGCGGATGTCGATCAGGTCGACAGGAACACCCCTGAGCCGAACGGGGCCATCAGCAAGGAGGCTGGCATAAAGGATGGGAAGGGAGCCGTTCTTGGATCCCGAAACGTTCACTGTTCCGTGGAGGGAACGCCCGCCGCGAATGATCAATTTGTCCAAGGGAACACCTTCCCGAGTTTCTCCGGGGCGACGGAAACCGGATAGTAGTGGCCCGAACCCAAAAGACAACGGAGAGGGGCGTCAGCGCCTCCAACTGTCGGCCTTCTAGATGAGATCTGGCGGCGTAGGGTAACAGGACCTTCCCGGTCTGCACATGTCGGGACGGACATCGAGTTGATCGGGTCCGTGGTAGGCCATCGTCCGTAAGCAATGGAAGAAGGCGGTGTCGGCGGTGAACCGATCCTCGAAAGCACTGCGCCGGTACTCGGTGTTGAGAGTCATCGTCTTGGTGCGCAAGCATGGACAGACATCCTCGGGCAAGAATTCCTGCTTCTGATTACCCGGCATCGCTACCCTCCCTTCCCACGCTCGGCGGCAGCGCGAAGCGCCCGGGCGAGCAATCCTTCGACCAGTTTGCTCTTGTAGGCGTTGTGCTCGAGGAGGATCGCACCCTCCAGCGCCGCCTTGCAGGCGGCATCGATCGTTTCTTCGCTGATGGTGTTTCCGACAAGGAGTTTTTCCGAAGCCCTTCGCCGAAGCGGCACGGGAGCCACTGCCCCGAGGACTACTCTCGCATCGCTCACTTTCTTCCCAGAAAAGGTCAGCCGAACCGATGCGCTGGCGAGGGCCCAGTCGAAGGACTGCCTCTCCCGCGCTTCGAAATAGGCGCAGCCGGAACTGGGAGCAGGGGTCGGAAGATGAATCCTCGTGACCACCTCTCCCGGTTCGAGGATGTTCTCCCGGGAGATGTCATCGGTGGGTCCCGTGAAAAAGTCCTCGATCTCCACCTCGCGGGTTCCGCTGGTCGAGACGATTTCCAGGGTCCCATCGTAGACCTTCAGTATCGGCGCGACATTCGACTGGTTCGGCGCGCAGCAGAAGTCGTTGTCGAAGATGGTGTGGTACTCGTTCTCGCCCCAGCGGGCATAGCACTTGAACCCGCCCTTCTTCAGGCACAGATAGTCCTCGCTGCGGAAGTAC
>DQQH01000079.1 GCA_015664425.1 Planctomycetota bacterium
CACCACCCTGTGGATCAGTCAAGCCCTCGGCAGGTATCCCGGCGAGTGATCCCCTTCAGGGAGATTCGCAGCCGAGGTTGTCGACCGTCGGATCGATTCCTGGCGACGGCCACGGGGGAGCGGGTGGGGGTCCTCCCGAGAACAGGTAGCCGAGGAGCGAGATGGGATCGGAGAGGTCGAGTGCGCCGTCATCGTTGACGTCGCCGGCATCGTCGCAGGCAAGCGGCGCAGCCGATGAGAAGAGCCAGCCGAGGAGAAGGATCGGGTCGGAGAGGTCGATGCTGCCATCGCCGTTGACATCCCCGCGCAGGAACTGCGGCTGAATTCCGGCGACGATCAGTGAACAGGCAGCAGGAGCGCTCTCCATCTCCGATTTGACACCGGTGACGCGCCAGGCACGGGCTCCGAGACCTACTCCGGGGTCGGTCCAGGTGGTCTCATCGCCTCCAACCGTTGCCACCAGAGGTACTCCCCGGTAGATCCGCAGCGAGTCGTAGGCGTCCTGGAGTCCCCAGCTGAGAGTCACCTCGTTGGGGGCAAGTTCGACACACTCCAGCGGGGTTGGCGCAGCGACCGGGTCTGCGGTCTTGACGCTGACCATCAGTGGCATCGATGACAGGGAACCGCACACCCACGCGCGCTCCTGGTCACGGACGAGTCCATAGACGATGCCAAGACCGGTGTCGTCGAGGGGGATCACCTCGCCGGTGGCAACCCCGAGACGGGTCATGCCGATCGCCTCGGTGACGACGGTGTCGAAAGGACCGGCAGTGGTGAGGGTCAAACTGTCGCGGTCGGCATCGATGTCGAGCCCGAGGTTGAAGACGTAGTTCTGCAGAGGCGGCTGGGGATGTTCCGTCGGAATCGTCAGGATGCCGTCGGTGTTCATCTGCCAGATGTAGTCCTGGTTCCGTTCGAGGAACCAGAAGAGATCTCCATCGGCATCGTAGGCCATCGCTGCCGGGTAGGTCAGCGCGACTCCCACTGGCGGTCCCGGGATCGAGATGGGCGCCGGTCCCCAGAGGATCGTTCCATCCATCGCCTGGACGGTCAGCAGGAAGTCCTGGGGTTCCAGCCACGGCGCCGGGACTTGCCAGGAGATGCTCCAGATCTCGCTGCCGCTGGCGGTGGGGCGGATCGCCAGGGCGGCGGTGAGCCAGGGAGGAGAGGTGGGAGCCGGGATGGTTCCGGTGAATTGAAGGTTGGAATCGTAGGTGAAGAAGCTCTCGGAGAGTGCCGCGGTGTTGACCGACACGACAAAGGTCCCCGAGTCGGGATCCCGGGTCATCTGGTAGGGGCTGAAGGCAGGATCGAGGAAGGAGTGCCCGAGCCTCGCTCCGACACCGACGCGGAGCTGGCAGCTGCGATCGTCACCGTTGATCCCGGCGATGGTGGGAATCACCCGGTAGCGGTGCCAGCCACTGCCCGGAGATTCATCGATCCAGCTGCTGGCATCGCCGGCGATGGTGGCAACGACGGTGCCATCGCGTTCGACGGCGATGGAGTCGTAGCTCTCCCCGGGGTGAAAGGTGATGGCGACGCGGTCCTCGAGGCCGATCGTCTGGCAGCGAAGGAAGTCGATTGGCTTGACCTCCGGCGGCTCTCTCTTCACCCGCAGAAGCTTGCAATCGTTGCTCCTGATGCTGACCACGAAACTGCACGGTTGGCCGAGGTAATCACCGTTGTGGATGGCCAGGTAACGACGGGAGGCGACCAGGGAGATCGCCTCGGTGGTGATCTGGAATCCGCTCGGTTCACCGCTCGTGGCATCGATGCGGAAGAAACGGGTGGTGTGCAGGTCGAAGGCGGTGCCACCGCTGATCTCGATCTCTACCGGCGGTCCCGCCACTTCGGGGACGCCGCTGATTCCGAGGCAGTAGGTGTCGATGAAGGATGGGTCAGGAGTCGGTTCGAAGGCCTCGTCGGGATGGGGGAAGGAGGAGAGCACCTCGCCGGAGCGAGAGAGGCGGTAAATGATGCCACGGGTGCCCTCGACCGCGAAGATCACCCCATCGCCGCCATTGCCGCCAGGATCGTAGGCGATTCCGCCGAGGAAGGTGGGTTCGTCGTCGGGAACAGGGATTTCGATCTGAACCGCGGGCCCCACCGGGACTCCATCGACATCGATCTCCTGCATGCGGTTGTCGAAGGAGTTGACGACGAGAAGAGTTCCCGTCTCGGGACGGTAGGCGATCCCCGAGGGGAAGTCGTCATCCTCGGGGAAGGGTCCGGGCATCTCGGTGACCCACTGGAGGTCCTTGTCGTGGATGATCAGGCGGTTGTCTCCGCTGACCATCCACAGCAGGCCCCCTGAGTCCTCGGTGATGTCGAGGATCCACTGGACCCCCTCGATGGGCGCGATGGCATCGACCTCTCCCGCCCCGATCACCAGCAGGCACTCCGAGGCGGTCGATGGAACCCCG
>DQQH01000210.1 GCA_015664425.1 Planctomycetota bacterium
CCCCATCCTCGAACTGGGAAGCAGCCGGGGAGAACGCCTGGCGGGGGTGATCGCAAGACTGATGCACAAGCAGGCAGAGGGCCGGTTTCCCGACTACGACTCGTTGCTCGACGAGATCTCGAAAATCGAAGGTGCCAGCCAGGGTATCGAACTCGATTCCGACAGCAGGGAAGTCAGGCTCAAGGTTCGGCGGCAGGCCGCAGTCCCGAAGGAGGGCTCTCTCGGAACCCAGCAGTTCTCCATCGTCGACGTCAACATCGATCTCGGTCGACTGGAAAAAGCGAAGTCGATCTGCGAGTCGATGCTGAAAGAACACGCCGATATCGAGGAATCGATCGGGTTCCGCCTGCTCTACATCGCCCAGGAAAAGGGAGAGGAGTCGGCAGAGGAAGAGTGGCTCCAGCGCCTGGCGTCGATCTCCGAGGAGCCCGAGGGCCGGTACTACTGCCGCTGGAAACTTTCCCAGGAGGACTTCGGCAACTGTCGAGATGCGGCGATTGCCTCGATGACAGCGCTCGACGTTCTCCTCGCCGATGACGTGCCTTCGGTGGTTCCCCGGGAAGAGATCGAGAATCGCCACGAGCAACTCTCGGAACTGGCTCAGAGGCTCGGAGAAGATCTGGTCGGACGGGTGACCCTCGAATGGAGCGAGGGCAACCTGCACCTGGAATTCAGGTGATGTGAAAGGTTGTGACCGGGATAGCCGTCACCTCCTGTACAATGGACCCGAGGGAAGTCGGTGCCCGCGTTCCCGACTTCTGGCCCGCCAGGAAGGACCGCTCGGATGCTCCCCATCCTCGAAAAAACTGTCTGGATCCTCGCCGCCGTCGTACTGGCCGGGTTGGCCATCTTCGTCACCGTCTACGGGATGCCGAGTTCGACCCCTTCGATCGCGATGAATTCACGGGAGGTTTCCGAACAGGATCTGAGGCGCGAACTGAACAGTGACCAGATCAGGGAACTCGATCTGATCCTCGCCGGTTCCGCCTCGGAGAATGGCAACGCCACCAGTCGCCGCGGAGCACCCGGTCGGCGGCGCGGAGTCACCAAGGTCTACAAGGTCAATCAGGGACTGATGGATCGGCTGAAGAACCTCACCGATTGCCAGCAGGAACTTTCCCATGCCAGCAGCAGGGTGAGAGAGAATACCGATGGCACCATCTCCCTGGAGGTTTTCGACATCACTCCGGGGAGCCTCCTGGAACGGATTGGATTGAGAGACAACGACAGCATCGAGATGGTCGATGGCCAGAGGCTCGACTTCAACAGCCTTCCAGCCGTTCTCAGCGCATGGGAGTCCGGGGTCGACCGCCTCGACGGTGGCGGGCCGATCGTCATCGAGATCAATCGCCGCGGACAGAAGGTCCAGCTGGTGGTATCACCAGACCTCTAGCGGTCGCTCCCCTCGCCTGCGACCTTCTCCTGGGCCCTGACCATCCGGTTATAGATCGTCTTGACGTTGACGCCCAGGTCCTTGGCAGCCCGGGTCTTGTTGCCTCCGTGGTGATCCAGCACCTTCCGGATGTGGGCATCCTCGACCTCACGAAGCGACATCGAGAGGGAATAGCCTCTCTCCGATCGCTCCGGGCAGTCCTCCCCCGGTCTGCTCGAATGCACCTCCATGCGAGGTTGCGAAACCTGTTCACGAACCAATTCTGCAGTGACCGGAGCACCTCCCGAGAGAAGCAGGAGCCGCTCGACGACGTTCTCCAGTTCCCGGATGTTTCCCGGCCAGTCGTGCTCGGAGAGGGCGCTGAGGGCTCCAGGGAGAATCTCACCCCCTTCGACCCCTCGGGATCTGAGGCGTTCGACAACCGTGGAGACGATCGGCGGCAGGTCCGCCTTGCGTTGGCGCAGAGCAGGCAACTCCAGGTGGATGACGTGAATCCTGTAGAAGAGATCGAGGCGGAATCTACCCTCCTCGACTTCGGTCTGGAGATCCCGGTTGGTTGCTGCTATCACCCGCACATCAACGTGTCGATCCTTGATCGCACCAACAGCACGTGCCCTCCCCGTCTGCAGGAAGCGGAGTAACTTGACCTGGGCATCGAGGGGAAGTTCACCGATCTCATCCAGGAAGAGAGTTCCCCCCTTGGCGGAAGCAATCAGACCATCGGTATCGCGGTCGGCACCGGTGAAGGCCCCCCGCATCGCTCCGAAGAGTTCGCTCTCGACCAGGCTCGCGGGAATCGCACCGCAGTTGACGGGAACCCACGCACCATCGCGCCGAGGACTGCACTGGTGAACGAGGCGAGCGATCAGGTCCTTGCCGGTGCCGCTCTCCCCGCCGATCAGAACCGTGGCCACCGTCGGGGCGACCTTGGCGACCGCCTCTAGAATGCTGCGCATTCTCGAGTCGTAGCCTGCGACCAGGAGATCCTCGCCGCCGGCCTCGTTGAACACCCTGGCCTGCAGGAAATCTGTCGACTTGATCGAATGACCCGAAACTAGAATTGGGCTCTTCATTGATGTACCTCCTCCAGGTCGATGACCTGCTCGAAATTCTCGATGAAGAGTCGAACAAGTTCTGGATCGAACTGGTGTCCCGCTCCCTTTTCGATTCGGACCAGGGCTTCCTCTGCTGCCAGGGCTCCGCGGTAGGATCGGTCGCTCGTCATGGCATCGAATGCATCGACAATGCTGATGATTCTGGACTCGATGGGGATCTGTTCCCCGACCACCCCATCGGGGTAGCCAGTTCCGTCAAAATTCTCGTGATGATGGTAAACGCTCTCGAGACAGGGCTCGAGAAACTTGACTGGCCCGAGAATGTCACGAGACATCCCCGGATGTTTTTGAATCTGGTTGAACTCGGAATTGTTGAGGCGGCCAGGCTTGTTGAGGATCTCCTCGTGGACACCGATCTTTCCCACGTCGTGAAGAAGGGCGCTGTATTCGAGGAAACGGAGGGCATTCCTGTCGAGGCCCGCGAAGCGACCCAGTTCGACGGCGTATCGAGATACCCGTGAGGAGTGTCCATTGAGGTACCGATCCTTGCTCTCCAGAGCGGCGAGGAGCGCTTCGACCACCTCTCGCATTCCACGGATTTCGTGGATGTTCACCGCCCTGTGCCGGGCTCTCTCCATGCTCGCCAGGAACTCATCGACGTCATAGGGCTTCATGATGAAGTCGACGACCCCATGTTGCATCAACTCTACCGCCTTGCGGACCGAACCGTTGCCGGTGGTCACGACGATGGTCAGATCCCTGGAAATCTCTACGGCTCTCCGCACAAGGTTCTCGCCATTCATCCGGGGCATGTCGAGGTCGGTGACCAGGATGTCCCAGTGGCCCTTCTCCAGCTGATCGAGGGCTGCCTGGCCATCCTCCGCAAGCGTCGGAGTCGGCCAGCCTTCCTGTGTCAGGATCATGCTCACCAGGTCGCGGGCAGCCGGCTCGTCATCTGCGACTAGGATCTTGAGTGCTTGATCCCTCGGGTCAGTTCGCACGATTGCTCCCCTCATCCCAACGGATTCCGTTGATGGCTCTCATCGATGATCCTGCCTGGAGGACCTCCAGCGCCATCGATCTACGGAATTTTCCCAACCCCTTTTCGAATTCCCGGGCAAAAGACCGCGCTGGATCTGCGCAACATCCAACGGGCATCGCACAACACCTCGAGACCACCGAGTTGAGTTCTCTGACGTTTCCAGGCCAGTCGTAGGCGAGCATTCCGGGAAGCAAACGGGAGCTGAACTCTCTCCAGCATTCCTCGAACTCCTCCGGCTCGGTCAGAGTCTGGATTCGATACCTGCAGAGATGCGGGACATCTTCGATTCGCTCCCGCAGCGGTGGAATGGTGTGCTCGTGGTCCGCCAGCATCTGTGCCAATGCTCCCACTCCGATCGGCAGGTTCTTCCAAACCGCAATCGGGGTCCTGCTCGAGAAAAGCAGGCGAGGAAGATCGGGATCGCAGCTGATTCTCCGCTCGAGTGCCTCGGCAACCGATCGGTCTACAAGTTCGGTGCCGGTGATGTGCAAAGTAGTCTGGTTTCCGCCAACCAGGGGATTGTCAGGGTCCAGACCGGCTCCGATCGCATGCTCCAGGGAGATGGATGAGGCTTCGATCTCCTGCAGGTGAACATCGGGATACCGCCCGATCGACTGGATCTTGCTTGCGGCGAGTCGTTTTCCGACACCGCTGGCACCGACCAGCAGCACGGGGATCGATCGCAGGCTGACGCCAACGATGAAATCTCTGAGGCTCTCGATCGCAGTGCTTTCTCCCAGCACTGGCGGTCTCTGCTGAAATGAAGACAAGTGCTCTCTCCCCAGTCGGCAGCGAGAACGCCTGCCGATGGCAACGGTCCTGGATGAAATTACCCGGGCGAAGGAATTTAACCTTCGTTGTGCTGGCGAGAGGAAAAGGAGGAGTCGTATCGTTCATCGAAGAGTACCCTCTTCTTTCCAGATGCGTCAAACCACCCGCCTCGACCTCGCTCCACGTTCCCCCTGAAACTCGCCGATGGGTGAACAGAGGGCGCTGAGTGCATCCTTGACAGAATCGCCGAAATCCCCGTCACCACTGATCGCCTTCGACAGGGCGGAGATCAGAAGCCCACCCATCTCCTCGCTTCCTCCGGCCGCCTCGAGAATGACCCTGACTCTGTCGTCACAGCGGATTTCGGAGATGACGCACGGTGGCGAAATCGACCCGGCGCCGAGTGCTTGAGCGGCAATCTCCTCGATCAGACAGGCGATCTGATCGAGACGGATCGCCAGGGATCGCGGTTCGATCACCTTCTCGATAAGCATCAACTCGCATCTGGGAATGGAAGACCCGAAATCCTCGGGCAACGCTTCGAGAAGGCCGAGGCACGACCCGATCTCCTCGGCGGTGCATCCATCGAGAGTAACATCCACAAGGCTCGCTCCCACGAAACGTGCCTCCCCGAGGGTCGATCCCGACATGTCGACGCTGCGAAGTTTCGCCTGATCGAATCGCGCCCCCATCAACTCGCACTCACGAAGGTCCACCTCTTTCAGGCTCGCTCCGTGTAGATCTGCCCGCACGAGCCGGGCACCACGGAATGAGACCTCCTGCAGGTGAACCCCCTTGAGGTGGGCTCGCTCCAGATCGGTACCTGAAAGATCGCCGGAGAGGAGTTCGACTCCACGTAAGATCGATCTTCGCATTGAAATTTTCCTGTAGGTGTTTTCCGCGAGAACCGTTCCGTCGAAGGTGGCTGCGTCGAAGTTGACCTCGTCGAGAGTGGATCCCTCGATGACCGCACGGGACAGGTCAGCATCCTGGAAGGAACTCCTGATGATCTCGCAGCCCGAGAATCGGGTGCGAGCCATGTTGGCCCCATCGGCTTCGACATTCTCGAGGCGAGTGCGGGCAAGATTAGCCTGAAAGAGGTTCGCGCCTGCCAGTCGAGTCCCCTCGAGCGAAGCTCCCGCAAGGGTGGCATGAACCAGGGAGGTTCCCCTGAGGTCGGCGCCATCGAGAATGCAGTCCTCGAGACACGCTTCTCGCATCCTCGCACCCCTGAGGTCGACGGAACCGAGGTCACCTCCGCGAAGCACCGTTGAGGAGAGATCACAACTCTCCAGCCTTGCCCCTCGAAGATCGCATTTCTCGAGATCACGTCCGGAGAGGTCTATCCCCTCGAGGAATGCCCCTCCCAGGGAAACGCCTCGCAAGGACCCTGCGGGCATTATCGAGTTCAGGAGATGGACCCCGGCGAGGCAGAGTCCCTCGGTCTCCTGAGCGGAGAGATCGCATTCGATCAGCCGCGAGCCGGTGAGATCGAAGCCATTGAGGGGAGCCTCTTCGAACCTTGTTCTCTCGAGGCGGCAATCGCGCAGGGAACTCCCCTGGGCCCTGCAACGATGAAGAGAGGCTTCCACCAGGCGCGATCCTGACAGGTCGCAGTCGATGAAACTGCAGCCCTCGAAGAGCGCCAGATCGAGGGAAACCCCCTTCAGACTGCACTCCTTGAGCACCTGATTCACGAAGCGGGAGCGCTCCAGTTTCGCCGAATCGAATGTCGTGTTCTCGATCGACGCTTTTCGGAAGCAACATCCACGAAGATCTGCACCGGTCAGGTCGGCATCCCTCAGGTCGACCAGTTCAAAATCCGCGCCGGATAAGGAGACCCGTTGAAGGCAGGCCCCGCGAAAGGAGACACCTGTCAGAATCGTTTCGAAGAGGTCTGCACCGCTGAGGTTGGCGCCGGAAAGGTCTGCACTCTCGAAGTTCGCTCCCCGGAGGTCGAAGTCCTGCAAATCGGCGCCACGTAGATCGACTCCGCAGAGAGAATGCCCAGCGGAGATCATCCGCTGGAGTTTCTCGGGGTCAGGTTGTTTCATTGCACTCGTTTCTTTGACGTGGAAATGGCAGTCCATGGCAAGAATAGCCCATACTCCAGCGATCGAGCCAACGAGCGAGGCGCGACGACACCGGTTGTTGATATAAGTCCTGACAAACTCAGGGAGTCGGAGTTGTGACCGTCTCCGAGGCGACTTCGCCCTCCTCATCGACGGAAACCTCGAGGCGATTCCGGGCGGTTTCGGGCTCAACTCCATCACCTCGCCCGGCAGCCTTTGCAGCGGCGCCCCTGGAAGCGACCTTCTCAGGAATGAAACTGTCGACATCCTCGACTCGCACCACGACCCTCTTGGAGACCCCCTCTTCCTCCATCGTGACTCCGTAGAGACGCTCCGCCTCCGACATCGTCACACGGCTGTGGGTGATCACCAGGAACTGAGATTTCTCGGCGAACTGCTTCAGGATCTTGGTGAACCGACGCGTGTTCCGCTCATCAAGGGGCGCATCGACCTCGTCGAGGATGCAGAAGGGGCTCGGTTTTGTCTTGAACAGAGCGAAGAGAACCGACACCGCCATGAGAGCCCTCTCGCCACCGGAGAGGAGCCGCAACTTGCTGACCCGTTTTCCAGGTGGCCGTGCGATGACCTCGATGCCAGCTTCCAGAATATCAACCCCCTCCTCGAGGATCAGGTCGGCGTCTCCTCCTCCGAACATGGTAGAGAAGATTTCCTGGAGGTTGGTACGCACCTTTTCGAAGGTGAGGATGAACTTTTCTCTGCTCTGTTCGTTGAGGGTTTCGATCGACTCCAGAAGCAAATCTTTCGCGCGGGTGATATCGGAGACTTCGGTGGTGACCTGCCGGAAGCGAACCTCTTCTCCCTCCAGTTCTTCAACCGCACGAAGATTGACGTTGGAGTTCCGTCTCATTCTCTCCTGGATCCGCGGTAGTTCCGCGCGTAGACGCACGAGCATCGCCGCGTCTTCCTCTTCATCACTCGCCGCCAGTTCCTTTCTCCACTCATCGAGAGGAGCTGTCGACAGGTCGATTTCGAATTCCTCGCGAATCCGTTCACGCATTCCCTCGATCCGGACCCGGCACTCATTCTCGCCGAGGAGGTCTTCCTCCCTGCCTTCCCTGAGCCGGTCCGATTCTGTCCTGGACAGGCTGATCTGCCTCTCTATCTCCCTCTGCTCGCCGTGTCGACGGTCCAGGTTCTTTTTCGCCCCATCGAAGCGGACAGTCATCGTCGAGAACTGTTCCTCGAGAGCTTTCTGGCGCAAGCCCATCTCCCCGAGGGTGCCTCGCAGTCCCTCCTGCCGCTCACGGTCGCGCTTTTCTGTCTCGGTGAGGTGCGCTCGCCTGCTCCTGCGCTCCTCGATCTCACCGTCGATTTGAACCTGCTCACGCCAGCGCGAGGCGATGCGCTCTTCGGACTTGGTCGCACCAAGTCGCAGCTCCTGGTTGCTGTCGTCGAGAGCCTGAACCTGCTTCTCCAGAGGTTCGATCCGGCCCTCGAAGGTACTGACTCTGGCCTCGATCGCGGCACGCTCCTCGAGAGCCGAGAGGAGTATTTCGTCTGTCTCCCTCATGTTCCCCTGGAAAGACTCGATCTGAACCTTCGCCTGGGAGATCTCGGTCTCGACCACCTCCTTGCGACTGACTGCTCTTCTCCGGGAATCATCGTTCTGGGCGAGTTGCCTGGCGATTCCTTCCGCCTCGAGTCGGGATCGCTGGGAGGATTCCTGCAGGCGTTCCAGCTCGACACGACGTGCACCGATCGTTCCTTCGAGTGCGTAGCCGTCAGCGGTGACGCGATCGAGATGGGCCTCGGCTCTCTCCAGCTTCTCGGTAATCTCCCGGATCTCGATCCTGCGCGAGACAAGCCCCTCGGAGGAGGCGCCCGAGAGAACGACTGCCCCCCATGGCTCGATCACCGTTCCATCGGCGGTCACAATCCGAAACTTCGGGGCGCTCTGCTGCAACTGGACTCCCTGGACCAGTTCGTCGGTAACGAGAGTGCTCCCGAGGAGTTCGTCGATCAGGGGCCGATAGACGGGCTCGCAATCGACAAGGTCACTCAAACGGATGGCACCTTCGGGGATTTCGGGGAGGGGCAGGTCTCTTCCCTCGATACCCTCCACCTGGACCACAGCTGCGGCTTCCCCCGAGAGTTCTGCCTGGAGAATTCTGATCCGATCGACGAGGGGTGTGCGCCCACGCAGGACAAGGGTCTCGAGAACCGGACCGAGGACCGCGTCGATAAGAGGGGCGACCTCCGGTGTCGCCTCGATCAGGGAAGCGAGAAGCCCGGCAAAGTCATGGCGAATTGGAGCCTTCGTCGCGAGCAGACGACGGGTGCCCTTGCCGACCCCCTCCTGGTTCCGCTCGAGGTCCTCGAGGAAACTGCGGCGAGCGCGGAAATGCTCGGTATCGACGCGCATCTCCGCCTGCAGACCGAGAGTCTCATCGAGCTCCAGGGTACGCTCCTCGACCTCCTCTCTGAGAGAGGCCCCCCGTGAATCGAGGACTTTGGCGTTGGCGATGCAGATTTCTCGCTGTTCGTGAAACTCCCGCGCTGAACTCTCGAGTTCCACGATCTGCTGGGAAAACTCGGAGACCTCTCCTCGTCGACGCTCGATGAGGTTTCTCTGCCCGCGAAGGTCACTCTCAATCGATCCACGCGCGTTCTGAAGGCGCGTTTCCTCGAAGACCTTTGCCAGGGCATCCTCCTTCGCCTGCTGGAGGAACCCTTCCAGTTCTTCCCGTTCCCTCTGCTTCTCGGAGCGCTGCGCTTCCCCTTCTCCGCTGAGACGCCGAAGTTTTCTCAAATTTACAATCTCTGCCCGGATCTCCTGGCGGAGGAGAGTTCGGGACTTGCCGTACTCTTTTTCGGAGTGACGAAGAGCCTCCAGCTGCTCCTGGCATTCATCGCATCGTTGATCGATCTGAGAGATCTGGTCAGAGGTGGAGAGCGAACGCTGTTGAACCCCCTCCAACTCGATCCGGATCTCCGTCTCCTCCCCCTTGATTCTGTCGAGATCTTCGCGAGCGGAATCGACAACGCCCCGCGCCTCTTCTCGTTTCCCATCGAGGCCGCCGACCAGGTCCCCCAGGATGGAACGCAACGTCTGCTTCCATGACAACCGGAAGGTGAGAGCCTCCCGCTTCTTCTGCATCTCACAGATCTCCTGGCTGGCAGCAACTGCACTGATCCGGCGCAGGAGATCCCGGTCTTCGACGTATCTCCTCGCCTTGCCCGCCTGGATCTTGAGGCTGCGAATCCTGCGCTCGGTCTCGGAGAGCTGATCCGCCGTCCGTACCAGTTCATGGTCCGTCTTCTCGAGTCGATGGAGCGCTTCTGTGCGCTGCTTCTTGAAACGAGAAATTCCGGCGGCCTCCTCGAAGATACGCCTGCGCTCGATCGGATTGGAGTTGAGGAACGACTCGATCTTTCCCTGTTCCATCACCGAATAGCCGTCAGTGCCGATTCCCGTATCGGTGAAGAGAGCGAGGATGTCCTTCAGGCGACACCGCGCCCGATTGATCATGTACTCGCTGCTCCCATCCCGTAGCAGCTGACGTGTCACCTCGATCTCACTGGCCTCGATCGGAAGGACTCCATCTTCGTTGTCAAAAGTCAGGGTAACTTCCGCCCGGGAAAGTGCGGGGCGGTTGCGTGACCCCTTGAAGATGACATCGAGCATCTCGGTGCCGCGCATCCCCTTCGCAGATCTCTCCCCAAGAACCCACCGGAACGCATCGACGATATTGGACTTCCCGCAGCCATTGGGACCGACAATCGCCGTGGTTCCCGGATCGAAATCGAAATCGACCGGGTCGGGAAATGTCTTGAATCCCGCGAGGGACAGCCTCTTCAGATACATTCCGGTCCGCTCCTCCCGCCAGCACCGGAAAGTGCCGGATCGGTGTCTCGAAGGATTTCCGGGGCTCGTGCCAGACCACGCAACAGCGGTCCGAGTCTGTCGATCAAACGCGGGCCGTCAACATCACTTCCCCGCCGACGCCAGCGAAGAACTCTGCGACGCAGTTCCCGCTCCGCCTGAGCGTGAACGAGGGTCTCACGCGCCAGAAAGACCACATCGGCGGTGGCAACTGCCGGTTCCTCCACGATGTGCCGCCCCACCTCTTCGTGCTGACACTCGCACAGCCGCCATGCCGGAACACCGCCACGACGGTCCCGCAACCAGTCCTCTGCCCAGGGCACTCCGATGTCGCTGCCGGCGAGACGGTTGAAGAACCGCTGACGCTCTCGCGACGCTCTCAACGCCCGACGGCAATCGCCCGCGAGAAGTCGTCCCGCCTCCACCGCTGGTCTCCGAACGCTCGCGGGAACCGGCAGCAGCGGCAGCGGCAGGCGCAGCAGCGCCAGTAAACGCTGACAGTCCTCCGGATTCTCCAGACGCGCAGGAACGGCGAGTTGCAGCTCCGTACCCGCCAGCAGCGCCGAGCGCCCCGGGATTCGGGCCAGACCCTCGAGCAACCCATCGATTCTCTCGATCCCCTCACCGATGGCAAACAGGTGCCCGGCAGGGGGGTCGGGTCTGAGAGGAAACTGCAGGCGCAACACCGGGGCCACTCCCAGCATCGCTCTCATCCCCTTGACCCTCTCGATGAGGCGACAGAGGGTGTTCAACGCTCCCTCCCTGGAGGATGGAAGCCAGTTCAAATCACCAGCGACAGTCACCTCTTCGGTGAACCAGGGGATCTCCGCCTGCAACCGAGTCGCGAGCACCTCGAAAGGATCTCCACTGGCGGTCACAGGCGGCATGTACAGTCGCCTCCTCGCCAGACGCAGAGGCGACGACGGCAACAGGCCATCTGCGCAGGGCCAGAGTCGAAGCAAACTCGCCTCTCCCCGCTGGCGGGCAAAACCCGACGGCCCGGCGGGAGCACTCGCAAGTTCGATCCCGAAATCAGACGGCAGCAGCGGAGCCGGTCCACTCTCGAACAGCCGCGGCCGCCAGCTTTCGGGTCCACGTTCAGCGATCTCTTCCTCGATGTACTCGAGGAGTTCGCGATCTTGCGCATCATGGTCACCCACCCGTTCGATCCGGGCAAGGGCACCCTTGACGACAGCATTCAACGCTTCGGTAACAGGTCGATCGTCCTGCATGCCCCCCTCGATGCATCGATTCCACACCAGGGCCTGCAATTTTCTGATCACCGATTCTGCGTTACTGGAATTCTCCTTTGATGAGTCGATCCCCGCCCCCTGACTCTTTCTCGACCAACGGTGCCAGTTCTTTCAGGAACTGGGACACGTTCGCAAACTCCTGGTAGACCGATGCAAATCGCACAAAGGCCAC
>DQQH01000239.1 GCA_015664425.1 Planctomycetota bacterium
ACTATGAGCTGTTACGCTATCACTTCCAACCACCGTTGACAGTTGGAAGTTCTGCTGTCATGCTGTGGAGCGGAGAGGAACAGGGACTTCTCGGTTCGCGGGCATACGTCGAGAAGAACCCCGAGCTCCACGAAAAGATCTCGGCTTGCTTCGTCTACGATGGCGGACCCAACGCAGTTGCTGCCATCCCGATGGTGCCCTCGATGAAGGATGACTTCGAGCAGGCCTTCGCTGCCGTGATCGGGCTAAACGAGGACCTTCCCTTCCGTCTCGAGGCGATGGACAGCATTCCCCGCGGAATCGGTAGCGACCACGAGTCCTTCCTGCGCGCCGGCATTCCTGGCTTCTTCTGGACCCAGGAGGGGCGCGCCAACTGGCGTCACGGCATTCACACCCAGTTCGACACCTACGACCTGGCGATCCCCGAGTACCTCGAGCACTCCGCCCTGGTGATCGCCCTGGCGGCGCTCGGCGTGGCCGACCTCGACGGACTGCTGGCGAGGGATGGCATCGAAAAGGGTGACCGTCGTCGCGGGTTTGCCGGGGGAGGCCGTCGGATGGGCGTGATGCTCGATGGCACCACCGTCGAGAGGGTGGTCGAAGGGTCAGTCGCCGAAAAGGCCGGCCTCGAGGTGGGGGATGTCATCATCTCCATCGCCGGTGAAGCGGTCGACAGCCGCAGAGCTCTGATGCGAGCGATCCGCGGCGAGGGAACCAAGAAGAAGGTGGTCGTCAAGCGCGGCGAGAAAGAGGTCGAACTCGTCTTCGAGTGGCCTGCCCCCGAGGAAGAGAAGAAGGAAGAGAAGAAGGCGGAGGTCGTCCTCTGATCGAGCCGTTCTTCGAGAAGAAGGCTAAGGCTGCGCCGGCGGCCAGGGGAGTTTCCCTGGCCGCCGGCGTCGTGCTGATGCTGGTCGCTCTCATCGGTCCCCTCTTCGCCACCGACCACGTTCCCAAGCCGGTCACCATCGAGGGCGATCTCGACGCCGAACGCCTCGAGATCTACGCCCTTGTCGATGAAACCCTTTTTGGCCACTGGCTGGCACTCGACCCCCTGGCGGTCCGAGATCTCGATCCCGAGGGGGTGGGGGATTACGGTGAATACGGCGAACTGCTGGCTCAGTGGTTCGACAACTATGCGACCGTTGCCATCGATGGAATTCAGGTCAGGCCGGTGATCGAGGACATCGAGTTCCAGGAGGGGTTCGACGTCAATGACTACCTCAACTTCATCGGAGTGACGGCGGTCTACGGCACCAAATCGCCACCGAAGGAGATCGAGTTCAGCTGGACTCGTTTCGACAGCGAGGACCGGTACCCCCTCGAGGCGGTCTTTCTGACCCTGAGCACCGGCGACGATTTTCAAATCTACAAGTTCATGGAGGATGACCCGCTCAAGGTGTGGACTCCTCCCGAGGGAAGGCGGGTCCTCTCCCCCGAAGAAGTGGCGCCGGGAATCCGCGAGCCCCTCGCCGTCGTGTCGGTCACCTCGCTGATTCTGATCCTCGTCGGACTCCTTCTCGGATTCCTGCTCCGGCAGGCGAAGGGCGCGGCGATCGCCATCCTGGTGCTCGCCCTCTTTTCCGCCTGGATGGCGCGAACCATCACGCCGTGGAGGGTTTTTCTGCCGTGGCAATCCGCTGTTGTGCTCCCGTCCGAGGAGGATTCCGCCGCGCTCTTCGAGACTCTCCACCGCAACATCTACCGCGCATTCGACTACAACGAGGAGGGTGCCGCCTATGACGCCATCTCGCGCAGCGTCAGCGGGCCTCTACTCGAGACCACCTACGATGAGGTCTACCGCAGCCTTGTGATGCGTCTCGAGGAGGACGCAGTCTGCGAGGTGCGGGCGGTGCGCCCGACGGAGACAATCGTCGAGATCCCAGACAACCCTACCGAACCGGTGTTTTCAGTCAGGTCTCGTTGGCAGGTGATCGGGACGGTGAGGCACTGGGGACATGGGCACTGGCGAACAAACCTCTACAGCGCCCGTTACCGGGTACGCTGGATCGAGGGCACCGGTTGGCGCATCGATAAGGTGGAAATACTCGACCAGCGACGCATCGATGATGGAACGGAAGGGCTGTAGCGATGGGTGCTGAATTCGCGCTGAGCCTGAGAGGGGTGCGCTTTCGTCACCCTGGCCAGCGGGATGCTCTGCAGATCGACCGCATCGACATCGCCGGCGGTACTCGCGCTGCGGTGGTCGGTCCCTCCGGCTGTGGCAAGACCACTCTGCTCAACCTGATCGGTGGGATTCTCTCCCCCGAGACCGGCTCCATCGAGATCGGTGGGGTTCCACTCGAGAGCCTCGATGATGCGCGTCGTCGCCGCTTCCGCCTCGAGGCGATCGGTTTCGTCTTCCAGGAGTTTGAACTCCTCGAACACCTCGATGTGCGCGAAAACATCCTCCTGCCGCTGTCCCTGCGTTCGGTTAGTCCCGACGCTGCCGTCGAAATGCGGCTGCTGGAACTCGCCGATCGCTGTGGTATCGCCGACAAGCTCGCTCGCGGCCCGAGACGTCTCTCTCACGGCGAGCGTCAGCGCGTCGCCATCTGCCGTGCTCTTCTCCCAGGTCCAAAACTTCTGCTCGCCGATGAACCGACCGGCAGCCTCGATCCAAAAACGGGGGGTGAAGTCCTCGAGATGATGTTTTCCGAGGCAAAGCGGGCGGGAGCTACGGTGCTGGTGGTCACCCACGACCGTTCTTTGCTGAAACACTTCGAGGTGGTGATCGGCCTCGGTGAGAACGACGGGGAGGCGGCCGCATGACCCCGCTGATGAGGCTCGCCTGGCGCTACGTCGCCTACCATCGCGGTCGCACCGCGGTACTCGCCCTCTGCATCGCCCTGGTGGTGGTGCTGCCGGTGGCGGTCGAGTTGCTGGTCGGAGTCTACCGTGACCAGTTGGAGGGTCGGGCAAACGCAACGCCGATGGTGGTCGGAGCTCCGGGCAGCCCCTACGACCTGCTGCTGCACAGCATCTACTTTCGCGGCGATGCCGGGCGATCTCTCGGAATGCTCGAGGTCATCAATGTCCGCGAGGGGGGTCTGGCGTTGCCGGTGCCGATCTACCTGAAAGACACCGCCGAGGGTCACCCTGTCGTCGGGACCACCGGCGATTACCATCGTTTTCGCAGGTTGCAAGTCGCCTCCGGACGTCTGCCCCTGCGGCTGGGAGAAGCGTTGCTGGGGAGCGAGACCGCCAGCGCCCTGGGGCTCTCCGTCGGCGACAGGATCCTCTCCGACAGCGGCAACCTCTACGACATATCGAGCACCTATCCCCTGAAGATGCAGGTGGTCGGGGTTCTCGCTCCATCGGGGAGTGCCGACGATGGCGCCGTCTTCGTCGACCTCAAGACCACCTGGGTGATCCGCGGTATCGGCCATGGACACGATGAGCTCGACACCACTTCCGATCCGAACCTGCTGATCAGCCAGGAGGCGAGCCATGTCATCGCCACCAGCGCTGTGGTCGAGTACACCGAGATCACCGACGAGAACCGCGACTCCTTCCACTTCCACGCCGGACCAGACGGGTTGCCGATCACCGCATTCATCGCAGAGCCGATCGACGAGCGATCGGGCACCATCCTGCGCTCACGGCTGCGAGCCAGAGAAGACGTGCAACTGCTCGTTCCCATCGAGCAGTTGCGCGAGATGATGTCGGTGGTCTTCCAGGTGAAACGCTTCCTCGACGCCAACGGCATCCTGGTGACGGTGTCGACGGGACTTCTGCTGGCGTTGATCATCGCCCTCGACCTGCGGGTGAGACGCCGTCAGATGGAGACGCTGATGCACATCGGTGCCCCGCGCGGAACCGTCGGGCGTCTTGTTGCGCTGGAGATGTCGATGACGATCAGTTTTGGCCTTCTCCTCGCCGCTGCTGTGGTCACCATCGCTCTGGTGTGGCTCGCCAGCGGTCCCGTCTGGTTGCCGCAATGAGGCTGGCGACGTCCCTGTTGGCCATCGCCCCTCTGGTGCCTTTTGCCGCCCTGTTGCCCCTCCTCTCGGGTTGCCATCCTTCCGGCGCTCCGGCGCCCCTGACGATGGAGGCGACGGCGGGTCCGCTGAAGGTGGCAACCACCTTCTACCCGACCACCTACTTCGCCAGCAGGATCGGCGGCGACCTCATCGAGGTGGTCTGCCCCCTTCCTCGCGGTGAGGACCCCGCCAGCTGGTCTCCATCGGATGAGGCGCTCTCCCTCTACCAGCAGGTCGATCTCGTCATCCTCAACGGCGCCGGCTTCGAGAAGTGGCTGGCGACGGCGAGCATGCCGCTGGCCCGGGTGGTCGACTGTAACGCCGACCTCTCCGACCGCTGGCTGCAACGTGAGGAGACGACCCACAGCCACGGCCCCGAGGGGGTCGCATCACTCGAAGGGGTCGATGGCCACACCTGGCTCGATCCCGAGATGGCCATCCTCCAGTCGCGTCAGATCCATCGAGCGCTCCAGAGGCGGCTGCCCACTGCCCGCGCCCTCCTCGCCGAGAATTTAAGGCTGCTGGAGCAGGACCTGATGGAGATCGACAACCGCCTACAGGCCATCTCTGCCCCAGGGGCCGCCCCACTGCTTCTCGCTTCTGCCCCGGTTTATCGCTATCTCGCCCGCTCGGCGCGCTGGCAGCTGGTCAGTCTCGACCTCGACGCGAAGGGGTCTCTCGCCGGTACGACCCGTCTGGCGATCGAAGAGGCTCTCCAGAAACACCCTGCCAGGGTGATCCTGTGGCCGTCGCCGCCGGCGCAAGAGATGGTCGAGAAACTCGAACAGACCCACGGCGTGCGATCGGTGCTCTTCAGCCCCTGCCAGGGGGATCCTGGCCCTGGCGAGGATTACCTGACGGTGAT
The DNA here is from genome assembly GCA_015664425.1 of Planctomycetota bacterium. Classification (GTDB taxonomy): domain Bacteria; phylum Planctomycetota; class UBA8108; order UBA1146; family UBA1146; genus DTRS01. The sequence continues at coordinate 4,846 of DQQH01000239.1, forward strand.
GGAGGCGAATATCGACCGACTCGGCAGGGCCCTCAAAACCGATCGATGACGGCTCCTTGACGCCCCCCGCTCGGCTGCCGACACTGTCCTGACCGTCATTCTCATGGCCGTGGCTTCATTCACCTGGACTCGAGGAGGTCTCATGACCCGCTCTAGCGCTGCTTCCCCCATCGTCCTTCTGTTGGTGCTGTTTTTCTGCTCCCCCGCGGTTGCCGTCGACGTGCCCGCGGTCTTCTCCGACCACATGGTCCTCCAGAGAGGGCAGGAGGTTCCCGTCTGGGGACACGCGAGTCCCGGCGCCAAGATCTCGGTGCGTTTCGCCGGCCAGAAGGCCGACACCTTCACCGATGCCGATGGCAACTGGGAGATCAGGCTTGAACCCCTCGAAG
>DQQH01000172.1 GCA_015664425.1 Planctomycetota bacterium
CGACTTGTACGCGACGCAGACGTTGAACATGCCACCGCCACAGGAAATCCCGATGCCGGTGAAATCATCTTCTGAGAGCTCCGAAAAGACGACCGCGTGCCCCTCGATGAGCGGCTTGGGGGTGTATCCGAGACTCTTGAGCATGCCACCGAAAATGCCCTGGTGGTAGACAACGTTCATGTCGGCATCGATCGGCTCGGCAGGAATGGAGAAGTAGCAAGCTTCGCCCGCCTGACTCGGCTGACCGAGCAGGTTCTCGAGTAGCATCCTCTCGATCGGAAGGGCGTCATTCTCGTCGGGGCTGATCATGCCATGCTTCATCGGACGACGGGTGTCGCGATTGAAGATGTTGGCGAGTTCGAACGCCGGATCTCCGACCACAACCATCTTGCCGTTGACCACAACGTACTGGACGTTGAGGCGAGTCAACATGTTGCGGGTGTAGTCGTCGCAATCGATGTCGATGAAGGCGTTGCGCTGGATATTGATGTGAACGTTACCACTGCTGTCCTGGCCAGAGCTGACCAGGTTGGCGGTCCCCACGTCGATGCCACGGCCGAGCACCAGGTTGCTCGACGTTGCGCTCGCCGCGGCAGGAGTGGCAACGGCCTGGGAAGCGGCATTCTGACCCCCAGCAGCGGCTGTTTCAGCAGTAACTGTATCGGCAGCAGCCAGTGAAGCGATCGCCTGCGCCTTGCTCGTCGAAGAAGAAGCAGCCTTTTTCGGCTGCGCCTTTCCCGCTACCCTATCGGCGCTGGCAAGGTCAAAGGTGACATCGACCTTTTTCCTGGTGTTACTACCGGCTCCGGCTCCGGTGTTCGAATCCTGGAAACTCTTCTTGGCGTGGTCTGAGTAATCTCCCATGGCCCCTGTCACTCCGTTTCGTTCTGCAAGGCGCGAAGTTTTGCGAGGTTTTTCTCGATCCCCGTTGCCTTCGCCTTCTTGACTTTTACCTCTTTGATGTTGCTCTCGATTTCCTCGCCATCTTTCTGCGAGAAGAAAGCGACCAGAGCCTCCTCCGAGGGAGGCTCGACAACCCTGTTCCTTTGATTGTTCCCGCCCGAGACACCTCGGGTGACACGATCTGCAAGATTTTCAATGCTGCTCTTCAGCGCTTCCAACTGCTCTACCGCGGGGGAGTTGAGCTTCTCGCTGGGACGCGCGCCCTCGATGGCGTCGCGAATCATCGCCCCGATCTGATCAGGGTCCAGTCCGTTCGTCGTCGCCTTCTGGGCCTCATCGCCCGAGAGCTGATCGCGCAGACTGGCATTCTCCGCCTCGAGCTCGCGCACCCGGGTCATGAACTGACGCTGCTGGTCGATCTCTCGATCCTTGCGTTCCTTGACGAGGCGCTCGAACTCGCTGCGCGCTTCCTGGTGAAGTTGCTGGCGTTCCTGGTTAGTCGCTTGCTCGAGGCGGTCGGAGAGGACCCGGGCGACCGCTTCGTCGACGAGCTTCTGGACCGCATTTCCATTGAGGACCTTGACCTTGCTGTGCCCACGCCGCGCCAACTCTTCGAGGGCGACTTCGGAGACGTTTTCACGCAAAGCTTTACTGACATCGAAAACATGACTCATCGGTCGGCCTGCTTCTGCTAACAGACGGAGGGTCCGGGGCGCTGGACGAGGCCAGGGATCTCTCCATCAGGGGCCACGGCAGAGCGCGGCCCGTCCATCGATGGCCTCATGGGAAGAGGCTTCGAAGAATAGCATCGGGAATTTAAGGTCGGCAAACGGCGACCCCAGGGCAATCGGCCCGATCGCTCCAGAGGGGGGTCTGTGAGTGAGTAAGAAGCGATTGAGAGAAGTCCGTCGGGGAGGCTCTACCCGACTTCCAACCTCCGGAGTCGATACTGGCGGACTCTCGACTCGGCGGCTCTGCGAAAGGCACCCGACATCGATGGAAAGCGGGCCACCATCCTCCTGACGGTGTTCTCGGCCTTCTGCCACTCCTCGAGATAGACGTAATTCTCCTCGAGCCGGGTAAAGACCGCGGGCTCCGGATACTTGGCCATCAGACGATCGACATAAAACTCGAGCACACGGGTGCTCTTGCGGAGCCAATCCCGAGCTCGGTCACGGGTCTCGATCATGCTGACGGTGAGATCCTCAGGGGGAACGAGCCGCTGCTCGCGATAGGAGGTCGCCTTTTCCAACAGGAGTTGGTACTGCTGCAGATGGATCAGAGCAATCGCTTGACGGCAAGCGCCAAGGCGGGACCTGGGACCGCTGGAGACGGGGCTGAGCCGGACCGCCTCGTTGAACTTCTTCTCGGCCTCGAGGAGCAGCGGAAGCAGCTGGAACGCCTCCTCGGGATTGGAGATGTCGAGGGAATCGTCGGTCGCAGCCTGGGTCATCAGATCGACGCCCTCGATCATCAGGATTGTGATCTTCTTGGCAACAACCACGGCATCCTTGGGATCGGTGCGTGAGGTGGGCGCGTTGCAACCGACTGCGATGAGCAGAATTGCCAGCAGCACTCCATGGGAGCGAGACCCCCCCACCGCCTCGAAGAACTGATTCAGCATCGCTATGACTCCAAATCCCGATCGGTGAACGATCCTGTCGCGGGTCGATCCTTGCCAACCCCACAGGATACGGGGGGACACCCTTCATGGAACCATGGGATTGCAACAATTCGGTCACGAATCTGCTCCACCGGGCTCCTTCTTGCCCCCCTGGTGGACCGACAGGGTGCCAATCCGCTCGGGATCGTGGCTGACGAGGATCTCTCGCCCCCTTTCTACTCGAACCTTGCCGGGGGGAAAGCCCTTCGGCTTGCTGACGAAGCGAGCCTCGGTCCAGCTGACCGCCAGCGCCTGAGGGCCACGCCAGCCCGACTGGTAGGCGGCGATGAAGGCGGCATCGGAGATGCTCTCGGGAGAAGCGACCTTGCCGGGGGTCAGGCGCAGCAGAACATGGGGTCCCGGTCGTCCTGCGACGTGAAAGAACAGGTCCTTACCGCGAGCGTCCCTGATACTCAACTGGTCGTTCTCCAGGGCGTTGCGTCCGACGAGGATCTGAAGCCCTTCGCGACTCCTGAAGCGTCGGTATTTCTCGACAACCTGGCGCTGCTTCCTGGCCCTTGCGCCCCCCCCCCTTCTCCCTCCTGGTGACGCCGTGGATCATCAGCAGCGACTGCGCCTCGTCGAGGAGCGCCTCTACATCCTCTTTGACGAGATCGAGGGGAACGGCAACTGCGTCGATTCTGGCAGATATGGGCTCGAGGATCGAAACCGCCTCCTCGATTGCCGCCCGACGCTTCTGGAGATGTTCGATGGATCGACGTGCCTTGCGAGCCTTGCGGAAATAGCGATCGACGTTTTCAGATGGTGTCAGAGCGCTGTCGAGGGAGACGGTGATGATCGGCGTTCCTTCGCTGAACCAGTCGACCACTTCCACTCTCTCGAGACCACGCTCGAGGAGGTGACGGTTCCCCTGGAGCAGTTCTCCACGTCGTTGCCACGACAACCAGTCGCGAGCGGACTCGAGTTCCTCGCCGAGGCGCTCGTTGAGACGGTTTCGGCGGGAGAGAATTCGGGTCAACTCCCGCTTCAGGAAGACCAGCCTGTCGTTGGCGTCGGCGACAATCTCGGCGCGGGCCATCGACACCTCGAGGAAGCGGTTGAGGGGGGCCTCCTCACCTCTCAGCTCCTGAGGGGCCAGGGCGAGAGGATCGAAGGGCATCTTCATCTCCCCCGGCAACGGCGAGGAGGGCTTCTTCTCCGGCGGCGAGTATCGCTCGCCCTCGGTGATCCCCTTCCTGCCGAAGAGAAATCTCACCGTGAGGGTCTTGCCTTCGACCACCAGCAGCCTGCCCGAACGACCGAAGAGTTCGATCCAGATCTCTCGACGAAAGGGACCCTCTCCACCACCCTCAATGGAGATCTTTGCCACCCTGTCTCCGCGGTGCTGGCGGATGGCGGTGATCTTCGCCCCGCTGATCAGTGCTCTCAGCTTGAGAACACACTCGCTCGGCTCAGCGGGCGCTTCGGGGAAATCTGTGACCAGGTGAATCCGACTGAAACCGGGGCGAGTGGAAACTAGGAGATGGCGCCTGGAGGATCCGCTTCCGATCACCAGGCGCAGGGCCGTGGGGGAGAGCTGGTAGACCTTACCCAGCCGTTCACCGACAACCAACGGCGCCAACTCCTCGACGAGTCGAGCCACTTCCTCCGGACGCAGTCCTGAAGGCACAGGGACGGTCAACTCAGACCTCCTCTGTCGAGGATCGGCAGCCGCTACTCGGCGGCGTTGAAGGAATCGTCGATCAGCGAGTAATCGATCATTTCCTCCGGCGAGAAGAAGAGTTCCAGTTCCCGCGAAGCCGTCTCGGCGGAGTCGGAGCCGTGAACCAGGTTGAAGCCGTCGGAGATGCCGAAATCTCCCCGGATCGTACCCGCCTCCGCATCGCAACCGAAGGTGGCGCCCATCAGCTTGCGGCAGACGCTGATGGCCTTGTTTCCCTCGAGGGCGAGAGCGACCACCGGCCCCGATGTCATGAATTGGACCAGGCCGTCGTAGAAGGGCTTCCCGTGGTGGGCATCGTAGTGCTGGGCAGCGAGTTCCGGGGAAATCTGCATCATTTTCATCGCCAGCACCTTCAGGCCCTTGCGCTCGAATCTGCTGGTAATACTGCCGATCAGCCGGCGTTGCACGGCATCGGGCTTGAGGAGGATGAGAGTGCGCTCCATCCGTCCGTCCCTCCATTGGCGGGGCCAGAGCCCCGGAGATGTTATTCTTCCTTGCGGCAGGAAGCGTGCCCGACGCACCTTCCCTGGGAGCCCTCTCCCAGCCCTCGCACTGGCGATGGTCCCGCCTAGGAATCGGATTGTCGCGGCTGATCCGCCGAATTCCAGTGGATCGACCCAACACCCGGCTCCAGGACCTCGACGGGAGAGCCAGGATGAGCCAGTCCGCTGACATCACAGCACTTCGCTCTGCCCTCGAATCTCTGGCAGACCCCGACGCCCCTCTCCTGTCTATCGCCACCCTGGTCGCGAGCATCCGCGAGGAGAGTTGCCGTCCGCTGCTTCTCGACGCCATCATCGAGGCCACCGGGGCGGAACGGGCGTTCCTGCTCGAGGGTTCCGACGACGGCACCTTCAGAGCCCTCGCAGCCCGCACCCTCGACCGGGAGGACATTCTCAATCCCCTCGAGAAGGTGGTCCTGCCCATCGCCGAGAGGGCGGTGGAACGCAACCAGGAGTGGTGGACCGGCGATCTCGGCTCGGAGCCCGAGTGGCAGCGCCTCGAAAGGGAGCGACAGCCGAAAACCCGCTCCCTTCTGCTGATCCCCCTGGGAACCGATCGACGCCTCCTCTACCTCGACCATCGCTTCGGCGAGATCCCATCCGGGTGTGTCTCGGACCCCCGGGTTGCCCTGATCTCCCTCGCCTTCGCCTTTGTAAGAAGCGGTCACCACGAACCTGTCGAGAACAACACCAGAAGGGGGAAGCGCTCGGGGAGAGGCACCGCCGGCTCTTCGTCCACCAGCGCCATCGAAGGTGACGACTCGCCGCCGATCATCATCGGGCGCCATCCCAAAATGATTGAAATTAGGACGCTCATCGACCGCGTCGCCGCCAGCCGAGCCCCGATCCTCGTGACCGGCGAGAGTGGCACAGGCAAGGAACTGATCGCTCGCTCGATCCACCGTGGGAGCAACTCGGCAGCGGGTCCCTTCGTTTCCGAGAACTGCGGAGCCATCGCCGAAAACCTCATCGAGACAGAACTCTTCGGGTGCGTCAAGGGCGCCTACACCGGTGCCACCGAGGATCGACCGGGGCTCTTCGAACTGGCCAACGGTGGGACCATCTTCCTCGACGAGATCGGCGACACCACTTCGGGCTTGCAAAAGAAACTGCTGCGGGTCCTCCAGGAGGGAATGGTCCGGCGCGTCGGCGGCAGCGAACTGATCCCGGTCAAGGTCAGGGTCGTCTCCGCAACCAATCGAGATCTCAATTCCGAAGTGGCCAGAGGAAACTTCCGCGAGGATCTTTTCTACCGACTCAACGTCATCAACATCCATCTGCCGCCGCTCAGAGAGCGGCAGAGCGACATCCCTCTGATCGCCGAGCACATTCTCGAAAAACTCAACGAGGAATCGGGGGAATCCAAATCGTACACTCCCCGGCTCCTCGAAGCCCTCGCCAGACACCGCTGGCCAGGCAACATCCGCGAGCTTCAGAATGAACTTCGCCGGGTCCACGCCCTGAGCGAGGAGGAACTGGACCCCGAGAAACTCTCCATTCGGGTGAGGGAGGAGACCCCCACGCCGGCGGTCGCCGGAGGACTCGATGATGTGATCGCCGCCGGCTCCCTCAGGAAAGCGACCTCAAAGATGGAGCGCCTGTGGCTCGAGGAAGCCCTCAGACGCTTCGGCGGCAACCGGGCTCAGGTCTGCCAGGCCCTGGGAATCCCAAAGACCACCCTCTACGCCAAGATGCGCAGATATCACCTCGACAGGCCCGACTCCGGGGGTTAACAAACGCTCCAGATCATGGACAAGAGTGGACCGTTTTTGACCCCCCATCCCCTCCAACCCCCCAGAAGCGCCTTTCTTCCACTCCTGTAAGTGGGCCCGACAGTTGCCTCTAGTCCCTCGTACTCGTCCGTTTCAAACAAGCCAGGATCTCAGAAGCCTTCCGGATCGTTGATTCAGTGGGCTGTGAACTGGCACCGACGACCTCCGGGTAACCGCCCTCGGTGGTACCGGATCGAGAGGCTATCAGTGAACAGTTACGAAAAGCGATTCAACCTGCTTCTCAAGGAACTCCCCGGGCGCACCAGCTTTTCACTCAAGGAGCTGCTGAAAACCCTCCCCGAACTCACCGAAGACCAGCCCCTTCTAAAGAAGGTCTCGGCGAAAATTAAGAGCCTCGGCTGTCGACTGGTCGACACAGCTGGCGACAAGAAGAAGCCCGCCGCTCCGAAACGAGACAGAAACGCGAATCGCGCCCTCGATGACCCGATAAGGATGTACTTCACCCAGATGGCAGCAATTCCCCTGCTGACACGGGAAGAGGAGATCCACTTCGCCAAGGAAATCGAGATTTCTCAGAGGAAATTGACCCGTCTCGTCTACCAGACCGCTCATGGTCAGGACCGTGCGATCCGTCTCCTCGAACAGATCCAGAACCACACCCAACTGGTCGAGAAATGCCTCGACCTGACGCTGTCGCGAAAGGGAGATCGCCAAAACTTCTACGACCGTCTCGATAGGGAGTTGCCGACCCTGCACAGGCTCTCGGGTCAGAATCGCAGCGACTCACTCGAGTTGGAGAACCTGCCTCTCAACGACAAGGTGGAGCGCCCGAAGATGGAGCGCGCACTGTCGCGACGGATCGTGCGTACGGCGCAGCTTCTGGAGACCTACAAGATCAAGATGAAGTTCCTCTCGATGTGGCAGCTGAAGATCGTCAGGTTCGGGCGCAATCTCGAGGAGATCCTCCCGACCCTGAGGATCAGAAACAAGAGGACCATCGCGTCGGAGCTCGATGAGATCAACGAAGCGACCCTCGAGCCCTATCCGGGCTTCATTCAGCGCTGTCGGGAAATCGACGTGCAGTTCCGCCGCTACCAGGGCGCCAAGGGCGATCTCTCATCCGGCAACCTGCGCCTCGTCGTCAGCGTCGCGAAGAAGTACCGCGGGCGCGGCCTCTCTTTCCTCGACCTGATCCAGGAGGGCAACACCGGTCTCATGCGCGCTTGCGAAAAGTACGAGTACCGCAAGGGTTACAAGTTCAGCACCTATGCGACCTGGTGGATCCGACAGGCGATCTCCAGGGCGATAGCCGAGAAGTCGCGCATGATCCGTCTCCCCGTCTACATGTCAGAGACAATGACCAAACTCAACACCATCAGCCGGGAACACCTTCAGAAGAATGGTCGGCAACCAGACCTCGGCGAACTCGCCAAGGGACTCGAGATCAGCGAAGAGGAGCTTCAGATGATCCTCCGCATGAACCGCTCCCCGGTTTCGATCTCGACACCGATCGGACCCGAGGATGAGTCATCGTTCGGTGATTTTCTGGAAGACCCCCGACACACCTCGGCGACAGATACGATCTCTCTGAGCACCCTGAAGCGTCGGATTCTCACCGTACTCGAAACACTGAGCCTACGCGAGCGCGAGGTGATCAAGATGCGCTTCGGAATCGAACGCGATGAAACCCACACCCTCGAAGAACTGGGAAAGAAGTTCAAGGTAACGCGCGAGAGGATCCGTCAGATCGAGATCCGTGCGCTCAACAAGCTCAAGCACCCCGTTCGTTCGAGGTCTCTCGAGAGTTTTCTCGACGACTGATCAGAAGAATACCGCCACTGCGGGGATGAGCCGGGAGCGCCCCCCCGTCGCCACGACGGGATCCGGTCCACCCCGCAGGGCGTTTTTACCCGCCACTGTCCATCGCTCTATCTTGAGGGAGTCTCCCCTGGCCGCCTGAAAACACCGTCGGCTGGAAGCCCCTGGGCAATTCCATTACTGTGGGCCATCGCCCGCGCCGACGCGAATCGTGTTCAGACCGGTAACCAGGAACAGGAGGCCACCTGTGGCCAGTGTCAGCCGGGACCCGCACCCGGACAATCTCTACCCCACCACCCTCGAGGTCACCTTCGGCAGCCACCAGCTCTCCCTGGATGTTCCTCAAGGGGTCTGGAACCCGACCCCCCACGGACTCCTTCTTGGAAACGCCCTGGCTGAACTCGACTTCGATGGTGAGGAGGTTCTCGAACTGGGTACCGGCTGCGGCCTCCATGCCGTTGTCATCGCTCGCCAGGGGGCTGCCAGTCTGACCCTCACCGACCTCTCCGAGGGCATTCTGGACAACGCCAGGCACAACCTCGCAAGGTGCGTGATCGAATCCCCCATCGAGTACCGGGTTGCCGACTGGATCCGGATCGACGGCGGCCCGTGGGACTCCCTTGTCACCAATCCGCCATTCGCCAAGAGCGACAAGCACTATTACCGTTACTTCATCGACACCCTCATCCTCGAGGCCCACGAGCTGGTCCGGCGCGGCGGCAGGCTGATCTTCATCCAGTCATCGCTGGCGGACTTTCCGCGGTCTGTGCGCCTGATGGAGGAGTGCGGAATGACGGTCAAGACCCTGGCCGAGAAGGAGCAGGAGTTCCGCCATTATTACTTCGAAGATGAGAGATTCCTCGAGGAGATAGAAAAGGTGGAGAATTCTTACAGCGTCCGCGATGGGAAGAGATACGAACGCCTCAAGGTCCTCGAAGGCACCCTCTCCTAGCGTCCACCGACCGGAAGTGTCCCTCCCGCGACCATCCGTGCTGCCCTCTCCAGCTCGTCGTTGAGATCACGGTCCCCGCTTCTTACCGGCAACTGCTCTCTCATCCAGGAGATGTTCTTCTCCAGGACCTTCCCCGAATGCAACGGTCTGCGGTACTCGATGGCATCGAGGGCGACCAGCATTTCGATGCCGAGAACCCTGCAGGTGGCGCGGGCGATCTGCCCTGCCTTGTCGGCGGCATGGGTGCTCATGCTGACGTGATCCTCGGTAGCAGCGGAGGTCGAGATACTGTCGACCGAAGCGGGGTGTGAGAGAACCTTGTTTTTCGAGACCAGTGCGGCTGCGGTCACCTGGGCCAACATCCAGCCAGACTCGAAACCCTCATCGGCGCTGAGGAACGCCGGCAAGCCGCTGTGGTCGGGGTTGGTGAGACGCTCTGTTCTCCGTTCGGAGATCGATCCGAGGTCGGTGAGAACGATTGCGAGGAGGTCCGCAGCGTAGCCGATGGGGGCACCGTGGAAGTTGCCCCCGGAGAGGACATCGCCCTCAGCGGGAAATACGAGGGGGTTATCGGTGGCGGAGTTGATCTCGGTGACCAGAACCCCCTCCACCCACTCGATGGCATCGCGAACCGCACCGTGAACCTGGGGAACACAGCGCAGAGAATAAGGATCCTGGACCCGGCCGCAGTCGGCATGGCTCGCGACGATCTTGCTGCCACGCATCAACTTGCGGATGTTTCTGGCGACCTCCCCCTGCCCACGGTGATTTCTCACCTCGTGGATACGACCGTCGAAGGGGGTCAACGAACCGAGAAGGGATTCGATGGAGAGAGCAGCGATCACATCGGCGGCCGCGGTGAGACTCCTGGCATCGATCAGGGCTCGGGCGAGCAGAGCCGAGGAGATCTGCACGCCGTTGATGAGTGCCAGGCCCTCCTTCGCCTGCAGTTGGAGGGGTTCGAGGGAGCACTTGCCGAGGGCCCGGCTAGCGGAGATCCACTTCCCCGAGACGAGAGCCCGACCCTCGCCGATCAGCACCTGGGCGAGATGGGCGAGGGGGGCGAGATCTCCGGAAGCACCGACAGATCCCTCCGACGGAATCCAGGGCAGGACGTCCTGGTTGTAGAGATCGATGAGAAGGTCGATCACCTCGGGTCGGACGCCACTGTAGCCATGGGCGAGGGCGTTGGCGCGAAAGGCGAGGGCAAGTCTCACGACTTCCGGAGGAAGGGGGTCGCCTACGCCGGCGCCGTGACTGCGGATGAGATTCAGCTGCAGTTTGCGGGTCTTGTCCTTATCGATCTGGACGTTACAGAAACGCCCGAATCCGGTGTTGATTCCGTAGCTGACCCGGTCCGAATCGAGGACCTCGTCGACGACACGTCGGGAAGCGAGCACCCTCTTCCTCGCCCCCGGGGCGAGAGACAGTGAAACCTCTCCACGGCTGATCGCCGCCAGGTCATCGACAGAAAGGGACCGGCCGTCGAGTTTCAGCTTCTTCCTGGTGTCGCCAGCCATCGGAACCCTTTCGATGGAATAACCATCTGTGCGCTGGAACCCTACGCTGGCGACCCACGAGTGGCAAGTGAGACGGAGGGTCAGGTTGACACCGATATCCACTCGGGCAGGATGTGTGCCCCGCTACCCAATTGCAGGGGAAAGGCCCTCCATGGAAAGAGATGAGATCTCTGTCGACATCCTGTTCGTCGGGGCTGGCCCTGCGAATCTGACGGCAGCCTATCACCTTTCACGATCTCTCGCGCAGGCGGGGCAAGCAGGCATCGAGATCGCGGTCATCGAGAAAGCCCAGCAGGTCGGCAACCACATCCTGTCAGGGGCGGTGGTCGACCCGCGCCCCCTCGAGGAACTCCTCGGGCCACAGTGGCGTGATTCGGGGATCCCCATCGAGGGGTTCGTCGACAGGGAAGAGGTCCACCACCTCGCTGAGGGCAGTTCTCGCCGCATCCCTGTTCCGCCGATGCTCAAGAACCACGGCTACCCCATCGTCTGCCTCTCCGATTTCGTCTCGTGGCTGAAGGATCGCTGCGAGGAAGAGGATGTGATGATCTTCGAAGGCTTCCCCGGCAAAGAGTTTCTCTGGGATGAAGATGGCAAGGTCGCGGGTGTCCGGACGATGGACAAGGGGCTCGGCAGTGATGGGCAACCGGGCCCGGGCTTCGAAGCGGGTTCCGACATCCGCGCCCGCTGTGTTGTCCTGGGAGAAGGCGTGCTCGGATCGCTGACGAAAGTACTCGTCGAGAAACTGGGGCTCGAGGGAAGAAACCCCCAGGTCTTCGGTACCGGCTGCAAGGAACTGTGGCGTCTACCGGAGGGTCGCTTCCCCCAGGGCAAGGTGATCCACACCTCGGGCTGGCCCCTCACCGATGGCGACTACGGCGGCTCCTGGATCTACGGGCTCGGAGGCGACAGGGCGTCGGTCGGATTCGTCAGCGCTCTCGACAGCGGCGAGCCGTGGTCCGACCCGTGGGAGAATTTCCAGCGCTGGAAGACCCATCCACTGGTGCACTCGATCCTGGAAGGAGGAGAGATCGTGAAAGCGGGGGTGAAGGCGATCCCCGAGGGTGGTTTCTGGTCGCGGCCGAAGTCATTCGGCGATCACTTCCTGATCATCGGCGACAGTGCCTCCCTTCTCAACATCAGCCGCCTCAAGGGGGTCCACACCGCCATGAAGAGCGGGCTCCTGGCCGCCGAGACGCTGTCGAAGGCAATCGTGGAGAACGACTTTTCGTCCGCTGCCCTGGGGGACTACCAGAGGCGTTTCGAAACCTCATGGCTCCACGGAGAACTGTACCGGGTACGCAACTACCGTGCGGAATTCAAGGGACGTGGTTTCTGGGCGGGGGCACTCAACGCAGGCATCAAGTACCTCCTCGGAGGTGCCGGCACGCGCCATCTTCCTGTCACTGCAGATCACGCCGAAATGAAGAAACTCTCCGCCTCTCGCCCAGTTCCTGTGGCCCTCGAGTACGACGGAAAATACCTGATCGACAAGGCCACCCAGGTCTTCCTTGCCGGGTCCATGCATTCAGAGCACCAGCCATCTCACCTGCAGGTCGCTGACACGGACATCTGCCGGACACGCTGCGCCGAGGAGTACGGAAACCCATGCCAGAACTTCTGTCCGGCAAACGTCTACGAGATGGTCGACGATTCCGGTGGCGGGAAGCATCTCCAGATCAACCACTCCAACTGCGTTCACTGCAAGACCTGCGACATCCTCGACCCCTACCAGGTGATCACCTGGACCGTGCCTTCCGACGCCGGCGGGCCGAAATACATGGGGCTGTGAGACGTCTGAAGGAAGTCCCACCCTCCTTCCTTGACCCCGCCTCCACCGCGACCCTATCATCCATGCGTTCATCTCACCTCTTCGAGAAGGGATCTCGATGACTTCCGATCGATTCGAAAGCAATGAGCAGGATCCTCACACAGATCTGATCCACGATTGGAACACCATCAATCTGACCGACACACCCCCGCCCAAGATCGAATTCGATGACGAGAGCCTCCGGGATGGGTTGCAGTCTCCATCGGTGACCGATCCTCCCATCGAGAAGAAATTCGAGATCCTGCGCCTGATGGACAGGATCGGCATTCACACGGCAAACGTCGGTCTTCCAGGGGCTGGCCCACGGGCTGTCGAGGATGTCACCCAGCTGTGTAGGCTGATCGTCGAGGAGAGGCTCTCCATCACCCCAAACTGCGCCGCCCGTACCCTGGAGGCGGACATCAGGGCGATCGCCGACATCTCCCAGACGGTCGGAATTCCCATCGAAGCGTGCACTTTCATCGGTTCCAGCCCCATCCGTCAGTACGCCGAGGACTGGACTGTCGAGCGGTTGCTCGATCTCACGATCACGGCAAGCAAACTGTGCGCCCAGCATGAACTGCCTCAGATGTACGTCACCGAGGACACCACCCGCGCAGCACCCGAGACTCTCCGGAGCCTCTACACTGCTGCCATCGACAACGGTGCAGCTCGTGCATGTGTCTGTGACACCGTCGGCCACGCAACGCCCACCGGTGTTCGAAATCTGATCGGTTTCATCCGCAACATCGTCGATGAAGCGGGTGACGGGGTGAAGGTCGACTGGCATGGCCACCGCGACCGCGGCCTCGACATCCAGAATTCCATCGCCGCCGTCGAGGCGGGGGCAAACCGGATCCACGGCACCGCCCTCGGAATCGGCGAGAGGTGCGGGAATACCTCACTCGACCTTCTCCTCGTAAATCTCAAGCTGATGGGGTTGATCGACAACGACCTCCAACTGCTGCCAGAATACGTCAACGCCGTCAGCGAGGCTTGCCAGGTGCCGATCCCGAAGAACTACCCCGTTTTCGGCGCTGATGCGTTCGAGACCGCAACTGGCGTCCACGCCGCAGCGGTGATCAAAGCAGAGAAGAAGGGAGACTCGTGGCTGGCGAACCGCGTCTACTCGGGAGTCCCCGCCGACTGGTTTGGCCTCTCCCAGAAGATCAGCATCGGCCACCAGAGCGGCCGCTCCAACGTCGTCCACTGGCTCGAGAAGCACCAGATCGAGGCGACTGACGATCGAGTCGACATCGTCTTTCGGATGGCGAAGGAATCGAATCGCCTGCTGACCGAGGATGAGATCCGCTCCGCTCTCAGCCTCGCCTGAAGGAGGCGACGGAGAGTTCCGGGGGTGATAAAAAAAGCGCCCCCTGGCCAGTGGCCAGAGAGCGCTTCTCTCAATCATATTTTCTTTCTTGCTGATCAGATCTTGGTCGGGTTCTTGGTCTTTCCAGGAGTGACCGGCTTGGTCGGCTTCGGAGAAGGAAGTTTCGGCACGGGGTTGTGGCCCGGCTTTCCAACGATCTCGTCGGAAGGCCCGCCCACTCCGTAGTAGAAGTCAACCAGCGCCTGGAGATCTTTGAGGTTGATGACGCCGTTGCCGTCGAAGTCCGCAGCCTCTTTGGGAGCGGCGATCTTGGCAACACCGAAGATGTACTCACCGAGGAGGATCAGGTCCTTCTCGTTGATGACGCCATCGAGGTTGAGGTCACCGACGAGGATATCGTCAGTTGCATCGTCGTCGCCGCTGCCGAAGAGGAGCTGAGCGAGGGCGGTGATGTCGACCACGTCGATGTTGAGATCGGAGTTGACGTCATAGAGGGCGAGGGGCGCGACCTGGCCGGAAGTGCCACTGAGGTAGTCCTGGAGCAACTCGAGGTCGCCCTTGTCGATTTCCTTGTTCATGTTGATGTCGCCGGGTTGGAACTTGGCGGGGACCTTCTTGGGCGTCCCACCCTTGCCAGATGTTGGGGTTCCTGCTTGAACCTGTGTGCCGACTGCGAAGAGTCCCAGAACCACCACTGTCAGAATCGATTTTGCGAACGGTTTCATTCCCTTCGCTCCCTTCTCGGACTTCAGACATTCTTCCGGAAAGCGCCGGACCGCCTGGCGGCTCCTCGCCGCTATCTGGAAATCCGGTTGCAGGAGGAGGTCGGACAGGAAATTTCGGCAGAAAAACGATCACGGGGTGAAGGGCAGGGCAAGAACTCCAGAAATAGTCTTATCTTCTGAGATTAAAAGGACTTCCGTACCAGGATCGGCACTCTTGTAGGCGACGGAGGCGAGCGCCCTCCCCTCCCCGCTGGCGAGATCGAGGGTGCTCGAGGTCACCAAACCGATCTTCTTTCTGGCGGTTTCCACCGCCAGATGGACCTCGTCACCGACGCTGGGAACAGAGTCCCCTTCGATTTGTACCTGGCGCAACAGCCTGTTGACGTGGCCATAGGTGCGGATCCGCGCCATCACCTCCTGACCGGCGTAACAGCCCTTGTCGTAGGAGATGGCGTCGTCGAGGGCGCATTCCGGCGGCATGCGCCTGTCGGTCGCCTCGTGGCCGAATCGGGGCAACCCGAGGCAGATCCTCGCCCGCTCCGCTGCCCCTTCCCCGGAAACGACCGCCCCCCTCCCCTCGAGGGCCTTCTGAATCCGCGACACCTCGTCCATCGAGGCGTGGATGTCCCAGCCCCCCGCCAGCGATCGCGGACGCCTGACGACAACCCCGGTGGGAGCCTCCGCGAGAGGCAGCGAGGCGAGCTGGAGGAACTTTGCTGGCAGTTCCAGCTGCCAACCTGATTCTGCGAGCGCTGCGCCGAGGAATTCTTCCGATTTCGGGCCCTGGATGGAGAGGAGCGAAAGGGAAGAGGGAGAAACCTCGACCTCCTCGAGGATGATGAGGCGCTTCAGCCCTTCGCTGAGGGCGTGGGAATCCCCATCGCAGATGAGGAGGAAGCGATCGGCGAGACGATGGATGTCGAAGAAAGAGACCAACTTCCCCTTCGCAGTCATCAGGGTGCCCCGGCAACCGCACGAGGATGTCACCTGACGGAGGTCGCAGGAGAGCATCCTCTGGAGATAGTCCTCGGCGTCGCAACCTGCCACCTCGATCGAGGTGGCGCCGGAGGCTCCGGGAAGGAGGGCACAGCCGCTGAAGAAGGCCCGATCTTCGGCTTGCACCTCGGCTCCGGAATTCACAACTACGCCCTACCCTCCTTCAACGAGATCGCATCTCTTCGACGATCATCGCCCCCCATTCATCGGTGGCGATCCCGCTCGAGGCGTCCACCGACGTCACCGAATCGCGGTTGAGGACCGATGCCACCGAAGCTTCGATTCTGGCGGCGGCACTCTCCTCGCCGAGGTGATCGAGCATCATCTGGACGGCAACGATGGCAGCGATCGGGCACGCCTTGTTCAGCCCCTTGTACTTCGGTGCAGAACCATGGATCGACTCGAACATCGAGACCTTGCCAGGATGGATGTTGCCGCTGGCAGCGACCCCCATCCCACCCTGGAGGACCGCTCCGAGATCGGTGATGATGTCCCCGAAGAGGTTGGTGGTGACCACCGTGTCGAAGGACTCGGGGTTCTTCACCATCCACATGCAGGCCGCATCGACGTAGGAGTGATCCTGCTCGATGTCGGGGAATTCTTCACCAACCTCCTTGAAGACACGCGTCCAGATTTCCTGGGCACGGATGGCGTTCGCCTTGTCGACCAGCATCAGGCGCTTCTTCTTGTTTCTCTTGCGGCACAGCTGATAAGCAAAGCGCACCACTCGTTCGACGCCGTGGCGGGTGTAGACCATCGACTGCACCGCAACCTCCCAGGGAGTTCCCTTTTTCAGGATCCCACCGATTCCGGCGTAGGCGTCCTCGGTGTTCTCGCGGACGACAACAAAATCGATGTCATCGGGCCCCTTGCCCTTGAGAGGACAGAACTTCTCGGAGAGCAGCCGGATCGGCCGCAGGTTGACGAACAGATCGAGTTTGAAGCGGATCCCTGCGATCACCGCTCGCTCGACCAACCCCACCTCACAGCGGGGATCTCCGATCGCACCGAGATAGATCGCGTCGAACCCGCGGATCTCGTCGAAGACCTCGTCGGGGACCAGTTCGCCTGTCTCAAGGTAGTGCTCGCTCCCGTGGGGGTATTCCTTACACTCGACCTCGAAGGAATGTAGCGCTGCAACTGCATCGAGGACCTTCATCGCCTCTGCAGTCACAGCCGGGCCGATCCCATCGCCGGCGAAGACCGCCACGCGGTGCTTGCTCATCTCATCTCTCCTTCTCAAGCCTCCGAAAGACCGTTGACGGCCGCCGCGGCGCTCTCAATTTCCATTTACCTCGAGAAGGACCGCGATCCCC
>DQQH01000280.1 GCA_015664425.1 Planctomycetota bacterium
CGGAGGTCGAGAATTCCCGATTCCAGTCGTAGGAGAATCCCATCGTCTGGAGCTGGGAGCGGTACACCTCGATGTTCTCGCGTGTCGAGACATCGGGGTGAACCCCCCTCTCGATCGCGTACTGCTCCGCCGGCAGGCCGAAAGAATCCCAGCCCATCGGATGGAGAACGTCGAAACCCTTCATCCTCTTGAAGCGAGCGATGATGTCAGTCGCGGTGTAACCGATGGTATGGCCGACGTGCAGCCCCGACCCCGATGGGTAGGGGAACATGTCGAGGACGTAGTATTTCGGCAGATCGGTTCTCTTGCCCGCCTCGAAGAGTTCCTCTTCCTGCCAGTGGCGTTGCCACTTCGGCTCGATTTTCTGCGGGTTGTAGGGCATCGACTCGCATTTCCACGACCTGGACCGGGCTTGACTGGCCGGCAGGATCGCCAGCGCCCGGTGAGTTTATCCATTCACCGTGCCGCCAGGCAAGTCGTGATTGTGACAACTCCACCATTGAGTCGGTTATAGTGCCAGACGAGGAGGTCGCCGATGAGATCGATGCTGATCGTATCGCTGTTCGTATTCGTCCTCGGTTGTGGGACCTCTGGCCAGCACCGTTGGCAACCTGCCCGCTGGTCGATCGCCCTTCACGGGGGTGCCGGAGCGATCGCCAAGGACGCCCCCCAGGAGCTCCAGCTCGCATACCAGGAGGCTCTCGAGAGGGCGCTGACCTTGGGTGCGGACGTTCTTCGGACGGGGGGCACCAGCCTCGATGCCGTTGAACAGGTGATTCGAGTCTTCGAGGACGATCCCATGTTCAACTGCGGGCGTGGAGCGGTCTTCAACAACGAGGGCAAGCACGAGCTCGACGCCTCGATCATGGATGGCGAAACTCTCGCCTGCGGCGCGGTCACCGGCGTGGTGACGGTCAAGCACCCCATCTCTCTCGCTCGCAAGGTGATGACCGATACGCGCCACGTCCTCTTTTCGGGCGTCGGCGCCGAGCATTTCGCCGATCAGACCTCCCTGGAGAGGGTCGAGAATTCCTATTTCTCGACCGAGCTCCGACGCCAGCAGTGGTTGGAACGACGCGCCCGCAGTTCACTCGTTCCCGCCCAGGACCGCGGCACCGTCGGCGTCGTCGCCCTCGACAGCGCCGGCCATCTCGCCGCCGGAACCTCCACAGGCGGACTCACTCTCAAGCGCTGGGGGCGGGTCGGGGACTCTCCGATCATCGGCGCTGGAACCTACGCCGATGACCGAACCTGCGCGGTCTCCTGCACCGGCACCGGCGAGGAGTTCATCCGCCACGCCATCGCCTACAGCGTCTCTGCCCGCATGGCGCTGGCGAGAAAGACGGTCCAGGAGGCGAGCGATCACGCCATCCACGAGGTGCTGCAACCGGACGACGGCGGGCTCGTCGCCCTCGACCGTTACGGCCGTGCCGCCTTCTCCTTCAGCACCGCAGGCATGTACCGGGGAGCTGCGGACTCGAAGGGACGCTTCGAGGTGGGAATCCACGAGACGATGATCGGGGCCAGCCTCGCCGCTGGGCCCTAGCGCCTCGCTCGCGGCCGCCAGCGTTCGCCGGGCAGGACCAGGTCGACGCCGAGGCCGCGGGCGCCGACCGGGGCCTCGTGATCGCGCTTGCGGATCTTTGCCCCACGGGAATCGATCACCACCACCGGTCCTCGACCGATCACCTCGAAGGAGCCATCCCCAGAGACGCTGACCGCGGTCTGCTCATCGATGCCGACTCCCAC
>DQQH01000108.1 GCA_015664425.1 Planctomycetota bacterium
AGAGGTTCTCCAGGGTTGCCTGGGCAAAATCGAACCTCAAGGGAGTTCCCGAATACTCGTGGGTCAGGTGCAGTTCACTACGGTTCTTGAAGTTCCCATCATCGATCCTGATCTGCGGCCTGCCGAGATTGGAGAGAGAATCGAGGAACTGGGCTTTGATTTTCTGGAACTCACGGCTCTCGATCACATACTGCGACTGCTGGCGGTCGAAGCGATATGTGAAGAGGTTGTTGTTCTCGCAGAATTCCTGAGTCAGGAACTCGTCGATGAAGGTCACATCGTTGTAAATCTTCCGCACCTCGAAGATTTTCTCCCTGCCGAGACCCAGTTTCCTGTCCCAAGTCCGCTTGGCGAGCAGGTCGGTGCAGTCTTCGTATTCGCGGCCGAAACAGCCCTTGTTCCAGCGATCTTCGATGTCACGGAAGAGTTCGATCCCCACCTTGTACGGGTTGACCACCCCTGGCCTGGTACCGAGGGTCCCCGAATGATGATCGGCATAATCGATGATCTCGGAAGCATCCAGTGCACGAGTGGTCATGATCTTTGAGTGCCAGTAGGAAGCCCAGCCCTCGTTCATGATCTTTGTCATCCCCTGGGGGGCGAAGTAATACGCCTCCTTGCGGATGATCGATATGATGTCTCGCTGCCACTTTCGAAGTGGCGCGTTGTGCAACAAGAATGAGAGAACATCTGCCTCCGGCTCGGTGGGAAACTTCTCGCTCCTGTCCAGCTTGGCGATGATTTCATTCCTCTCGAGGTCCAGCACTTCCGGAGGATTGACGAAAGCTTCCATGAAAGGCTTCGTGGGGAATCGGGTTCCCTGAGCGGCGAGCCGCTTCTCCTCGATGGTTTCCTCATCCTGAACCGTTCGTCTTCCGAAATAGCTGCTGTGAATATCGATGAGATTTTCGAGGGAGAGACAGACATCGATGAACTCTTCGACCTCGTCCTTGCCGTAGGTGTCGATGTAACGCCGTACGCGAACAGCGTGGTTCGCCATGGCATCGACCATTTTTCGATTCGTTTTCGAGAACCAGTAGTTATTCTTGAAGAAGTCGCTATGGCCGTAGACATGGGCCATCACCAGTTTCTGGTCGACCAGAGGGTTACAGCGCATCAGGTAGGCGTAACAGGGATCGTTGTTGATCACCAGTTCGTAGATCTTCGCCAGCCCGTAAGAATACTGCTTCTGCAGTTCCTCGAACTGCATGCCGAAACGCCAGTGAGGGTATCGGGTCGGAAAGCCCCCGTAAGCGGCGACCATGTTCATCTCGTCATAATCGACCATCTCGAATATCACCTCGAAGAAATCGAGACCGAAGTCGACGGCCTCGCTGCGCATCCGCAACCGCCACTCTTCCAGATCGGGGGATAAAACGTGATTGTCCAGCATCACAGCCCCTTGCCAAGAAAGGTCTTGATCGACCCGAGAATCTCATCCCGTGAGTTGATCTCCGAGAGAATCACGCGATCGTCATCAGAGAGATTGTCACGCAGATCCTTGATGAATTGCCCGCTCCCGTAGGCGCTCTTGACCTGCCCGTAACAGAAGACGTTGCTTGCTGGGAGCAGATACTCGCGGAGCAACTCCATGCAGAGTGAGGTGTCATCGCCTCCCCAGTTGTCCCCGTCAGAAAAATGGAAAGGATAGATGTTCCACTCACCAGGGTTGAATTCTCTCTCGATGAGTTCCTTCGCAAGCTTGTACGCCGAAGAGATCTTGGTTCCCCCGCTCTCCCGCACGTGAAAGAAGGTATGGGCGTCGACAACCTTGGCGCTGGCATCGTGAATGATGTATCTCGTCTCGATGTTCTGGTACTGGCTCTGGAGCCAGGTATCGAGCCAGAAACTCTCTATGCGCACGATTTCCTTCTGCTCGTTGCCCATGGAACCGGAGACATCCATCATGTAGATGATCACCGCATTGGACTGCGGGATGGAGTGGGTCTTCCATGAGCGATACCTGCGATCCTCGCGAGTTGGGACGACGATGGGGAGTTTTGGATCGTAGTTCCCGCTCTGGATCTGGCGCCGAAGAGCTTCCTTGAAGGTTCTGCGGAAGTGGCGAAGAGACTCGGGGCCGGTCTTGTTGATCCCGGTGTACCGCTCCTTGGTGGTGTGGATCGACTCCCTGCCCTTGGGTTCGATCCTGGGGAGTTCGAGCTCCTCCCCGAGGATTTCCGCAAGTTCCTCCAGAGTGACGTCGACCTCGAGGATATGCTCACCGGGCTGGTCGCCAGCTTCGGAGCCGCTCTCGGCTTCCTCGGACCCGATCGGGGTTCCCTCACCACCAGGTCCCTGGCCGACCCCCCCCGCCTCGTTCCTGCCGTAACGGAAGTTGGGAATGTCGATCTGAGGAAGGGGAATGCTGACCGTCTTCTTCCCCTGTCTCCCGATCAGTTCACCCTTCGAGATGTACTGTTTCAGGTTATCGCGAATCTTGCCGCGAACAATTTTCCTGAAGCGATTGGTCTCCGGGTCGATCCTACGGACCACGTCAGGTCCCCTTCCCACCTCAACGCCTCAGTTCTTGGCGTCTCCACGAGCGAAGATACTCGCAACGTAGTTGAGTACGTCGGTGGCGCTGTCCTCGTTGTACCCGTACTTCTTGATCAGGCGATCCTTGACTACGTCGATCTTCTCCTGCGAATCCTTGTCGATCACGTCGGAGACCAGCGTCGTCAGTTTGATTGAATCCTTCTTGTCCTCGAAAAGCTTCAGTTCGAGTGCCTTCTGCAGTCGGGAGTTCGTCCTGAAGTCGAACTGCTTGTTGTCGACCGCAAGAGCGCCGATGTAGTTCATGATCTCGCGCCTGAAGTCATCCTTGCGGCTCTCGGGGATCTCGATCTTCTCCTCGATCGATCTCATCAGACGTTCATCGGGTTCTTCTGGCTGGTTGGTGTAGGGGTTCCTCACCTTCTCGCGCTGGGTGTAGGCCTTGATGTTGTCGATGTAGTTTGCGCACAACTTGGCGACCGCCTCTTCATCGGCGCTGATCGCTCTCTGTACCTCGTTCTTGACGATATCGTCGTACTCCTCGCGAACCACGGCCAGCAACTCGCGATAGCGGCTCCTGAGCTCTTCACTCGAGATGAGGGAGTGGTGCCTCAGCCCCTCCTCCAGTTCCTTGAGGATCATGAATGGGTTGACGTAGTCGTATTCGGAGACGAGGGCGTTGGAGATCTTGTCCTGGATGTAACGCGGTGAGATCCCCTCGAGGCCCTCGCGAGTGGTCTGGTCGCGCAATTCCTTGATGTTCTCCTCGGTGAAGCCTGGAAGGTCCTTGCCATCGTAGAGCTTCAGTTTTTGCATCAGGCTCAACTGGGCGTTCTTCGGCTCCTCGAGCCTCGTCAGCAACGCCCACATCGCGCAAAGTTCGAGGGTATGAGGAGCGATGTGTTTCTTGACCTTGCCACCCGCGTAGTCCTTCTCGTAGATCCGGATCTCTTCGCTGAGGGTCGTGTTGTAGGGAATGTCGATCTTGATGGTGCGATCACGGAACGCCTCCATCAACTCGTTGCTCTGGAGTTTGCGATACTCCGGCTCGTTGGTGTGACCGATGATCACCTCGTCGATTGCCGTCTGGGCGAACCGCTTCGGCTTGATGTTCTGCTCCTGGCTGGCTCCAAGAAGGTCGTAGAGGAATGCCACGTCGAGCTTGAGGACCTCGACGAATTCGATCACTCCACGGTTTGCAACGTTAAACTCTCCATCGAAGTTGAAAGCTCGAGGATCGGACTCGGAGCCGTACTCTGCGATCTTCCGGTAGTTGATGTCACCTGTCAGTTCGGTCGAGTCCTGGTTCTTCTCATCCTTGGGCTGGAAGGTCCCGATCCCGACCCTGTCCTCTTCGCTGAGAGTGAGCCTGCGAACACGGACGTGATTGATCACTTTGTGCCAATCTCCATCGTACTTTTCCATGTAGTACTTGTAATACCAGCGCGAGAAGGGACAGAGGCTGCCGTTGAGGCGGATCGGATAGGCCCCTTTTCCCGAGGAGTTGATGTGCTCGAGGAGGTCAGCGCGCGCAGCTTCCGGAACCAGGTAGAGGGGCTCCTCGTTCATCGGAGAGTCGACCCAGTCGCCATTCTCATCCTGCCACTGGAATGTGTAGAGCGCTCCCTCGGGTGATCTCGAGTATTTCTCCAGGCCTTTCTTGATCAGTCGAACGATGGTGCTCTTGGCGGATCCGACCGGGCCATGAAGAAGAAGAACTCTACGTTCCGTTCCGTAACCGTGAGCTGCGGCTTTCAAGAAGTTGACCAGGTGGGTCAGAGGGCGGTCGAGGCCAAAGACCGCGTCGCGGCCGTCGTTATCGGGGTCGTCGAAGAAGTTCCAGTGCCGGCACTCTCCCCCCGTCTGATCATCCGGCGAGGAGCCGCCGCTCGCCACGATCATGTCGTAGATGCGCTGAAAACTTGTCCTGGCGATGGCAGAGTTCTCGTACAGCATCTCCAGGTAGTCGTGAAAACTCCCCTGCCAGTGCAACTCACGGTACTGCCCCGAGTCGAGGTTGTTGCTGATCAGCGAGAAAAGATTCTGTTCTTGGTTCATCCGGGCCTCCACGTAGCCATCTTCGGTCAGTCCATCAGCGGACTTGAGGATCGTCTGCCGCAACCTCTGCTGAGATTAGGCCTCAGCCCGACGGCAAGGCACCCTGCCCAAACCTCAGGCGAGGGGAGAAGTCTAGGCCGGCACGGGACAATACCGCAAGGATCCAGGAACCCGGGCCCTTGGGTTCCTCGAAAGGGCCCCGAAAGAGCAACGAAAAGGGGCCCCGGAGCGTTCCGCTCCGGGGCCCGTCTGCTCTGAGATGAAGACCGGAAAACCTATTCCTTGACCTCGAAATCGGCGTCGATGACGGTCTCCTTCGCCTCCGAGGCCCCCCTCGCCTCCTGGGATCCCTGACCCTCGCCTGGGTCCGCTGCCTCCGGAGGGGCCTGGTCGCCCTGCCCCTGGGATGCCTTTTCGTAGATCTTTCGAGCCAACTCGTGGGAGGCCTTGTTGAGTTCATCGAGGCTGGCTCGGACCCCTTCTGCTGTGGCATCGGGGGATTCCTGTGCCTCCTTGAGCGCCGCGACCGCTTTCTCGATCGCCTCGATGTTTGCTTCATCGAGTTGCTCGCGATGCTCCTTCAGCGAATTCTCGGTGGCGTAGATCGCCTGGTCCGCTTCGTTTCTAACCTCCACCAGCGCGCGCTTGCTCTTGTCTTCCTCGGAGTACCTCTCGGCGTCCTGGCGCATCTTCTCGACCTCTTCTTCGGAAAGTCCGGATGAGGATTGGATCTTGATGCTGTGCTCCTTTTGGGTGCCGAGATCCTTGGCGGAAACCTCGAGGATGCCGTTGGCGTCGATGTCGAATGCGACCTCGATCTGAGGCAGACCCCTTGGAGCCGCAGGAATGCCTTCGAGCTGGAATCGCCCGAGGGTGCGGTTGTCTCCAGCCATCTCACGCTCTCCTTGCAGAACGTGAATATCGACCGCGGGCTGGTTGTCAGCAGCGGTCGAGAAGACCTGCTTCTTCTGCGTCGGGATTGTCGTGTTGCGTTCGATGAGCCGCGTTGTCACTCCTCCGAGGGTCTCGATACCGAGAGAGAGAGGCGTGACATCGAGGAGCAACACTTCGTTGAGTTTTTCGTCACCGGCGAGAATCCCGCCCTGGATCGCCGCCCCCATGGCGACCACCTCGTCGGGATTCACCGAGCGGTTCGGCTCCATGGCAAAGATCGCCTGGACGATCTCCTGGATCGCCGGGATCCGCGTCGAACCACCGACAAGGATGATCTGGTCGATCTGGGAAGCCTGCAAATTCGCATCGGAGAGCGCCTGTTCGCACGGTTTGCGAGTGCGCTCGACGAGCGGGCGGGCGAGGTTCTCGAAGGTCGCCCGGCTGATGGAAGCCTGCAAGTGCTTCGGTCCTGAGCTATCAGCAGTGATGAAGGGCAGGTTGACATCGGTCTGTGTGCGGCTCGAGAGCTCGCACTTCGCCTTCTCCGCCGCCTCCCTCAGCCGCTGCAGAGCCATCAGATCTTCGTGGAGGTCGATCCCCTGGTCCTTCTTGAACTCAGCGACGATGTGATCGATGAGGACCTGGTCGAAGTCATCCCCACCGAGGTGCGTATCACCATTGGTCGAGAGCACCTTGAAAATGCCGTCGTCGAACTCGAGAATCGAGACATCGAAGGTCCCCCCTCCAAGGTCGTAGACCGCGATTTTCTCGCTGCCCTTCTTGTTGAGCCCGTAGGCGAGGGAAGCTGCGGTCGGTTCATTGATGATTCGCTTGACGTCGAGCCCAGCGATATGGCCAGCATCCTTGGTGGCCTGCCGCTGACTGTCGTTGAAGTATGCCGGAACGGTGATCACGGCGTCGGTGATCGTCTCGCCGAGGTAGGCCTCTGCGGTCTCCTTCAGCGACTGGAGAATCAGTGCGGAAAGTTCGGGCGGGGTGTACTCCTTGCCGTGCAAGGAGACCTTGACGAGGTCCTCTGCACCGCCGATCACTTCGTAGGGAACAATTTTCTCTTCGGCCTTCACCTCGCTGTGACGGCGCCCCATGAAGCGTTTGATCGAAAAGACGGTGTTGCGCGGATTGGTGACTGCCTGACGCTTGGCGGTCTGTCCGACGAGACGGTCTCCCGAGTCGGTGAAGGCGACGACTGAAGGGGTGACCCTGTTGCCGTCGAGATTGGGAATGACGGTGGGCTCTCCACCCTCCATCACTGCGACCACCGAGTTGGTGGTTCCCAGGTCGATTCCAATGATTTTGCTCATCTCTGGCTCCTCTCACGATGCGCCGGCTTGCGGCCTGGCGCCGGGCCCTGGGATGGAGGCCCGCTTCAGCAATACAGGGCAAACCGCATTCCAACAGTTCCCGGAGTCGCTCATCGAAGCCTATACAGGGCAGAAACTTGTGAAATCCGCACAGGACCTCCCGTCGCCTCTGCCTGTCAGAACGGCAGGGGGGGCCCTGGGGGCTTCAGAGGGTTGCCATTCTGGCAGGGAGAACCCTCAGCGCAGGTCGTACTCGGTGATCTTGCGGTACAGGGTCCGCTCGCCGATTCCGAGGGTCTCTGCGGCTTCCCGTCGATTGCCCGCCAGGGCCTCCAGCGTCGCCCGGATCAGTTCGCATTCCATCTCGCGGATGGTGGTGCCGACGACGAACCCAACCCCGGAGGATTCCTCCTCCTCGGGGCGGATGTGACCGGGGAGATCCTCAAGGCCGAGGACCGGCTGAGGAGCGGTCACCACCATGTTCTCGACCGCGTTCTTCAGCTCGCGGACATTGCCCGGCCACGGGTGACGGACGAGAACGCGCAGCGCCTCGCGGGACAATCCCTCGATCGTCTTGCCGTGGATCCGGGCGTACTCCTCGAGGAAGTGATGGACCAGCAAGGGGATGTCGACCGCCCGCTCTCGCAGGGGTGGAATTTCGATGGTGACGACGTTGAGGCGGTAGAAGAGGTCTTCCCTGAAACTGCCATCGACGATGCGGCTCCGCAGATCGCGATGGGTCGCAGAGATCAGGCGAGCATCGACGGGAACCGGAACGTTCGACCCCATCCGTGTGACCTCGCGCTCTTCGAGCACCCGCAACAGCTTGACCTGGACCCCGGGGGGGATGTCCCCCACCTCGTCGAGAAAGAGGGTGCCTCCATCGGCGTGCTCGAACCGGCCCTTGCGGCGGGAGGAGGCGCCGGTGAACGCCCCACGCTCGTGTCCAAAGAGCTCGCTCTCGAGGATCCCCTCGCCGAGGGCAGCGCAGTTGAGAGGAACGAAGACGTTGCCCTTGCGCCGGCTGTTGGCATGGATCGCTTTCGCCAGCAGGTCCTTGCCTGTCCCGCTCTCCCCGAGCAGAAGTACGGAGGCATCGGTGGTCGAGACCTGTTGCAACTTCTGGATGATCCGGTGCATCTTCTGGCTCGAACCGATGATCCCCTCGAAACCGAAGCGAGAGTCGATGGTGCGCTCCAGTTCCTCCGCCCGACGCTTGAGTGCCTGGCCCTCCAGTACCTTCTCGACGCGAAAACGCAGGGCGGAGATGTCAACCGGCTTGAGGAGGTAGTCCTCGGCACCACGATGCATCGCCTCGACCGCCGACTCGATGGTGCCATGACCAGTGACAACGATGACGCCGATGAAGGGATCGATGGCGTGGGCGTTGCGGATCAGATCGAGGCCATCGGTCTCACCCAGTTTCAGGTCCGTGATGATCAGATCCGCGCCACGGGTCCTCAGCTCCTCGAGCGCCTCTTCTTCCGTGGTGGTGATCACGCACTCGTTCCCTATCGAGGAGAGAGCCTCGCCCACCAGTTCGGCATGCTGGCGCAGGTCATCGATCACCAGGATTCGGGAGGTGCGACGCCCCGGATCATCTCTCACCTTTCACTCCTCCCTTGACCACCGGCAACTCGACGATGAAACGGCTTCCCTGTCCCGCCTCGCTCTCGACGCGGATGTTGCCACCGTGAAGGCGAACAATCTGGAGAGTCGTCGGCAAGCCGAGCCCTGTCCCCCCCTCCTTCGAGGAGAAATAGGGGCGGAATATTCGAGGTAACTGTTCGGCGGGGATTCCAACCCCGGTGTCGGTCAACTCGACCACCGCAAGGGCGCCTTCCGCCCCATCCTCTTGGCGGCAACGGACGATCAGTTCGCCCCCCTCGGGCATCGCCTGTTCGGCGTTACGCAGCAGATTGAGAAATGCCTGGCGCAGCAGTCCTGCATCGCCGGCGATGGGAACCTGCCCCTTGTTCGGCTGGAAGTGGAAGCGAATTCCCTTCTGCTCGAGCCCCTCACTGTTGTCGGAGAGAAGTTCTTGCAGCAGACGGTCGAGATCGACCTCGCCATCCTCGACCACCTGAAGGCGGGTGTAGTGCAGAAAGGAGTCGACAATCTGCTCGATGCGAGCGATCTCGCCCCGCATCACTTCGAGCCTTCTGCGTGCTCGTTGCTGCCTGGGACTCTCAGGCTCCGTCGAATCCTCGAGAAGCAACTGAGTGGAGATGCTCAGCGTGGAGAGGGGATTCTTGACCTCGTGCACGAGCATTCCTGCAAGGCTCGCAACATTCTGTTCCCAACTCCCCAGCGCTCGGGTGTCGAACGCGGTCACGAGGTGTCCACCCTTCCCGAATCGATCAGCCCCCGTCTCCGGAGGAATCCTCCTCCGACTCCCCATCGGAACCTTCCTCCGACTCCCCATC
>DQQH01000104.1 GCA_015664425.1 Planctomycetota bacterium
AGGTCGGTGGAGTCAGGGTGGTTTTCGGGGTCAGCGACTCTCGTTTCCTGATGGGCTCGATGGGCTCGGTGGTGGGGGAGAAGATCGCCTGTGGCATCGAACTGGCCATCGAGGAGGGCATTCCCTTCATCTTCGTCAGTGGATCGGGGGGTGGGGCGAGGATGGATGAGGGGATGTATTCGCTGATGCAGATGGCCAAGACCGCTGGAGCTCTCAGTCGATTCAACGAGGGGGGGGGGCTCTTCATCTCGATCCTGACCAACCCGACGATGGGCGGGGCGATGGCGAGTTTCGCCGCCCTCGGCGACATCATCCTGGCCGAGCCCAAGGCCCTGATCGGTTTCGCCGGCCCCACCGTCATCAAGCAGACGATCAAGACCGATCTGCCCAAGAACTTCCAGTCTTCGGAGTTCAATCTCGAACACGGGTTCATCGACCGCATCGTCGATCGTCAGGAGATGCGCGGGACCTTGATACGAATCCTCGCCTACCTCTGCCAGGAGGCGTGAGTCTCCGTGCGCGTCGTACTCCTGGGCTCTGGAACGTCGGTGCCTTCGGCGCTGAGGTCTCCTCCGGGTCTCCTCGTCGAGTGTGCTGATCGCCGCCAGCTGGTCGATCCCGGACCCGGGGCGTGCCATCGCCTGGCGGTGGCTGGCTGCTCGCCGCCTGACATCGACGACGTCGTCATCAGCCACCTTCACCCCGACCACATCTCTGACCTGGTGCCCTTTCTGTTCACCCTGCGCAACCCGTGCTGGGGCAGCGAGATCTCCTGGCCGCGCCTCATCGGCCCTCGAGGGCTGCTCGCCTTCTACCGGCAGTTGCAGCTGCCCTTCGGGCGCTGGCTTCCTTCCCCCGATGGTGAAATCGAGTTGCTGGAGTGGGGGGGAGATCCGATCAGGGCAGGGAAATTCTCCCTGAAAGGGCACCCGGTCGAGCATCTGGGCTCAAGTCTGGCGTGGCGATGGACCGAAGAAGGAGGAGCAGCCTTCGTGTTCTCAGGAGACACGGGGCTCTGCGACGGGATCGTCGAGGCGGCTGCCGATGCGGACCTGCTGCTGCTGGAGTGCAGCGCACCGCTGGGAGCAGCTCACGATGGCCACCTCTGCCCCGATGGGGCGAGCGAGGTGATCCGCCGCAGCGGCGCGAGGCGGGTCGTTCTGGTCCACCTCAATCCGGAGTGTGACCAGGTGGATCTGGTCGACCAGTTCGACGAGGACATTCTCGGCCGCGTGGAAACGGGGCGGGACCTTGAAACTTACGAGACCTGACGTCGCCCGCTGCGGCCGGTCTCTAATGACGGAGACGGAGCCGCAATGGCAAACCAGATGCCCAGAATCCTCATCATCGGTCATGACCGCGACGCTTCCTACGCGATGCGAAACGTCTTCGACAACCAGCCCTTCGAACTCGAGATCTGCCTCGGGATCGCGGTCGCCAAGAGCGTCCTCCTCGAGCGCAGGATCGACCTCCTCATCGTCGATGCTCAGGTCTGTCTCGAGCCCGAATTCGATCTGATCGACTTCCAGATCGACCACGGGGTCAAGATCCCGGTGCTCCTCGTCGGTGGCGAGAACAGCGGCGTTCGCCGCAGCGTACGCTCGAAGCAGGGGGTCCACATCAGCTACGTCGACGCCGATGGAGACCTTCTCCTCGACTGGGTCTCGGGCTGCGAGGAACTCGCCAGGGCCTAGCAGCATCGTTCCGCACGCTTCGATGGCGGGTACAATGGCCTTCCGGGCGCCGTATCGGGTTGCCCAGGGAGGGCGGAGATGTCCAACATCCAGCGGTTCAGGGAACTCGAGGGGCGCGGAATCGACGTGGTCGAACTGCTGGCGGGGGATTGCACCCTCGACTCTGGCGAGTTCGTCGATCTCATCAACAGCGTCAAGTCCGCCGGGCCCGAACTCTACACCGACCTGATCCAGTTGCTCACTCACAGGCGGATTCCTGCCCCGAAGGCGGAGAAACTGTGGCGTGGGGTGCTCAAGCACAAGCGCAAGCTCGAGGGGCGTCTGGGACGCAACCCCGGGGTGCGAGTCGCTGCCCTCGATTATTTTCAGAATCTCCGCGGGCTCCTCGACCGGGCACGCATCGTCGGACGGAAAGAATTCGAGACGCTGCTCAGCCAGGTTTCTGTCGATGAACTCACCGGTCTCAACAACCGTCGAGCAATCCTCTCCACCCTGCGCTGGGAACTGCAGCGATCCCGGCGCTATTCCAAGGAGTTCACGCTTCTGCTGATCGATCTCGACCGCCTCAAGAGTATCAACGACAGCCACGGCCACGCCGCCGGCGACCGGGTCCTGATCGAGGTCGGCCGCAGGATCGAGGAGGTCTGCCGTGAGACCGATAGCCTCGGCCGCTATGGCGGCGACGAGTTGCTGATGGTGCTGCCTGAGACCCGGGCCAGGGATGCGAGCATTTTCATCGACAGACTCAGGCGTCGGGTCGGGAAAGAGGTGGTCAGCCTCGATGAGGAGGGGGGCGAGTGGTTGCCGTCGATCTCGGTCGGAGCGGCGACCTATCCGCGCGACGGAAAAAACCCCGAGGAGTTGTTGCGGGTCGCCGACAATGCGCTTTATTCGGACAAGGGCCTCGATCGCAGCCGTTCCGAACCCCCCGGAGGTCGCCTCGGCGATCGCCTCGGCAGTTTCACCGATCTCGAGGGATCTTCCTGATTCCTCGCTTTTCCTGAAAAACAGGATGGGTTCGAGTCCAGTCTCGCCCGATCGCGAGGGGGCCTGGCGACCAAGGAGAGAGGCGGCCGGCTCGTGCCGACCGCGTTTGATTTAATGGTGGGCACACAGGCGAGGTCACCGCCCTTCGTGCACCACGCGGCGAGGATCGCGATTCACGCGAAGGTTGGAGCACATTGCGTCGTGGTACTTGTCGGGCACCTTGGCGAGTTGCTGTTCCAGCAGACGCTTGGCTGCTTCGAGATGCGCTTCTGCCTCTCGGGGATTCCTACCGCAACGGAGCCTGCGTCATCGCGACTCCCGGAAGATGCGCGCGGTCCTGTCGTCCGAAGCGGTGAGGATGCGGCTGCCGTCGGGGCTGAACGCCGCGCACCGGAGTTCCACCGTATTCCGCGCTTCAGAGGATCTTCAACCCCTTGAGCAAGTTCACGACCGCCTGATCACAGGCCTCGGCGCCGGTTCCGGAGTTGCTGACCGCGAGGAGCACCAGATCCAGCTTGGGCGCCGCCCAGACCACCGAGAACCAGGTGCCGTCGCTGCCGGAGTGAGTCCAGATTTCACCCTTGGCCCAGGTGCGATTGCCGACGCCCCACCCCGCAACGTAGCCGCTCTTGCCGGTATCAGTGTGTAGCCGCCGGAAACTCATTGAGCTCATCAAGCCCTTGTCCGAGCCCTTGTGCCCTTGGATGTGTTGGGTGACGAAGGTGGCCCAGTCGCGCAGGTTCATGTGGACGAGACCGGCAGGAGACAAGCACTCGGGCAGCCGTCCCCCAGGCCCGAGGTCCAGCGCCTGCCACTTGTCGCCCTTCTTTTCATGCCCGACGGGATGATGCTCGCCCGGTGGTGAACCGATCGCCGCGCTCTTGAGCCCCATGGGCTTGAACACCTCCGCCACGATCAGCTCGTCCCAGCTGCGGCTGGTGATCTTCTCGAGGATGGCGGCCGCGGTCATATAGCCGTTGTTGGAGTACTCCATCCCCTCGCCGATAGGCTTGGCGGGAGCCCCCTTCAGTACAATGCTCGCGATCTTACGTCGCTGCGCCACCGGCGTGAGATTCAGGGCGGTAATCTTCTTGAACCCGCTCATCCCGCTAAACTCAGGATTCCCATAATCTGCGATGCCGCCCTGATGGCGCAGGAGCATCTCGATCGTCACGTCGTGAAAGCGCGGGTGAAAGTCCTTCGCCAGCTTCGGCAGACCATCCGCGATGGTGGTTCCCCAGCTGAGTTTGCCCTGCTCGATGAGCACCGCCGCCAAAGTGCTGGTCATGGCCTTGGTGCAGGATCCCATGTGGAAAGGGTCGTCGATCTCGATTTTCTCCTTGGTCCTCACCGAGCGCACGCCGGCTACGCCGAAGCCGACCAACTTGCCGTTTCGAACGGCCATGCACGCCATGCCGGGCAGGTCGGACGCAGCGCGAATCTTCTCGAGGTCTGCGCTGACGTCGAGGACCGACGCCTGCTGCTGGAGAAGCGGCTGGCTGGTACAAGCACTCAGGGCTGCAAGAGCAAGCAAGAGCAGTAGCGTTGGTGTGCGATTCACAATGCCTCCACTAGGGGGAAAGTGGGTGATGGGTAATCCCAAACGCGCGGCCGGTAGGGAACGGCACGAAGGACTCGCCGTCGAAACGACGGAGCTGGCCCTCGCTCCAAGTCCTCAATGGCCTGATCGGGCCGGAGTGAGTTTGTCCTTCCTGTCTCGCCGAAATGCACCGGATTCGAGCTCCCGGTCTCAATTCTCCGCCGCCCACGATTTGGCCAGGGCATAGCTGATGACCGATTCCATCAATGGACCGCGCCCCGAATCGTCCCGATCGTGAAAACACTGGCAGGCTGCGATCACCCGGCCCTCGCCGTGGGAGTATTCGATGAACGTAGGCCGGTCCACAAACGTCTCTTCGCCGCTGGACTCGACTGCGAGGATGAGCGCGTCGCTCGGGATGTCCTGGAGATAACCGGAGCTCGCCCAGTGCGCCTGAATCAGACGCTTGCCCGAAAGAGGAAGGAAGATCGGATGGTCGGGTGCAAGGATCGTGTTTTCGAGGGCGCCGTGAGTCGCCATGGTGACGCCGCGCGGAAGCATGATCGGCGTGACTTGCGCCCAGTTCAACTCGAGCACCAATGTGCCTCCGCTCGCCACATAGTCGTCGAACCGCGCGGCATTGCTGATGTAGTCGTTGTAGAAATCCTTGGGCTGTCCACCCGGAATGATGATCACTCCGTAGGGCGAAAAATCGACATCCGCCATCGCGCTGGATTCTCGCTTCTCGTATTTGCAGCCGAGTTCGCCCACAACGTCCGCGAAATCCGTCGAACGCCCCCACGACGGCGAATTGCGAAAAATCAGGAAGTCCCCCGCTGAACCAGCTTCCAAGGCCGAGTGGTCCTCAGGTTCCTCGCCCACGCTGTCCCCCGTTGTCTCGGGAAGCTTCCCCCAGATACTCTGTCTGGTCCAGAGCCCCTTACGGCCGGTAGCCGCGGTAAAAAATGTGACGGTTGATTCGTCCTCCAGTACGCGAAATCGCGCTGCGGATTCCGCGATCAGGTTCATCTGCTGCCCGTACAGTTCGGCGGTGAGCACGCCCTCGTGCGTCTGAATCGTCATGGTGGACCCGCCACTCGACACCTTGTAGCGGCCGACATATCCGGCCA
>DQQH01000171.1 GCA_015664425.1 Planctomycetota bacterium
AGGCAATCACCGACTCGGGAATGATCACCGCGCGAATCCAGGAGGGACCCGGCAGCCTCCACAACATCATCTACAGCACCGATCTCTACCAGGAGGCGCGCGACACCCTGACCCTGGTGCGTGACTCCACCGAGGACGTGCGCGAACAGGAACCGATCAGCGCCTTCTTCAGCATCCTCTTCTCCCCCTTCTGATGGCAGGAGGCTGCCTGATGCTCGAGTCGGGAGTGGGACTGCTCGCCGCCAGCTCCCTCGATGGCGCCGCTCTCGTCCTCGGTGGGATCGCACTCCTCTTCATCGGCGGCGAATTCCTGGTCAAGGCCTCCATCGCCCTGGCGACCAGGTTTCAGCTGGGGCCGGTCACCATCGGTTTGACTGTGGTCGCCGCCGCCACCTCCCTGCCTGAACTGGTGGTCAGTCTGATCGCCCAGCAGACGGGCAGCACCGACCTCGTCATCGGTAACATCCTCGGTTCGAACATTTTCAACATCGCCGCCGTTCTCGGCATCGGCTCGCTGATAATCCCCCTGCCCAGTTCGCCGATGATCCGCCGCTTCCAGCTCCCGGTGCTGCTGGCAGCAACCCTGCTCCTCCCCGGTTTTCTTTTCCTGCAGGTAGAAACCGGTGCCACGGAGGAAATTCCAAGGTGGCTGGGGGCGGTGCTGCTCGTCTCCCTGGTGATCATTCTGCGTCAGACCCTGTCATGGAGCAGAAGAAAAAGCGAAAGGGAGGTTGCTACTCAGATCGAGAAGGAGATCGGAGAACAGCCCCCCTACCAATCTCTCGCCCCAACCTTACTCCTTCTCGTCATCGGATCGGCGGGGTTGTGGTACGGCGGCACACTGCTCGTCGACGGCGCGCTGGTGATCGTCGCCGCTCTTGGCGTGGAGGAAGGAGTGATCGGGCTCACCATCGTCGCTGCTGGCACCGGCGCACCCGAACTTTTCGCTACGATCGCCTCGTTGCGCCACGGGGTTGCCGGCCTCGCTCTGGGGAACATCGTCGGCTCCAACCTCTTCAACCTGCTGGCGATCTTCGGCAGCGCGGCGTTGATCAGCCCGATCCCTTTTCCGCTGGAAGAGTGGCACATCAACCTGGCGATCCATGCCGTGGCAACGCTCGCCATGCTGGTCCTCATCTCGGGCAGGATCAACCACAGGGTTTTAGGCGTCTTCTTCTGTCTTGGATACGTCTTCTACCTGATTTACCTCTCGGCGAGCACCTAGTGCTCCCCCTCGCCCTCGGCGTGTACCAGCCGTTGGGTCCCCCCCACCAGAAGGTCGTCAACCAGGGTGTTAGCAGGAAGACCCGTTTCACCGACCGGGAGCGCGCAACCCACTTTACTCTCCGCTAGCGCAGGAACCTCTCGAAGCGGACGCTGAGCACCTGCAACGAGGCGATGGTGATCTCCTCCGATGCGAGCGTTCGAACCTCGCGTTCGATGCTCTGGAACTCTTCCTTTTCCCTCAACTCGTTGATCGCCTTCTCCGCCCATCTCTTCCGGGAGGCATCTTCGACCTCGTCACAGATGCGGGTGACCAGCGCCCACAAGCCATCGAGAATGGTGTTGCGCAGAATTCCCATCGACAGGGAATCCCAACGCCCGGCGAGAACCGTCTCATCACAACGTCTGACGAAGGGGTGGATGTAACTCTTGCGACCAAGGCGATAGTAGAGGCGGGCAACTTCGATGACGGGGATCCCTGAGCTATTACTGATGTCGAGGATCCTGACCCCTGCAGCCAGATAGTCGAAACGAGCGAGGCTCTGAGCCACGTCATGGTCGCACCCGGCAACCATGAATTGCTCCTCCACGCTCGAATAGCGGCGCTTTTCCGGACCGTTGAGCACGTCCGGGAGGCAGCGGGCGTACTCCTCGAGCGCCTCTGGTCGCTCCTGCAGGAACTTCTCGATCTTTTCGACACGTTCATTGCCATGGCCGCCGAGAAGCCAGGCGACCGAACGCCTGATAGAAACGCTGATTCTGAGAAGCGCCTTGTAGATCCCCGAGACATTGGAAAATGCTCCCGGCTCGACCACCTTCTCGTAGAGACCCTCCGCACCGAGCAGGTCGCCTGCAATCAGATAGGCCCGGGCAATCGCCAGGGCGGACCGACCCGTCTCCCTCTCCATCTCGATGAAGAAGCA
>DQQH01000141.1 GCA_015664425.1 Planctomycetota bacterium
TGGAAATCTTGTTCAGCATCAACTGCCTCTCATCGGTTCCCGGAAGGCGAAAGGTTCCGGAAGTTGAAAAACCTGCAAAAAAAAGTCCGGAGGCGATGGCCGATTCTCCCTAACTCGGCCTGAAACCCCTCCCGATATTTCTTGAAGAAAGCTCGTTCATTTTTTCAATTAACACCGTTTACTCACCGCGAATCGCCCCTGCAATTCCCCCCGCCAAACCCCCGGCACGCCGGCGGCAGGGGAAGAGAACCTCAGTGGAACTCAACCGGTCAGGCGGCCCACCAGAACCTCGATAAAACCCTCAACTCCAACCGCCAGACAAGCCGCCGGGTCACCCAGGAGGAGGGCATGCTCGATTCAGGTGAGGCACAATTTACAGCCCAAGAACTCATTTTTATCCTTTGTGACGTGCTGGTCAAGGGTTGCCACGGCGAGCCCAACCGGGGGTGGAGCCTCCCGGGCCCAGGAGTTTCTTTGTTTCCTGGAGCGAAGTTCTTTGCTGGGAAGGACTTGAGACTCCACACCGAATCGACAGTATCCCTCGACCCGAGGCCATCCCGCCGATATCTTGACCGCCCCATCGAGGTCGAGGAGGTTCGAGGGTGTTACAAGAGGAATTCCTGAATGTACTGGGTATATCGAGAGAGAATCCCGGCGCATTCGCCGGTGAGTGGCGCCAGCCTTCCGGCAACTGGATCGACAGCTGCTCCCCCCACGATGGGGAGTTGATCGGTCGGGTTGCCGCCTCCTCGATCGAAGATTACGAGGTTGCCATCGAGGTCTCTCGGGCGGCCTTCGGTGAGTGGCGAAACTGGCCAGCACCGCGGCGCGGAGAGGTGGTGCGTCAGATCGGTGACGCCCTGCGCGAGAAGCGAGAAGCCCTCGGTGCCCTGGTTGCTCTCGAGACGGGAAAAATCGTTGCCGAAGGCGTCGGAGAAGTTCAGGAGATGATCGACATCGCCGATTTCTCCGTCGGGCTCTCGCGCCAGCTCTACGGCCTCACCATCCAGTCGGAGAGACCGGGGCACCGGATGTTCGAACAGTGGCAACCCCTCGGTGTCGTCGGCTGCATCTCGGCCTTCAATTTCCCGGTGGCGGTGTGGTCGTGGAATGCTCTGGTGGCAGCGGTGTGTGGCGACTCGGTGCTGTGGAAGCCCGCTTCCCCGACTCCGCTGTGCGCGGTTGCGGTTCAGAAGATCGTCCAGCCGGTCATCGAAGCCAACGGTGCCCCTCCCATCTTCAACCTGGTTGTCGGCCACCCCGATCCGGTGGGGGAGGCGCTTCTCGCCGACCGTCGGATTCCCCTCGTCAGCGCCACCGGATCCTGCCGATTGGGCAGGAGGGTGGCGGAGGTGGTCGGAAAGCGCCTCGGGCGCTCGCTCCTCGAACTGGGGGGAAACAACGCCATCATCGTCACCGAGAGCGCCGATCTCGATCTCGCTCTTCGGGGGGTTCTCTTCGGTGCGGTCGGGACCGCCGGTCAGCGCTGTACCAGCACCCGGCGCCTTTTTCTCCACGAGGGGATCGCCGATGAGATGGAGAAGCGGCTCGTCGAGGCCTATCGCCAGGTGGCCATCGGCGACCCTCTCGACCCCTCGACTTTGATGGGCCCGTTGATCAACGAGGGCGCGGTCGATGAGATGCTCGCTGCGGTCGAGAAGATCAAGGAACAGGGTGGCGAGATCCTCATCGGCGGCGGCCGCCACCGTGAGGGAGTACCGGCGGGCGGTCACTACGTCGAGCCGACTCTCGTCCGCGCACGCCACGACATGCCGATCGTCCACGACGAAACCTTTGCTCCGATTCTCTACCTCATCAGGTACCGTGACCTCGACGAGGTGATCGAATGGCACAACGAGGTCCCTCAGGGGCTGTCGAGTGCCATCTTCACCACGGATGTCAGGGAGTCGGAGCAATTCCTCTCCCCGGCGGGGTCCGATTGCGGCATCGCCAACGTCAACATCGGCACCAGCGGTGCCGAGATCGGCGGTGCCTTCGGCGGCGAGAAGGATACGGGTGGAGGCCGCGAGTCCGGGTCGGACTCGTGGAAGGCCTACATGAGACGGCAGACCTGCACCGTCAACGGTTCGGGAGAACTGCCTCTCGCCCAGGGGATCCGGTTCGGATAGACGGGCGCGAAGATGGGCTTGGCCGGCTGGTCCCTCAAGGTGGGACGGATCTGGGGCATCGAGATCCGCCTGCACTGGATCTTCTTGCTGTGGGCAGCCTTCGAACTGCTTCGAAGGGACCGCTTCGGGGGAACGTCGAACGTCCTCATCTACCTCGGATTTCTCTTTTTCGCGGTGCTTCTGCACGAGTTCGGCCATTGCTTTGCCGCCCGCCGCGTCGGCGGCAGCGCCGACA
>DQQH01000267.1 GCA_015664425.1 Planctomycetota bacterium
ATGGTAGTCCAGTTTCCCTCGATTGGCATAGTTATAGGGAGGTCCCACAATCCGGGTGTCCGCTGGAGTGCCAGTGAGATGGATCCTGAAGAACTGCGTTCTGGAGAGGACACTCACGCAGCCTTCCTCGTCGGTCAGCAGATGGATTCTCGGGCTGAGCGAGGACCAGGGAGTGTCGCCCCAGATCCTGACCGGGACTCCCGCCACCGGTTTGGAGGTCTCGTCATCGACCACACACACGTCGACTCGCCTGGCACCCTGAGTATCGATGATTCCCAGATTCCTGGTTTCTCCGGGGCCAAGATCCAGCACCCGAAAGTGGCCGAGATAGCCCGAGGAAACATCCTTTGCGCGGGAGTGGTACCCGACATCGTAGTGCCCCGCTTCGAGGGGGCCGAAGAGGAAATCACCCCCCGGCGGAATCAGAGTCCAGCCGACCGGTTGCGCGGGAACAAATCCATATCTGACTCCAGGAGGACCCGGCGTGTGGTGATGGAGGGCAACCCACACCAACTCATCCGTCCCCTCAGGAAAACCCGCTGCGGAGATACCGATGCGAATCCAGGAGCCGGACCGAACCACCAGTTCAACTTCGTTGTCTCCGGCAACCAGGTTCAAGGCCTGATCCAGATCGAGGGACTCTGCATGGCGAACCTGGGCCAAGGTAAAATCGCCGGGGAACAGACCTGCCGCCTCGAATCTGCCGTTGGCATCGGTGACCAGTGGGATCGGTGGGGGAACCATTCCGGGCCAGTCGTTCTGTTCGAGCAGGGCCCTCACCATTTGCCAGCGGGTGGCGAGTGTCACCTCGGCTTCTCGAAGGGGGATCCCTCGATCGTCGACGACTCTGCCCGAAACACGGGCATAGGGCACCACCGGCACTTCGCGGGTCATCATCGGGGGGGCCGGAGGCGCCGGGCAAGGGGTCGGAAACGCCCCCACCGGCAGAAAGAGAAACTCAGAGACAGCAGCGGCGGCAAGATCGCTGCCTGCCAGCGCGCTCTCGAGATCGGCAGCATAGACGCAGCCGTTTTCGTCGGGCTGCAACGTCGGCAAATTGGGATCGAGTTCAAAGTGCGGGCGTTTTTCTTCGACGGAGCTGAGAAGGATCCCCTGCACTGGGCCGGTCCAGGGATGATTTTGGGAGACCTCTTTGAAGCAGAAGAGGGGGATCGCCACTGGCGGCTGGACCGCCCCGGGCAACCCCGGCGCCTCCCTGCCCTCGGCGACGACGCCATCGGCAACCGGTTCCTCAGGGGATACCGCGACGTCACCCGCGGGCCCACCGTCCATCCACCACAGAAGAAGCGCCACGCCCAGAGCGAACAGAAGTAGCGTCAGCGTAAGTTTACCCTTGTCGATGGCGTCCTCCTGTCACTCTCTGGGGCACTCACTCCCCGACCACGATGGTGCCCAGGTCGAGGGTTCTCGAGCCCAGGTCGCGGAAGGTGCCGGCGTGGATGTACTGGTAACTGACAACTCCGTCGCCAGATTTCTCGGTATTGTATCGGATCCAGAGATCGAGGTGCCCGACCGGAGGAACAAAAGTGAGGTCAAGATTTCCCTGTCGAAATGTTCCCCCGATGTTCAACTCTGAACGGTTCTCAAACTCCTCATAAATCCCCTCGACATCGATACCTGCATTGAGTTTTTCCATCATCTCAAGCCCGTCGGAATGATTCAGGATCCTGTAGCCAGCACGTCGAATGGGACTGCCGTCCCTCTCTACGACCTTGCCAACGAGTCGTCCTGCTTTCTTCAAATCGATTCGGAGCCGCTCAGCCTCGCGATCGAATCGTGTAACACCCCAGTAATGACCCTTGGAAGGAAGTCCAAGGGCCACAATCAGGGTGTCGATCCAATCGTGACTGCTGTCCTCCCAGGGAATACTCGCTGGGCCGGGAAATCGCAGCCCCGGGCCCCCTCGATGCAACCAGCCGTCTCGAGTGAGACCGAAGGAACTTACCGAGACAATGCTGCCCGGGAGATGCCGGTTATTTTCGAGGGTTTCCAGGAACTCAGGATCGTGGATATCGGGGGGGCCCACGATCTCGATGGTCCGTTTTCTGATGACCCAGGGTTCGAGGCGGAACTCATGCCGAGTGAGATCACCATTGTTGTACTGAACGGAGGGCGGTCCGACACTGCGTGTGCCAGCTGGCGCATCCAGTTGAATTCGAAAGTGATGACCCTTTTCGAATGAAAGCCGTTCGAACACCGTCGCACAACCGCCCTCATCGGTGAAGAGATCGACCGCTGGAGCGATGAGGGTCGATTTGCTGACCCCTTTGATCTTGACCTTCACCCCCGCCATTGGCTCGTTAGTTTCATCGTTGATCACGCACACATCGACCGATCTCCCGCCAAGAGAATCGACCACTCCCAGATCCCGCACCTCCCCCGCTGTCAGCTGCTCCACAACGAAACAGCCGAAAAATCCCTCTCGATCCCCTTCCCTGCGCGATTGATAGCCAACCTCGTAATTGCCGGCTTCCAGGGGGCCGAACTGAAACACTTCACCAGGTATCACCTGAGACCAGCCGATGTAGTCGTAAGGAATAAACCCAGGCGTTGCCTTTTTCTTGCCGAAGCGGTGGAGGTCGACATAGATCTGTTCCTCGCTGTCGGCTGGAAATCCTGCATCGGAGAAGGCGATACGAATCGAACAGGAAGCCGCCATGACAAGATC
>DQQH01000189.1 GCA_015664425.1 Planctomycetota bacterium
CTGATCGACCAGTTGCTGGTAGCTGGCTTCATCATCGAGACCGACGCAAGGCGCGGTGCAGCGCCCGATCTCGTACTCGATACAGGGCCTGCTGCGGCTCTCGAAGTAGGCGTTGGAGCAGGATCTCAGGGGGATGTACTTCTTGACCACGCGCAACAACTCGTACACTGCACCGGCGGAAGCATAGGGACCGAAGTAGGTGTGCCCATCCGCTTTCCAGTGACGGATCGTCTGGACTCGAGGCCAGCGCTCGCCGGTCGTCACGCGCAGGGAGAGGTAGGTCTTGTCGTCCCTCAGTCGGAGGTTGTAGCGAGGTCTGTGTTTCTTGATGAGATTGTTCTCGAGCAACATTGCTTCGAGTTCATTGCTGCAGACGATGCACTCGAGATCGGCAGTTCCATCGACGATCAGCCTGAAGAGGGAGCGTCCATCGTTTGCCCCGGGCTGGAAATAGCTGCGCACCCGGGAGCGAAGGTTGACCGCCTTGCCGACATAGATGACTCGCTCGGTGGCGTCGAAGAAAATATAGACCCCGGGATCGGCGGGAAGTTCGGCGAGCTTTCGCCCGAGAGTGTCAGTTTCAGATCGATCCGACATCGCTGGTGACAGATTTCTCGAGATAGAAGTAGTGAATCCTTTTCCCTAGCCGGGCGAACTTTTTCTCGAAGAGGGTCGGTAGGTGAGCCCCGGAATCGATCGGCTCCTCGAAGTAGGGGAGGTCTCCGGTGAGTCGTCTCAGTCCTCCGGCACTCTCGAGTGCTTCACTCGCTTCGATGGCGTAATCGGGATCGTCGGTTCTGATCTCGAGGCGGCCCCCCGCACGCAACTTGTTCGCCAGCAGAGCCAGGAATTTCGGTTGCAGCAGGCGCCTGCGGGCGTGTCTCGCCTTCGGCCAGGGATCGGGAAAGAGGATGAATGCGCCGGCAAGACTTCCATCGGGGAAAGCAGGGTCGATGGTGCGGAAGGCGTCGGCGTGGACGATCCTGAGATTGTCCTGGCCTCCACTGGCGGAGATCTTGAAGAGGAGCTTCTCCATCTTCTTGCGGCTGTATTCGAGGCCGACGAAGAGAGCATCGGGAGCAAAACGGGCCTGTTCGATCAGGTGGGTGTCTTTGCCGAGCCCGACTTCGAGGAACAGGTCGCCATCTCTCCCGAAAACCTTTTCCCAACTCCCCGCCTTCTCGAGTTGCGGATAGGTGATCTCCCAGCGGAGTTCTTTCTCGGTCAGGGGACGACGGCGCGTGATTCGGGTCACTGATTTTTTCTCCACACCCAGTTTTCCCAGGCGAAGGGCATTACCCTGGTGAGCGCCCGCGCGCTTCACGATACCTCCGTGCCTGGATGGTGGACAGACGGAGACGCTACGTCTCGACCTGGAATTTCTGGCGATCGAGGACCTCTTCGAGGTGGTCGACCACCATCTGGACCTTGACGGAGAAATCGGCATAGGCCGGGATCTTGATCAGGTCGGGGTGCCCCTCGTAGATCCTCTCCAGTTCCTCGTCGAGTTCCCGGGCCCGCTGCGGGCTCTCTGTGCGCAACGAGCCCGATGTCGTGTATTCGCCGGGGAGCCATGCAGAGGACTTCAAAAGGATGACCCGGCTGTATCGAGCGTATTCCTCCTCGAGAGTGGTCCCGACGCCGTTCAGGAATGCAGCCAGCCCTCCCGGCCAGTAGGAGCCCCCATCGAGGGTCGATCGGTCGCACAACTGGATCTTTTCCGGTGCGTTGAGGTGGGTGATCTGTTCCACCTGCCGCTGGACCGAGAAGATCGCCCGCTGGACCGCCAGCTGGCCATTCTCCTCCTGTGGGCGCGGGAAACCGCCCTGAAAGAGCATTGTCGCTGTCTCTGGGAGCACCGCGATGCGCTCGGAGTAGTCCCTGGAGATGGTCCGGGCGATGGTAGTTTTCCCGGCTCTCGGTCCGCCGCTGATTACGACCCGGACCGGTTGATTGGCCTGCTCGGTCACCACAAACCTCCGGATCCATGCTTCCAGTCTCGGTCCACCACGATCAGGACCACCACGAGAGGCCCATCCCAACCGATCAGGGGGCCTCACGCCACCCTCCAGGGGAAATCTTCCGGTCCCATCTCTTCCCCCTTCAGGTTGCCATCCTGGCGAGCAGATTTCTGGAACGACCGGTGGGGTGTCTCCGTTATGGCGGTATTGCCGGGTTCACTGCGGAAATCGAATCGTTCCTGCGCTACCATTCCCTCGTTCGGCCCGTCGGCCGGAGGGGGAGCAGAGGGGAGTCCACGATGTCGTGGATCGCGAGACCAGTTCAGATCGGCCTCCTGGCCCTCACTACGGGGTGCGCATCGGAGGCGCCCGTGCTGGAGATCGAGCAGCCAGCGCCGACGCAAGCTCGCCCCGCCGCCGCCATTCCCTCCCGTGACTCCGATGGCATCGGTGCGGGTTCGAGTCTCGCCGATCTCGAGGATCACCTTGTGCGTTCGAACCCGGCCCTGCGTGCTCTTCGCCACGACGAGCGCGGTCAACTCGCCCGCGAAGCCCAGGCTTCTTCCCTCCCCGATCCAAGACTTCGTTACGCAGAAGCGATCGAGGCGGTGCAAACCCGGACTGGACCCCAGGAGCGAAAAATCGGCTTCGACTGGCGCATCCCGGAACCCGGTCGCTGGTATGCCCGGCAGGACAGGGCTCGCGCCGAAGGAATCGCCGCGGTCGCAAGAGCGGACTCTGCCACCAGGAAGATGATCCGCAGGCTGCGCGAGGAGTGGGCGGAACTTTACTACCTGGCGGAGGCGCTCGAGTCGATGGCGGATTCCATCGAGATCGTTCGAGGTCTCGAGGGAGTGGTCCGTCAGCGTCTTTCCACTGGGATTGCCAACCATGCCGACCTCATCAGGTTGCAGTCAGAACTCGCCACCCTGGAGGACCATCTCGAGGGACTGGAGGAGAAGAGGACTCGACACGTGGCGGTCGTCAACGAGATGCTCGACCGTCCTGCGGGGTCCCTGCTGCCGGTGCCCCGGTCCCCCTCGGGGGAAGGTGCTGACGTCTCGAGCCGATTGCCGACGCGTCCGACGGCCCTCGGCCATCCCCGGCTGAAAGCAGCGAGTGGAGAGGTCGATGCCGCAAGCGCCAGGTTGACCGAGGCGAAGCGCGGCAATTACCCCGATCTGGTGATCGGGGCCGAGACGATCATCACTGGAGCTTCACCGGTGATCGGCAGGGCCGGGAGCGGCGAGGATCCATGGTTGATCACCATCGGCATCGAACTGCCCTTCGGTCAGGGTCGCATCCAGGCGACAGAGAGGGAGGCAGAAGCGCGCCTCTCCGCAGCTCGCGCGCGGAG
This sequence comes from Planctomycetota bacterium, assembly GCA_015664425.1. Taxonomy (GTDB): domain Bacteria; phylum Planctomycetota; class UBA8108; order UBA1146; family UBA1146; genus DTRS01. The sequence continues at coordinate 3,319 of DQQH01000189.1, forward strand.
AGAGGTGGTTCGCAGGGAACTTGAACGAGAAGTCGCCGAGATGGGTTCGATGCTGAGGGATGCCCAACGCCGCGAGGGCCTGCTACTCGAGATCCTCCTGCCCAAGGGAGAGGAGGCGTTGAATACCTGTCTGGTGGCGTACAGCGGCGGCTCTGTCGAATTTCAGGTGATCAGCGAGGCCCAACGCCTGCTGCTCGAGTACCGCCTAGGACTCGCCCGTGCCCGCTCTGATATGGCGCGCGCACGAGCGGCGCTGTGGGAGCTCCTTGGCCTCGGCGATGAGATTGCAAGGGGAACGCAGTGAGATTCCCCCCATCCTCGTTTCATGGGGGTGCAGTTCCTCCGCTGCTCCTGGCGCTAGGGGTCCTCCTGCTGGTCACCGCCGGCTGCACTTCCCGGTCCGATGACCCCCAGGCGACGGAGGAGACAGCGGTTTTATGGACCTGTTCGATGCATCCTTCGGTCCGCCTTCTCGAAACTGGCATCTGTCCCCTCTGCTCCATGGAACTGATACCGATGAAGGCGGCATCGAGTACTGGGGACGGGTTGCGCCTGAGCGAGAGAGCGCGACGGCTCGCCAGAGTCAGGACAGTCGAGGTGATTCGAGGCCCGGCCGAGGTCGAGATCAACCTCAGCGGCCGGATTACTTACGACGAAACGCGGGTGAGAACCCTGACCGCCTGGTCAGCAGGGAGGCTCGAGAAACTGCATGTCGATGCTTCCGGGGTGCGGATCCACGAAGGGGAGCATCTCGTCGATCTGTACAGCCCCGAACTGGTCGCCGCTCGAAAAGAACTCGTTCAGGCCATCGTGACAGCCAGGGAGATCGCCAATAACGGCTCTGCCCAGATTCGCGGTTACACGGCGGCGAACATCGAAGCCGCCAGGGAGAAACTCCAGATCTTCGGCCTCTCCCCCGGTCAAATCGATGAGATCGAGACCACTGCTCTCGGAAGTGGGATTGGTGATGCCCGAGAGAAGGGGACAAGGAAGGGTCGATTGACAGCGACCATCAACGCCCCCATCTCCGGTGTGGTCATCGAAAAGTACCGCCGCGAAGGTGAATACGTGAAGGTCGGCGACCCCATCTACACCATCGCAAACCTCGATCGAGTCTGGGTGATGCTCGACGCGTTCGAGGCCGATATCGGAAAACTACGGTACGGCCAGCATGTCGTGATCACGATTCCTGCACTGCCGGGCAAGGAGGTTCACGGCACGATCGAACTGGTCGACTGGGATCTCGATGAGAAGACAAGGACTGCCGGGGTCAGGATCGGGATCGATAATCCCTCCGGTGTCCTCCGTCCCGGCCTTCTCGTCGAAGGCAAGATCCTGGTGACTCTTTCAGCCGATGGAGGAATCAGGGCTCCAGACTTGGGAGATGTCTTTACCTGCTCGATGCATCCGGAGGTGCGTGGACTTGTCGGGGCCGATTGCCCTCGTTGTAAGATGAGACTCATTCCTGCCAGGGCGTTCACCCCTGAAGAGTCAGTGGGGAATCTCGACCCGTTGTTGATCCCATCGACGGCACCGCTTCTCACCGGTCGTCGTGCGGTGGTCTACATCGCCGAAGAACTGGATTCGGGCGATGAGTTGTATCAACTGAGGGAAATCGAACTCGGACCGAGGGCAGGAGGGAACTGGGTTGTTCTCGATGGCCTGGAGGAAGGGGAACGCGTCGTCGCCCGAGGAGCATTCAGAATCGATGGGTCGCTGCAGCTGGAGGGCCGTGCTGGACTGCTCGATGTCCTCAGGAGAGCGGGAGAACCCGAGGCAGTCAGCGATGATTATCCCCTAGATAATTGCGTTGTGACGGGTCTCGAACTGGGATCGATGGGCGAACCCGCAATCGAGTTCATCGATGGAATCGAGGTTCGCTTCTGTTGCAGCGGATGCGTTCCAAAAGCGAAGGCCGATCCCGAACGCTATCTGGCTGAACTGCGCAACGCCCTGGATGAAAACGACTCCCGGCGGGAGAATCGCTGATGGAGCCGGCCAGCTCCCCAGGGGGCTCCGGCCTCGTCGATCGCCTGGTATCCATCTCACTCGATAACACACCGGTGGTCTTGCTGTTGACGGCTGTCATCGTCATCGGCGGTCTCGTCGTCGTCCCCTTTGATTTCGACCTCGGCTCACTTCCCCGCCATCCGGTTCCTGCCGATGCCATCCCCGACTACGGAGAGAATCAGCAGATCATCTTCACTCCCTGGCAGGGGAGATCGCCCCGGGATGTCGAGGATCAGATCACCTATCCCCTCTCCTCGGCGCTTCTTGGTGTTGCGGGGGTGAGGACTGTTCGGGCAACCAGCGCATTCGGGTTTTCCAGCGTCCATGTGATCTTTCACGACGGCGTCGACTTCCACTGGTCTCGCGCTCGGCTCCTCGAAAAGATATCGAGCCTGCCTGAAGACCTGCTTCCAGATGGAGTGCTGCCGACCCTCGGCCCCGATGCCACCGGAACGGGGCAGGTCTTCTGGTACACCCTCGAGGGCCTCGACCAATCGGGGGAACCGGTGGGGGGGTGGGACCTCGAGGAGTTGCGCTCGATCCAGGATTTCCAGGTCCGGATCGCGTTGATGGCGGTCGAAGGGGTGAGCGAGGTCGCTTCCATCGGTGGTTTCGTCAAGGAGCTCCAGGTCGATGTCGATCCGTCACTGCTCCGCCTCCACGGTCTTTCTCTAGAGGATGTCCAGCGTGCCATCTCACTGTCCAATCGCGACAGCGGTGCCCGGACCATCGAGATCAATCAAGTCGAGTATGTCGTCCGTGCGCTCGGACGCATCGAGAGTCTCGACGATCTTCGTGAGGTGGTCCTGAAGACAATCGAGGGAGTTTCGATCACCATCGGGGAGGTCGCCGAGGTCAGCTTCGGGCCGGCGCCGAGGAGAGGAGTCCTCGATGATGCTGGCAGCGAAACCGTCGGTGGCGTGGTGGTGGTCCGCCATGGTGAAGATCCTCTGGAAACGATCAACAGGGTGCGAGCTCGCATAGAGGAGATCGCGCCATCACTAGGACAGCGAGTGCTGGAGGATGGCACCACCAGCCAGGTGACCCTGACGCCCTTCTATGACCGCAGCGTGCTGATCCGGGAGACTCTGGACACCCTCAAGACTGCTCTCACGAGCCAGATGCTGGTCACTGTCCTCGTCGTCGTCCTGCTCCTTGGTGACCTGGCCAGTTCCCTGCTCATCTCGGGAACGCTTCCCCTCGTTGTGCTCCTGTCTTTCCTGGTGATGAAGGTCACCGGGGTTCAGGCGAACGTTGTCGCCCTTGCTGGAATCGCCATCGCCATCGGCACTCTTGTCGATGTGGCGATCGTGATCTCCGAGAGCGTGGCGAGACGCCTGAAGGAGGCACGGGAAGGGGAGAGTCCTGTCCAGTCGGTTCGCGCAGCCTGTAGCGAGGTAGCAGGGCCTGTTGTCACCTCGATTTTCACCACCGTCATCAGCTTCCTGCCAGTGCTCACGTTGACGGCTGCGGAGGGGAAGATGTTCCGCCCGCTGGCCCTGACAAAAACCTACGCCCTGGTGGCGTCCCTTCTGATCGGCCTGTCGGTCCTTCCTGCTCTGGCGCTGCTGCTGGCTCGATCGAGGGCAAGGGGGTCGCGCAGGCATGTCGCGGTTCTCTCCGCGATCGTGGTCGTCGTTGTTCTCTTCATCGCCGGTGAGAAGCTGGCGGGGTCGCTGGTGATGCTCTCTGCGATCTTCCGTGTCTTCTCGACCGAAATCGCAGATTGGCTCCCCTCGCGGCTGAAGTCCATCTCCGACAGGTTGCCCGCACTCACCCTCGGATTCACCGTTGTCATCCTCCTCGCCGGGCACTGGCAACCTCTCGGCCCGGTCGCGAGTTTCCTTGCCAACACCCTGATGACGTTGATTCTCATCGTTCCGCCGATGGTGTGCCTGATGCTTCTCGGTCGATACTACGAGAGGATGTTACGCACTTGCCTCGACTACCGCCGTATCTTCCTCGGTGGGGTGACTCTGGTGGTCGTCATGGGAGTGACCGTCTGGCTCGGCTTCAATACCGTTTTCGGTTCGATCCCGAGGACACTCGGCGTCGAACAGCGCACCCTCGACGAGTTTGGACCCTGGCAATCCCTCTCTCGCTCCTTCCCGGGCCTCGGCAGGGAGTTTCTGCCGCGCTTCGATGAAGGCGCGTTTCTCTACATGCCATCGACCTTGCCCCATGCCTCGATAGGAGAGGCACTCGACCAGCTCCAGCAGCAGGACCGAGCCATCGCTGCGGTTCCCGAGGTTTCTCGGGTGGTCGGCAAGATCGGTCGTGTGGAGAGCGCCCTCGACCCCGCACCTCTCTCGATGATGGAGACGGTGATCCATTACAAATCCGAATTCATGATCGGGCCGTCCGGTGACCTGCTGCGTTTTCGCTGGGATGAGGAGAATGGAAGCTTTGCCCGCAGCCCGGCAGGCGATCTGATCCCCGATGGAGAAGGGCGTCCCTACCGCCAGTGGCGGGATGACATCAGGTCCCCGGTCGACATCTGGGCGCGCATAGAGGAAGCGGCCCGTGTCCCCGGTGCGACCGGTGCTCCACTTCTTCAGCCGATCGAAACCCGCCTGATCATGCTCCAGACGGGGATGCGCTCACCTCTTGGAGTGAAGGTATACGGCGATGATCTCGCATCGATCGAGAGGGTTGCTCTCGATATCGAGAGGTTGTTGCGTGAGGTTCCCGGTGTCAAACCAGCGACGGTGAGGGCCGATCGTGTCGTCGGAAAACCCTACCTCGAGATCGACCTCGACCGGCGGGCAATGGCGCGCTACGGAGTGACCGTCGACCTTCTGGGGCGTCTCATCGAAGCCGCCGTGGGGGGGGACCCCGTCACCCGAGTGATCGACGGCAGGGAAAGGTATGCGGTTCGGGTGCGTTACCCCCGCGAGCGTCGTCTCGATTTCGATGCGATCGGTCAGGTCCTGGTGCCGACACCGTCAGGTGCCCAGGTCCCCTTGAGAGAGTTGAGTCGCTTGCAGATCGTCGCGGGTCCCTCGAAGATCCAGAGCGAGAATGCCCGTCTTCTCGCCTACGTCACCTTCGACAAGGAATCCCAGATCGCCGAGATCGACTTCGTGGAACGAGCGCGTGAGTATCTCCAGTCGAGCGAGCAGAGTGGGGCCTTGCAGATGCCCGAAGGAGTCACCTACCGCTTCGCTGGCACGTGGGAGAACCAGCTCCATGCTCAGCAACGGATGTTGCTGGTGCTGCCTCTCTGCTTGCTGGCGATCCTTGCTCTGATCTGGATGCGTTTCAGGGCATTGGCGCCGACGCTGTTCGTCTTTTCAGGGGTCTTTGTCGCCTGGAGCGGTGGATTCCTCCTGCTGGGACTCTTCGGAGTCTCCGGATTCCTCGACTTCGATCTCCTCGGGGTCAACCTTGCAGATCTCTTCCAGGTCCATCCTGTGCATCTGTCGATCGCTGTCTGGGTCGGTTTCCTGGCGCTCTTTGGCATCGCCACCGACGACGGGGTGCTGATGGCGACCTTCCTCGATCGTTCGGTTCGGGAAAGGAACCCGACTTCTCCCCAGGAGGTCCGGGAGGCCGTTGTCGCTGGCGCTATCAGGAGGATCCGCCCCTGTTTGATGACCTCGGCGACGACCATCATCGCCCTCTTGCCCGTGATCACATCGACAGGCAAGGGGAGTGACGTGATGGTCCCGATGGCGTTGCCGTCCTTCGGTGGGATGATTGTGGTGGTACTCACCGTTTTCCTGGTGCCTGTGCTGTGGTCGATCAGAGAGGAGCGGAACCTGCCCAGAGCTACCGCCTGAATCACCGGGCGCCAGAAGTGGAGATCTCCAGTTGAAGCGTTGTTACTGCTCGCCGAGAGCGGAAATGTTCTGCTGCAACATCGCCAGCTGACCCTCGAGGTCTGAAACCTGCTGACGCTCTTTCTCGACAACCTCAGGTTTGGCGCGAGTCACGAAGTTCTCGTTCTCGAGCTTGCGCTGCGATCCCTCGATCAATTTCTCGATCTTCTGGGCTTGGGTCTCGAGGCGAGCCTTCTCCTGCTGGAGATCGACGACACCGGGAACGAAGATCTCGAAATCTTCGACGACGACGGCGGCGGAATCGGGAGTCCTCTCGACTGCTGGGCCGACATCGATGGAGGAGAGTCCGCCGATATGGAGAACCAAATCTTCCATTGATTCCAGTGCATCGACGACAGTACCTTTTGCACGGACCCGCAATTCGAGGGGGTCCCGTGGCGACAGCTGATAGCGTGCCCTGATTTCCCGCACCCCGCGCACCACGTCCTGAACCGTGGCGAAGGCCTGTTCGAGCCCCTCGTCGCGCCACTGCTGGCGGGCCTCGGGCCACCGGGAGAGACAGACCATTTCCTCGACGGGGAGTTCACAGTCGATGCCTCGCACCGGCGCCAACTGGGCGAGTTTTGCCCACAATTCCTCGGTGATGAAAGGTACGAAGGGGTGCAGCAGCCGCAAGACGTGATCGATGGCGACCGCGAGAACCTGTCGGGCGGTTGCGGCATCCTCCGGATCGTTGCCGTGAAGACGCGGCTTGATCACCTCTAGATACCAGTCACATAGTTCTGACCAGAAGAGTTCCCTCGCGCAGCCGATTGCCGCCGAGGGGTTGTAGTTTCCGAGATGCCCATCGATCTCGGAGATGGCTGCAGAAAGACGCGACAGAATCCAGCGGTCCTCAGGATTCAGCCGATCGTACCGGTCCACGTCTAGATCGTGGCCATCGAGGTTCATCATGGCGAACCGAACGGCATTCCACAGTTTGTTGCAGAAGTTTCTTCCCACCTCGAAGCGGTCGCTGACCAGTTTCGCCGATGGGATGTCCTCCATCGACCCGAGGATATCGAATTCTTTTTCGGTATCGGGGCAGATGTAGGTAAAAACGCTGCGTCCGTGCTTTGCATTGCTCAGGTCGATGGTGTTTCCGGTGAATGGCGAGATCGCCTGAACAGGAAGCCGGATATCCTGAGTTCCTGTCTGCATCTCGCACAGCACGTAACGCATCGCATCGGTACCGTAGCGCTCGATGATGTCGACAGGGTCGATCCCGTTGCCCTTCGACTTGCTCATCCGCTCGCCCTTGCCGTCGAGGATGATGGCGTGAAGAAAGACGTCGGTGAAGGGCAGGTCACCAACGTTGTAGAGACCCATCACCACCATCCTCGCGACCCACAGGGTGATGATGTCACGGCCGGTGACGAGGCAGGATCCGGGGTAGTAGTAAGAGAGGCAATCGGAGCCCTCGACGAGGAAGGGGCTCTGCCCCTCCTCACCCGTCGCGGTTGCAGGGTCGGGCCATCCGAGGGTGCTGTGAGGCCAGAGGGCGCTGGAGAACCAGGTGTCGAGAACGTCGGGATCTCGCTCGAGGCCGCAGTCTTCGAGCAGAGCGGAGTCCTTTTCCTGCGCCGCTGGTTCTCTCAAGCAAACCAGGACCCGGCCGCCCTCGCCAGGGGCATCGTCGGGGCAGGTCAGGGGTAGGCTCTGGGCTCCGTTGACGAAACGGACACGCACGTCGTCACGTTCTGTTGCGAGGAGTCGCTCGAGTAAACGGGTCAGCCCTTTCCCGTCGAGGTCGGCAGACCAGATGGGGATCTGGTGGCCCCACCACAATTGTCGGCTGATGCACCAGTCTCGTTTCTCGGCGAGCCAGTTGACGAGGGTCTTCTTGTAGCGTTCGGGATCAGGATGGAAACTGAGGGTTCTCCCCGTCGCCGATTTCCATCCCGAGGCGGCATCGATTGCCACCTGAGCGAGGCCGCTGGTATTGAATTCCAGATCGGTGCCGCGACCGCAGATCACTCCCCCATCGACATCACCCATGTCAACGAACCACTGCAGAGAGAGATAGGGTTCGATGGGTGTTTGCGATCGAGCGGAATGGCCGACCTCGATCTTGCGATCTTCGATCTCGTCGAGAAGGCCGGCAACTTCGAATCGCCTGACAACCTCCTTGCGTGCCTCGAATCGATCGAGACCGGAACAGGGTCCGGCGTTGTCGTTGAGGGTTCCGTCCGGCTCGAGGATGTTGATCACCTCGATCTCCAGAGAGTGCCGAGTCCAGACCTCGTAATCGTTGGAGTCGTGTCCTGGGGTGATCTTGACGCAGCCGGAACCGAGTTCTGGCCTGGCCCATTCGTCGGTGATGAGGGGGATCTCCCGGTCGACGATGGGAAGCTGGATCTTGCGTCCATCTCTTGACATCTTGGCGAGTTTCTCCAGCAGCGGCAAATGGCTCTGGCGGCGATCCTCGAGTCGCCCGATCTCCTCCTCGATGTCATCTCTGTTTTTCGCTGGCGCTCGTTCGAGACGTTGTTTCGCATCTGTGATGCGCGCCTCGAGGGCACCTGACGGATCGGGATGGCAGGCGACAGCGGTGTCCCCGAGCATCGTTTCCGGTCGTGTGGTGGCGACGACAACGGCCTCTGGCTCCCCGGGCTGGGGGTCGATCACCGGGTAACGCAGATGCCAGAAGTGGCCATCGACCGGTCGGTGTTCGATTTCGTCATCGGAGATCGCGGTCTGAAGGTGACAGTCCCAGTTGACCATCCGGTTTCCCTGGTAGATCAGGCCATCGTCGAACATCTTGAAGAAGGTCCAGGTGACAGCCCTTGCGCAGACCTCATCCATCGTGAAGCGCTGGCGCTTCCAGTCACAGGAACAACCCATCGCCTGCTGCTGCAGAATGATTCTCTTCTGATACTGGTCTTTCCACCCCCAGATTTGCTCGACCAGTCCCTCTCGCCCGACGTCGTGGCGAGTTTTCCCCTCCACTTCGAAGAGACGTTTTTCGACCACTGCCTGGGTGGCGATTCCGGCGTGGTCGGTTCCAGGCATCCACAGGGTGTTGTCGCCCATCATCCGGTGCCAGCGGCTGAGGAGGTCCTGCATGACGTTGTCGAGAGCATGCCCCATGTGGAGTGCGCCGGTGACGTTGGGGAGGGGCATCATGATCACATAGCGGGAATCCCTGTCATCGGGGTTTGCGTCGAAGGCTCCACTCTCGAGCCAGCGCCGATAGACGGGGCTCTCGATCCTCTGAGGGTCGTAGGTGCTCGCAAGTTCCTTCGCCATCGCCGGCGCTCTCCTCTTCCCTCGCTGGGTCGTCAACGACAGGGGTGCTATCGGTGGGGTCGATGTTCGCGGTGGGCGGTTGCAAGTCAAGGGATGGGGAGGAGATCGGGTAATTTTGATGGGGCCAGTAGTCCTTGCCGAGGAGGCCGTCGACAGGCATCCTGGGATCCTGCACTCGCCTGAAACTCCCTCCTCTTTCGGGGGACAGGTTGCCACCGGCGAGTACTCCGGAGAACCCGCCAGAGTTCTCGATCACCATGTCTGAAGGGAAACCAGCGATGCTTCGATCCTGTACCCTCGTTCTTCTGCTCCTCGGGCTGACCTTGCCTCTCGCTGCCCAGCAAGTCGCTCCGGAAGTCTACACCCTGGAAAATGGGATGAAGTTCCTGCTGCTGCCGCGGGACACCCAGCCCAATGTCATCGCGGTCGGCTGGGCTGCAAGGGTGGGAAGCGTCAATGAACGCCCGGGGATCACCGGGATCAGCCATTTCTTCGAGCACATGATGTTCAAGGGGACCACCACGATCGGAACCAGCGATGCCGATCGGGATGGGATGTACATCCGCGAGCAGGAAACAGTGCGCTCGAAATTGCGTGCGACGCACCTGGACCAGCAGTACGAACGCTGGAAAAGGGGTGAAATCGCCGACCCCTGGGATCAGGCGAATGACACGCCGGAGATGTCGGACATGCGTGCGAGGTTGCGAGAGATCCAGGAGTCGCAGAAGAAAGTGATTCGAAAAAACGAATTCGACGAGATCTACACTCGCCTCGGCGCTTCGGGGACGAACGCATTCACCAGTCACGACTTGACCTTCTACATCAACAATGTTCCCAGCAACAAACTGGAACTGTGGGCGTGGATGGAATCCGATCGTCTCCAGGACTCGGTATTTCGGGAGTTCTATCAGGAGCGCGATGTCGTTCACGAGGAACGGCGGATGCGCACCGAATCGACTCCGACAGGGATCTACCAGGAGCAGTTCGATGCGATGTTCTGGCAGTCCTCGCCTTACTCCTGGCCCGTCATCGGCTGGACCACCGACCTCAACTCCTACACCCGGGAGCAGGCGCAGGACTACTTCGAAACCTATTACTCGCCGAACAATCTCGTTGGCGTGATCGTCGGAGATTTCGATTTCGATGAGGCGTATTCTTTGATTGATCGTTACTTCGGTCGCCTCGAAAGGGGCGAGGAGCCTCCTCGGGTGGTCACCCTCGAAATGCCCCAACTCGCCGAAAAACGAATGAACGTCGAGTGCGACTGTCCGCCTCAGGTCGAGGTTCGCTACCACGCGGTTCCTTTCGGGCACCGTGACGAGCCAGCCCTGGAGGTGATGGCCGAGATCCTCAACGGGGTGACTGGCAGATTGCGCAAGAGCCTCATCGAGGAACAGCGCCTCGCCACCTCTGCAAGGGTCATCGTCGACAGTCGCAAGTACGCTGGTTCGGTCGGGTTCTCTGGTGAGTGCCAGGCGGGGGTCGATCCGGAAAAACTCGAAGAAGCGTGGTACGGGGAACTGGAAAAGATTCAGTCAGAGCCAGTGTCAGAGCGGGAACTCCAGAAGATCAAGAACCAGGTTCTGGCGTCATCGTATCGTCGCCTCGCAGATAATTTTTCGCTGATGATACAGCTTGGTTACTACGAGGCCCTCGGAGACTGGGAATACATCAACGAGTTCGCAAGGCAACTGACCGAGGTGACCTCTGAGGACATTCAGAGGGTTGCAGGCTCCTACTTCGATCCTTCCGATCGAAACGTCGGAATTTACAGGCGAAAGGCCTCAGGTGGAGGGGTTGCAGCCACCGACCCGCTGGAGAGGTTCGCTCCGGAACCGCGCGCAATGGTCCGCCAGTACCTGACCTTCTTGCCGCAGATGCCGCTGGAGCAAGTCGAGGAGATGGTGAGAAAGATGGAATCTCAGGTGGCTGAAGCACCCCCTGACTTCAAAATCGCCATCGAGTTCATGATCGAGAAATCCCGAGAGAGGCTTTCCGCAGCAGAGGAGGAGAATTAAATGACTGCCCTCGAAGTGAAAAAACTGCTGATCCTCCTGGTCCTCTGCTTCTCTCCGGTGGTGACGGCGGACGACCTACCGATCCCATCCAGGCCGGAAGAACTGGTCTTCGAGGAACTCACGTTCCAGCCACCCAATTCTGCTGATTTCCGTCATCTCCTCGATAATGGGGTGGTTGTCTTCCTGCTCCCCGACCACGAATTGCCCCTCGTCGATTTCTCTTTTCGTTTCACAGGCGGGAGTTATCTCGATCCCACCGGCAAGGAGGGGCTGGGGATGCTGGCGGGGGACCTGATCCGAAGTGGCGGAAGTTCCTCCAGTGACGCCGAAAGCCTCGACGAGGCCTTCGATTTCCTGGCGGCAAATGCTGGTGTGTCTGTCGGGCTGAATGGTTCTGGTGCAAGCCTCAACTGTCTCGCTTCGAATCTGGAGGAGTCCTTCACCCTGTTCATCGAGATGCTCCGCGATCCACGCTTTCAGACAGATCGCTTCGATCTGCTCAAATCGGAAATCATCGAAGCAATGAAACAGCGCAACGATTCCGGCGATGAGATCCTCGATCGGGAATGGAAGGCGCTCATCTTCGGTCGGGATCATGCAGAAGCCCGGGAGCAAACGCTCGCATCGATCGAGGGAATCACCGACGCCGACCTGCGCTGGTTCCACAAGACGGTTTTCAATCCCGGCAATGTGGTCATCGGCGTCACTGGCGATTTCGAGATCGATACCATGAAGACAAGGCTCGAAGAAGCCCTCGACGGTTGGGCTGCTGGGAATCGATGCAGCGCGCCACCGGCACCAGAGGCAGAATTCGAGCCGGGAGTCTATCACGTCGAGAAGGACATTCCCCAGGGCGCGATCTACATCGGTGCCCGCGGCGTTGTCCGGGATCACCCCGACGGCACGACTCTGCGGGTGATGAACCGGATCCTCGGTGGTGGCGGCTTCACCAGCCGGATCACCAACAAGGTCCGGACCGAGGAGGGGCTCGCCTACTCTGCGGGATCTGCGATGATTCCTGGTGTCCACTATCCCGGTGAGTTCCGTGCCTACGTGCAGTCGAAGAGCCGCACCGTGGCGCTGGCATCGAAGTTGATTCTCGAGGAGATCTCCCGCATCCGTGAAGAGCCGGTCACCCAGGAAGAACTCGACATCGCGAAGAATTCCATCATCGGCACTTTCCCCCGGATTTTCGAGTCGAAGAACACCGTTCGTGACCTCTTTGTCAACGAGGAGAGATACCCGAGGGCTCCCGGGTTCTGGAAAACCTACCGAGATCGAGTGAAGGTGATCACTCCCGAGGATGTCCAGCGGGTTGCTCGAGAACACCTCGATCCTGCCAGGATGGCAATTGTGATCGTTGGAGTGTGGAGCGAGATCGCCCCCGGCGACCTCGAAGGTCGTGCGAAGATGTCGGATTTCTTTGGAGGCAAGGTCACCGAGTTGCCATTGAGGGATCCACTGACTCAGGAGCCGATCGGCCCCTGATCATCTGGCAAGGGGAATGGCATGTACGGTTGGCGCCGCTGGCGCGGATACATCCAGGAGATTCTGCGCGCCCCCCGCAGGGCGATCGAGCCTCCCGACATGCGCGTTCTGCGCAGACGGGTGCGGCATCTCGAGGAGGAGATTGGCCGTCTCCTGGTCAGGGGCAACGAAGGGATCGAGGCCCCCTCAGCTCAGAGTGACAGGATGCGCCGGAGGGAAGCGCGCTGCTACTCCCAGAACGGTGAAGACGGCCTGCTCCTCGAAATCCTCTCCTCTGTTGGAGCCCAGTCGCGTTCCCTCGTCGAGATCGGTTGCGGATCGGGAGAGGAGTCGATCGGGGCGACCCTGGTGGTCCATTTCGGCTGGCGTGGTCTTCTCGCCGATCGTGACGGGGAAAACGCCCTCAAGGCCCGACGGTTCTTTCACGACGAGCAGGGCGTTCCGCTCGACCGACTCTCCGTCGAGAGTGAGGCGGTTCAACCCGACACCGTCGATCGCTGGCTTGCTGGCTGCGGATTCAGAGGGATTGTCGATCTTCTCGCAATCGACATCGATGGCAACGATTACTGGCTATGGAATGCGATCACCGCCATCGATCCCCGAATCGTGGTCATCGAGTACAACGCTTCCCTGGGGCCGGTGAAAAAGTTGAGTGTCCCCTACGATCCAGACCACGATCCTTACCGTCGCCACCCCCGTGGTTGGCACCACGGAGCCAGCCTCGCTGCCCTCGAAGAACTCGGTCGCTCACGGGGTTACGCCCTCGTCGCCTGCGACTCGATGGGGGTCAACGCGTTCTTCCTCCGCCGCGACCTTCTAAATGATGATATCAGCGAGATCTCCTGTCAGGATGCGTTCTACTCCCAACCGAAGCGTCTCAAGCGTGCCTCGCAGAAGCACCAGGAAGAGATTCTATCCCAGTTGCCGTTCCAGGGAGTGGAGGTGCCCTCGTCACAACTCGAGGGAACCCATTGAGGATTTCAGAGACAGGGTAGAAACCGGTCTTATTACCCAGCTTGCTTCGATTTTCAGTCGAAAAAAGTCTCCGAATCCCGGAGCACGTGCCCAAGAATCCGGAGAAATGAATAGCGAATTGTTCTGCAATCAGAAGCCGACGATCCGCCGGCCATCCCGATCCCCAGGGGGGTCGACCCATTACAGGTTTTTCTGAAATCATCGCCGGGAAGTAGAGCGAAAAAATTCGGCGACCTCGACTTCTCCCTCGCAGATTTCATTGTGTTCGATACCCCCGAATCGGGTCGAAGAGAAGTACATTTTCAGGACTCATTGTTCTTGAAAACTGGCCTGTGTGACTCTCCTGACTTTCCTTTGCCAAATCATGTAATTGTCCCCCTTGTAAGTAGTTGTGTTTGTTTTCTAGACCCTTCGCCTTCGATGTCGAGGAAGCCCACCTGCTCCTTGGAGCGATCGAGCGTTCACTGGCAGAGGTATTCAGTCCCGGATCCCGATAGCACTCCTGGCGACGATGGCAGGAATTTCCAGGGGGCTCTCGAACCAGAAGTCGGGAGGGTGCTGCTGCATCGAATCTCGAGGGAAGGGCCCCCAGAGCGCCGCCCCAGTGAGAACTCCAGCAGCCCGACCCGCGGCGATATCAGTGGGAGCATCACCGACGAAGAGAGTTCTTTCTGCCGTTGTTCCGAGAAGTTCGACTGCCCGCTCTACCGGTTGAGGGTCTGGCTTGTGGTGCTCGACATTTTCGAGGGCAACGATGGTTGCAAAGAAGCGGTCGATCTCGCAGATCCGCAGTCCTCTGAGAGCAACTTCCCGCCCCTTGCTGGTGACGATTGCCAATGCTACCCCGGACTCGTCGAGCTGATGGAGCATCTGTTTGACCCCGGGATAGCACCTCACCATCCCGTCGTGCAGCGTCCTGTTGTGTTTCTTGTAGGCCTCGACAAGTTGGGCGGCACGAACCTCATCTTCCACCAGTTCCTGGTAGATCTGGAGAAGGGGGACTCCCAGTTTCGAGCGGTAGTGGTCCCCTGCCACCGCCACATCCTGGAGGTGCTCCCGATGGACGTGCTGGTATGAGTTGAGGATCAGTTCGACGCTGTCGACAAGGGTGCCGTCGAGATCGAAAAGGACACTGTCGATGGCGCATGGCTCCATATCGATTCCCTCTCCGGTGGCCATTGCAAGGGGAGCAAGATAGCCTCTGGGGTGCGCTGATGGGAGGGGTGGGGAGGCCGTGGGGTGCTTTCCCAGCGCCCCTGGGAGAGTGATCCCATGGGCAGCCCCTCGTCAGCCTCCCGGGGGAACGATTCCCGACCCGATCTCGACTTCCGAGACCCCTTTACCTCTGGGAATGCCGCCAGCCCGTCCGCCGCTCCCTCCGACCTCCCTCTTCTCGCATCCCTTTGTGACCCTCAGAGGCGCTGGAATCGTCCGCAACGGCGCCCGCTGATTGCGGCCCAGTGCCGAGGAACGCCAGGGGCCGCCACCCTGTTTTCGCCTGAGAGTTACCCTCGAGGGCCTTGAAAAACGAAACCGAACCGCTCTTTCCTGTCTAACCTGATATTTTAGACAATAGTGACATTAATGAAAAACACAGCAAAATTGTAATAATAGTCAATAGTATAGTTTGAGACAATCAGGTTATCTCGTCCTGCATATCAATGATGTCCTTGCGAACAAACCTTCATATATTATTATTCGTTCAGATTATGACAGTTCTGCCTAATCTGGATTACATGGATCATCTGGATAAGCAGATATTCAGTTATCGGCGCTTTCTACGCAGAATCGACGTTGGCGGCGCTGAAGAAAGGAGGCGGGAGTTATGTCTAATAGCAAGACTAGCTTTCAAAGGAAAACCTTGGTACCCGGCGTGGTAACTCAGAAGCCAAGGAAACAGAGTTGGGGTGTTGTCAGTGCAATTTTGGCCTTTTCTTCAATCGTTGGACTCCTGCTGATTGTTTCACAATTCAGCGTCGCCAGCCCCGGTGGGGAGCCTCGGGTGGAGGTCCACGGATCGGGCGTAATTTCCTTCGACCTGGGGGGAAATGAGAGCCTTACCCCCAATCGGGGCAGCGTCACCCAGGAGCTCCACCGCGGGGTGATCGACGCCACCGGGGCGGAGTGCTGGTTCGTCATTTCCGACGCCACCGACGGCTCGTTCAGTGAGGAGTTCGGCGCAAATCGCTCGTCGATTCTCGAGGACGCTCCCGACAGCGCGGTCGACGAGGTGTATTTCGACGAGGGGGTGTGGCACTTTCCCGAGGACGCAGGTCTCACCTCACGTTTATCCTCCGAGGGCACGGTTTTGCCGCCGGTGGGAAATCCCCTCTATTCGCCGCTGAAGCGCTTCCTCTGGGACGGAGGCAAGGTCGTGACCGCCAACATGCCGCTGGTCGTCTGGGGGACGGAGCAGGGGCAATCGTTGGTCCTCGATCTGGGTGGCTGTGATCCGTTGATTCGAAACAATCCACCATCACCCTTCTTCATCGGTGGTGGCCCCACCGGTGGTGCAAATTGTGAAGGGGAGACCCCCAACATGCGCTACAAGGGTGGGCAGGCACTCGCCATCGATCTCGATGCACAGACCGTGACGATGAAGCTGCACAAGGCCACTTTTTCCCGGGGTAAGATTCCCTACTACACCGTTTTCGAGGCGAGCAAGGCACCGCCGGCAGGTTTCATGGGGGTTCCCCACGCACCGAAACTGGCGAACCTGGGTCGATTCGAGGATGACCTCGGCACCGGATTGATTATCCAGTTCGGTAACGGAGTCCCGGTGAGCGACGGAGGCCCCAATCGTTTCCAGCCGGGTCTGGCGAATTATCCCGGCGGTCAGAGCAAGAAATACAGTCCGATGTGGGTCATCTATTTTGCCTATTTCACCAACGGAACCAGCGTCGAGGAAATGTTCATCTCTGATCGCAACGTTGGCGAAGGTGCTGTTCCGATGCCGGGTTCGGGACTTCCTGGTTTTGATCCGGCCTCGCCAGGTAATTTCGATCCCTTCCAGGTTCAGCACAAGGGTGCGGATACCACCGCGTTTGCCCAGGCTGTGACCGGCAACGACGACGGTTTCGTCGAGAGGATCGGGGATTTGTTCGATCTGGTCGATGACGGAGACATCCTGCTGACTGAAGCTCCCGGTGGTTTGCGCCTCAACAGCCCAATGCAGCCGTCACTCATCGTCAACTGTCCTGTTCCGATCACGGTTCGAGACTGATCAGAGTATCCAATCCAGGATGGGCCCTGGGATTTGATCGTTGTGGCCAAGGTGCCATGCCGATCTTGGCACCAGGGCTCACCATTGGTTTGCTATCAAGATTTAGAGTTGGCTTGTGGTAGGCCTTATTTGCCTATCCAGGTTCGATTCATGGGCGGGAAGCAAGGTGAAGGCAACTCGGATCGACGACTCCCGGCCAGGAGTCGCTGAAAAGAGTTCTCGGATCCTTGCTCCCCGTTTTTTCCTCCGTGTAACCCTCCTTGTTTTTCCATTTTTTCAACGCCCTGGGGAGTTGCGCTGGAGGAGATCAGCAGAACCGGCGTTCTCACCCTGGCGAAGATCCCGAAGGCCGGGCCAGCCTCTGTCGAGATGGGGGAAGTGAGGGTGGGAACCCTGGACAGCCCTTCCTGCCCCAGTCAGGATCGGGGGTCCAGCGATCATCGACCGTAAGGGAAGGACTCCAGAAAATGCCCTCGATCCAGACCCAACTGGTACATGCGGGTGAACCCCGGCCTCGCCTGGAAGGCGCCGTGGTCCCCGCGATCTTCCAGAGCGCGACATTCGAAGATTCTGGAGGGGGCAACTATCACGACCTGAAATACATCCGTCTCAACAACACCCCCAATCACGACATTCTGCACCAGAAGCTGTCGGTGATCTGCGGAGGTGAGGCGGCTCTCGTCACCAGTTCGGGAATGGCTGCGATCTCGACCACCCTACTCGCTCTGCTGAATTCCGGGGACCACATCCTCGCGCAGAATTGCCTGTACGGTGGAACTCACGGATTCCTCGATTCCGATGCGCCCTCCCTCGGCATCGGCGTGGACAGGATCGACGCCCATCGCCCCGAGAGTTGGCGGGAGAAAATGCGTCCCGAGACGAGGCTCGTCTACGTCGAGACGATCACCAATCCCCTGATCCAGGTCTGCGAGCTCGAGGCGATTGTGAGTTTTGCCAGGGAGAATGAACTCCTCACCGTGATCGACAACACCTTTGCCTCGCCGATCAACTTCCGTCCCCTGGAGATCGGTTTTGACGTCGAAATTCACAGCGCCACCAAGTATCTCAACGGTCACTCTGACATCGTCGCCGGTGCCATCATCGCCAGCCATGATCTGATCGCCAAGATCGGCCTTACTCTCGACCATCTGGGGGGGTGTCTCGATCCGCACGCCTGTTTCCTGATGCACCGTGGCATGCGGACCTTGTCGTTGCGGGTCGATTACCAGAACCACAGTGCCGAAACCCTTGCTCGTCGGCTCGTCGAGCACCCGGGCGTCGAGAGAGTCCACCACCCTCTGATCGAAGGGCACCCGGACCAGGAGCGAGCCCGCCGTCTGCTGAGAGGGTGCGGAGGAGTTTTCAGTTTTGAGCCGGCTGGGGGAATCGAGATCGCCGAGAGAATCCTCAGGCGGTTGAATTTAGCGGTCAACGCACCGAGCCTAGGCGGAGTCGAGACCCTGATTGGGCGTCCCTCTGCCCAATCTCACGCGGCGATTCCAGCCGCCGAAAGGGTACAGATGGGAATCGAGGATCACCTGCTGAGAATTGCTGTGGGGATCGAGGACACCGAGGATCTGTGGGAGGATCTGGAAAGAGCACTCCGATAGAAAACGGAGAGAGCCGGCGATGACAGAGCCCCGAATCGGCCTGGTCACCTGCTTGAAGCCACCGGAGCCCGATCCTGACGAGGAGATGCAACTCTCGGGATTCGCTGATCGCGGTGCTGTCGCAGAGATGGTGCCCTGGGATGACCCCGGCGTGGATCCAGGCCGTTACGACCTTCTTCTGCTGCGCTCCTGCTGGAACTACTACAAGGCTCCTGCTGAATTTCTCAACTGGCTCACTCGCGCGGGTGCCGTCACCTCCGTCCTCAACACCTGCGAGATCGTTCGCTGGAACCTTCACAAGTCTTATCTGATTGACCTCGAAAGGGCGGGGATCCCGGTGATACCAACGAGAGTGCTGCGCAGGAACAACCGTGTGTCCTTCGACGATCTCAGGCGGGAGACTGGTTGGGATGATGTAGTCATCAAGCCGGCGATTTCTGCAGGGTCATATCTCACGCGACGGTTCGAGGCGGACGACGGAATCGAAGCGCAGCGCTTCATCGATTTCCACCTGAGTGAGCGCGATCTCCTGATTCAGCCCTTTCTGGAGCTCATGGCTGCTGGTGGAGAAAGGGCCCTGGTATGGATCGCAGGAAAGTTCACCCACGCCGTCGTCAAGAAGCAGAGATTCAGTGGCGATGTGGAAAGAATATCAGAGAGACTGGATCCTCTCGCTGAAGAGGTCGATTTCGCCACAAGGGTGATAGGGAAAGTCAGCGGAACTTTCCTCTACGGCCGGGTCGACTCCTTCCTCGATGAATCGGGGGAGCGGAGGCTCGCAGAACTGGAATTGATCGAGCCGTCACTGTTCTTCCTCCAGGACCGATCTGCCCTCGATCGCCTCGTTTCGGCGGTTCTGGAGCACCTTGGCTGGAGTCCCTAGGCAGAGGAACATGTTAGACAGTTCTAGTCGGAACGTTCTGGACGATTGGGCCAACTGTGTAGTGGATTATCTCCCTTTGGGAACTACACTTGGGTGGGTTCAAATCGATTTTCACTAATTCTGATTCGGAGACTTCCGTCAACACGCGATGACGGGAATATCAAATTCGAGGGAAAGGGTGCTGAACAGGTGCCAATCCGGCTGCCTTTATTTCGGTGGCTGGCGCTCGATTCGAGCGGTATTTCTGGCTCTGCCTGTTCACCGACCCTGGTTCCGGGAGGGCACCCGATGTCTAGATCCAGGTTCACGCGCCTGTCGCTGCTCGCACTATTATTCTTCGTCGCCCATCTCAGCGCCGATCCAGGAAGCGAACCGGCGCCAGCCGGGACAGAGGCGGATGTTTTCAGCGGTCCTGAGGTCGCCCTCAGCGGCGGCCCCACAGATCGGACGGATGACCTCGGGTACTTCCGGGCCTGGTATCCCTACAGCACGCTCCCTCCATTCGATGGTGCTGGTTACGACGGCAGGGACCTGCAGGATGTGATCTATGCAGGAAACGCACGGTTTGTCATCGGGAATGAGCCCAGGTTTCCTGAAGACCTTCGCAGCCCTTCAGGATTGGGCGGCACATTCGTCGGTGGATACTGGATCATTCATTTCCGCGAAGGGGTCGATTCGGAAATCAAGGCAGACCTCGATCTGCTGACGGGGGGGACTCGGGGACCGGACGGCCGCGATCTTGCTCGCTGGTACATTCCAAACCGCGCATTGATTGCATGGGTCGACTCCCAGGAGGTCCTCGATCACCTTCTCGCCTCAGGCGAAGTCGACTGGCTCGGCCCGTACCATCCTGCCTACAAGATTTCGCCCTTCATCGGTCTGGCTCAACTGACATCGCCAGAACGAGTCGGCCGTTCCACATACCTTCTCAACGTCGATCTGATCCCCGGGCACTCCGCAACCATCGTCAAGGGTGCTCTCGTCGATCGAGGCATCCGTGTGGTGACCGAGGTCTACATCCCCGGTCTGAAAACCTATGACGTCCACTACATCATCGTCGAGGCGCTTCCACACCAGGTGATGGAGGTGGCCCGGATCGAGGGCGTCAGGATGATTCAAGAGACGGGGGATGGTCTCAGGCGCTATGACCTCTCCGGCGGCGGCAAGCTGCAGAATCGAACCCTCTCTGTCGACGACGGCACCAACTCGCCGATCGTGACTGCATCGGCATTCCCCCTGTGGTTGACTCACAACCTGCAAGGCCAGGGACAGCTGATCGGTGTGGTCGACACCTCTCTCGACTGGAACAACGTCGGCACCACCGGCTGCGCCAATGGATTTCCCGACCTGGCGATCAGCAATTACGGCTTCGCCGACCCGGTCACGGCGACACTGTTGCTGCCCGTGACCGGGACCGGAGGGGTGAGTTTAAAGGTTCCCCGTGCCGATGAATTGGGCGGGGCGACCCTCCTTGGCATCGCCGCCAACGAGCACGGCTGTGGAGTCGCCGGGGCGGCTCTCGCCGACTTCTACGGCAACGATTCGACCAAATTCTGGGAACATGATGTCGACGTCTGGGAGACGTGGACACCGAGCAATTTCTCGGGGCTCCTAGGGCCTGGTATCGCCCACGAAGCCCAGCTCTACTTCACGCCGGTGATGGACAGTGTCGATGCATTCCGATGGGAGTTTGCCGGGGAATTCCCCACCAACATGGGGACCACCCTGACCAACATGGCGAACGCCGGGGTCTGCACCACCAATCACTCTGTAGGTCTTGCCGAGGCCAACAATACCTACACCCAGACGACCCTCGTTCACGACACCAAGGGGTTCGATCACCTCAACATGCTCCAGTGCATGGCGGCAGGAAACGATGGCGCCGTTGCCAACGCCATGACCTCGCAGTCAGTGGCGAAGAACATCCTTGCCGTCGGTGCCAGTGACGATGTCCTGAAAGCTGAAGACAGGGTGACCTTTTCCAGCATCGGGCCTCGCTTCGATGGGGCCTTGAAGCCAGAGATCATGGCACCAGGGAGTGATACCTTTGCGCGGACTTCAGGGGTGGCCTCCGCCCTGATCCTGCCCGACACCAATGGCGCCGGGGGAGCGTCCTGTTCCTATCAGTTCACCCAGGGGACCAGCTTCTCTTCCCCGATAATTTCGGGAGCCGGCGCGCTGGTGCACCAGTATTTCCAGGAGGGGCGCTATCCCGGGGCCGACCCACTCTCCGATGCATCCTCTGCTCTGATCCGTGCGACCCTGATCAACGCAGGGGAGCGCATGACGGGGGCAAACCTCGGTGACAACACCTACCCCAATGACTTTCAGGGGTGGGGGGAGCCGAATCTCAGCGCGGGCCTCGATTTCGGCACCGGGACGAGGAAACTCTACGTTCAGGACATCGCTCCGGCCCAGGGCTTCCCCAGCGCCGCGAGCCCGTCACACAGTTACAACGTCAACGTCACCACCAGTGCGGAACCGCTCAAGATCACTCTCTCCTGGATGGATGAGCCCGGTTCCATCGGCACTGCCAAGCAACTGATCAACGACCTGCATCTCACCGCGACCTCCCCAACCGGAACCGTCTATCTGGGCAATGACTTCAATGGAGCGGCGGGACAGAGCACTACGGGAGGCCTGGCCGATACCCTCAACACCACCGAGAGCGTGATCCGGCTGACTCCAGAATTGGGGTCCTGGACCTTTTCCATAGATCCCTTCGTCGGTAACTTTTCGGTCAACCAGGGTTATGCCCTGGTCGTGACCGGAGGAATCACCGTCGAGCCACCCGATTGCAACAACAACGGTATCCCCGATGTCGATGACATCGCCGCAGGGGCAACGGATTGCAACGGAAACGGCGTTCCCGATGAGTGCGAGCCCGATTGCAACGGCAACGGGATCGCTGATGCTTGCGATCTCACCAGCGGCTTCAGCGCCGACTGCAACTCCAATCTGGTCCCCGATGAATGCGACATCAGCCTCGGCACCAGCCAGGACTGCGATGGCGACGGCGTTCCTGATGAGTGCCAAATCGCCGGCGGAGCTTCCGATTGCAACCTTAATGATCAGCTGGATTCCTGTGACATCGTTCAGGGGATCTCATTCGACTGTGACAACACCGGGGTCCTCGATGAGTGCGAGGCGCTGGTCAACGAAACACACACCTCGACGCCGGTACCTCCAACACCCATCAGCGATACCTTGCCGCCGGCAGTGGACACGATCGCAG
>DQQH01000058.1 GCA_015664425.1 Planctomycetota bacterium
CGAGCAGACGGCGGCCGGCTGGCAGCCTCACCTGATCGAGCGCGGCAACCCGGTGCACTCATCCATCGTCGTCACCGACGTCGACGGAGACGATCACAACGACATCGTCGTCGGCAATTACGTGTGGCTGGCAGAGGGGGGCAAGACCATCGCCAGGCGTGATTACCTGACCGTCTTCTTCGCCCGCCAGAATCCCTAGCCGGGAATTCCCTGAGCTTCCGGACGGTCGGGGTTGAAGAAGGGGTCCGCTCCTGGCTCGCTCGGTGGCGGCCCGTCGGGATTCTCCTCCAGCGACGCCTCCAGTTGATCGTAGAGGGCGCGTTCGAGGGGATCGCAATTCTCCGGATCGATCGAGTTCATCACCCCCAGGGCCTGACTGCCGCGGTGCATTCGCCACAGCAGGCGAGCGGTGAGGAGAGAATGGAGCGGCCGATCGGGAGCGACCGTTTTCGCCCTCAGATAGTGGTCGAGAGCAACGAGCGGCTGCTGGGCTCGCTCGAGGAGCTGCCCGAGATTGGAGTGGGCCCCGGCGTAGTCGGGATCGATCTCGAGAGCCCGCTCGAAGAACTGGACCGCCCCGGAGGGGTCCGTCTCCACCAGCAGGCTGCCGAGGCTGTTGAATCCCTGGGCGAACTCCCCGTCGACGGCGATCGCCTCCTCGAAGCGTCGCCGGGCTCCCTCGAGGTCCCCTTCCTCGCGGTCGAGATGACCGAGGTTGTGGAGAGCTTCCGGGTAGTCACCATCGAGGGCGAGGGCGCGCAGGTACCACTCCCTGGCGGCCTCCCTCTCTCCTCGTTGTTCGTGGACCCAGCCGAGGGCGAGCGGGTCGATGGCATAGTCCTCGAGTCGCTGGCGGTGACCGGAAAAGTCGATGTTGGAGAGGATGAGAAGGGTGGCGAGGAGCGCTGCGCCTCTCAGCAGCCGTCGGTGATCGGTGGGCAACTGCAGCAGCGAGCCGATGAGGGGGCAAGCGAGGGCGATCAGTGGCACGCGGTAGCGGGCGGCGACGAAGAAGGCGACCGTCAGGGCGATCTGGCTGGCGAGAATCCACAGCAGCGGCCCCGCCCGGGGCGTTCGCAGGGCGCCCATCAGCAGTGCCGTCGCCAGCAGCGGCAGCAGGAAGCCGCTGCTACCGACGAAGTAGTGGAGCAGCGTCAGCACCCGGCTGCGTTCGCGTTCGTGGACGAAATTCTTGTTGTTGGGGGCGTCGAAGGCCTGGATGAGGGCGTGGCACTTGCTGGCCATCCTCGCCAGCCAGGCAGCGGGCTCGGCACCGATTTCATCGAAGGCGAGCCGGTAGAACCCACGGGACCGCTCCGATGGCCTGTCGTGCTCCTCTGTGAGCTCGAGAAGTTCCCGCCAGCGCGGTCCGGCGTGGACCGAGGTCAGCCCATCGGAGCCGATGCTCCCGCCCCGGCGGTTGCCGATGTAGAAATTGATGCCGCCGTTGGTCGAGACGATGGCGGTGTCATCCCCATGGAGGAAGTTCATCAGCGTGATTGGCATGATGGTGATGACCGCCGCGCCGACGACGACCGCTGCCCTCAGGAGACGATCTTTCCTCTCCCCGACAGCACGCATCGCCAGCAGAGCGAGGAGTGGAATCGCCACCAGCATCGGTGCTCGCGCCAGCGACGCGAGGCCGACGGTGACCCCCGTCCATGCCCACAGATCGAGTGTGCCCCGGCGCTCTGCGGCCTGAGCCCTGTCGACGGTGAGCACCGTCAGAAAGGTGAAGAGGACGGTGTCGAGGAGTTGCCCGCAGTAATAGACGGGGAGAAAGGCGACCGAGTAGAGCAGCCCGGCGAGAAGATCCGCCGGGTAGCGAAACGATCGGCCGGCGATGCGAGCGATGAGGATGGCGGTGGCGCTGTCGAGGAGAGCCATCAGCCCCTTGGCGATCGCGGCGAATGAGGTGCTGACAGCGAGTCCGCTGTCGCCGATGCCGGGGACGAGAGCTCCGAGGATGGCCAGGAGGTAGGAGAAGAGTGGCGGCTTCCAGAAGGGGGCGCCGTGGACGGGGCCTTCGGC
>DQQH01000015.1 GCA_015664425.1 Planctomycetota bacterium
ATGATCGGCGGCGGCCAGGGCGCCTTCATCGGTGCCGTCCACCGCATCGCACTGCGGATGGATGACGCTTTTGATCTGGTCGCTGGTTGTTTCGGACGCGACCCGGAGAACACCAGGGTCACCGGTGCCCAGCTCGGGATCGATCCATCTCGCTGCTACGACAGCTGGGAACAGATGATCTCCGATGAGGCAAAACTACCCAAAGATCAGCGCATCGAGGCGGTCAGCATCGTGACCCCCAATCATGTTCATCACGGTCCCGCCAAGGCGGCCATGGAAGCGGGATTCCATGTCATCTGCGACAAGCCGCTGTGCATCTCGCAGGAACAGGCCGACGACCTTGCCGCCACGGTTTCGAGTACCGGCAGGGTGTTTGCCCTGACCCACAACTACTGCGCTTCGCCGATGGCACGAGAAGCCCGCGAGCGGGTTGCCCGTGGCGACCTGGGCACCATCCGCAAGGTCTACGTCGAGTACCTGCAGGGCTGGCTGTCGGAAAAACTGGAAGAAACCGGACAGAAGCAGGCGGACTGGCGTACCGATCCGGAACGATCAGGCCCGGTCGGATCGCTCGGTGACATCGGCACCCACGCATATCAGTTGCTGGAGTTCGTCACCGGGATGAAGGTGACCTCCATCTACGCAAAACTGCACACCTTCGTCGAGGGCCGCGCACTCGATGACGACGACATGGTGCTGCTCGAGATGGAAAACGGCGCCACCGGAACCCTCTGTTCCAGCCAGGTCTGTTTCGGCCGCGAAAACGGTCTGCGTCTGCGCGTCTTCGGTACCAAGGGAGCCCTGGAGTGGAATCAGGAACAGCCCAATGACCTGCAAGTGACTGGCGAGGACGGATCGGTGACGACGATCCGCAGTGCCACCGGAGCCGCCGGCGTAGCGGCCGCCTCCTTGACCCGAACTCCGCCAGGACATCCGGAGGGTTACCTCGAGGCATTCGGCAACATCTACAGTGCCTTTGCCCGCGCCGTTCGTGGTGAAGAGCAACCGGTGGACTGTGCTTATCCAACGGTAGAGGACGGGGTTCGCGGGGTCCGATTCATCGGTTCGGCTCTGCTCTCCAACAAGGAGAATCGCTGGGTCGACATTCCCGGCTAGAAGGAACCCGGATGACTGATCGTTACGCACCGAAACCAGAGGACCGTTTCACCTTCGGCCTGTGGACCGTGGGCAACCCGGGCCGGGACCCGTTCGGTCCGGCGGTTCGCCCGACTCAGGACCCCTGTGATCTGGTCCGGATGCTCGGAAAGATCGGCGCCTGGGGGGTCAATCTTCACGACAACGATCTGATCCCCTTCGACGCCAGCGCCGCCGAGCGCGACACCATCGTCGGCAACTTCAAGGCGGCGTGCGAGGAGAGCGGAATCGTCGTTCCGATGGCCACCACCAACCTCTTCAGCCACCCCATCTTCAAGGATGGAGCCTTCACCGCCAACGACCCGAAGGTCCGTGCCTTTGCGCTCAGAAAAACGATGGATGCCATCGATCTCGGGGTTGAACTGGGAGCGAAGAACTTCGTCTTCTGGGGAGGTCGGGAAGGCACCGAATCCGATGCCTGCCGTGATCCACGAACCGCCATCGTTCGCATCAGAGATGCCATCAACTTTCTCTGTGACTACGTCAAGGACCAGGGTTACGACCTGCGCTTCGCCCTCGAAGCAAAGCCGAACGAACCGCGCGGCGACATCTACTTCCCCACCACCGGTCATATGCTGCA
This sequence comes from Planctomycetota bacterium, assembly GCA_015664425.1. Lineage (GTDB taxonomy): Bacteria > Planctomycetota > UBA8108 > UBA1146 > UBA1146 > DTRS01. The sequence continues at coordinate 1,736 of DQQH01000015.1, forward strand.
CTTCATCGAGACCCTCGATCATTCCAAGATGGTCGGAGTGAA
>DQQH01000180.1 GCA_015664425.1 Planctomycetota bacterium
GCTGAAACCCGAGGGCCGAGGCACGAAGGTATCTGGCCGCCTTCGCAGGATCGCCATCCGAGTCCGGATTGCTCTCGTTCTTTTCCGTCACGACGCTTCAAAACCGTTCTCTGTGGAGGTTCTTGAAAGCCGTGCCGACCTCACAACAAGGGGGGAAGGTAGCAACGCCCCCAGGGGGGGGTCAAGGGAATCCGACCACCCTGAAAGCGCCGAAAAACGGGCCTTCCGGAGGCCTGGAAAACTCAGGGAGAAACCGGGATCGAGGAGTACTGACGCCCCCTCAGGAGTCCCCATCGAGGGCTTCGAGAACGGTCCTGGCGCGCTTGCTCGTCGGATCGAGCCTGAGTGCCCTGCGGGCAAAATCGAGGGCGCTCTTGTCCTTCCCCAGCTTCCAGTGGACCCAGGCGAGATCGGGGTAGATCTGAGCGAGAGGAGGACTGTCGCTTTCGAGTTGAACCTCGAGCTCACGCAGGGCCAGTTTGAAGCTGCCGACCTCGATGTACGCCCGACCGAGAAGAAAATGTGCCTCGCTGTCGTAGGGGTTGATGAAGGGCGCGTCCCAGGCGACGTCGATCACCTTCTGCCACTCCTGGTCGCCATCAAAGATCTTGGCGAGTTTCAGACGAGAACCGAAGTCATCGCGATCACGGCTCACCTGCTCGATCATCGTTGCGATCGCCTCATCGCGCTGCCCCAGGTCATCAAGCAGGTCCGCGAGCAGCCGGTAGGGTCCCGGATGACCGAATCGGCTGCGAGTGCCATCGGGATGGATGGCGATCGCCTCACGCAGCAGACCGATCGCCTCCTCGTTCTCGTCCCTGTCGGCAAGGATCGTCGCCAGGGCGACCCCGCTGCGATACTTCCATCGACTGTCGCCCTCGATCGCCTTTCGAAATTCCTTCTCTGCGGTGCGGCGCTTGTTGGAGCGCAGAGCGATCAATCCCTTGACCGCTGCGAGGTCGGCAGAATCGGGAGAAATCTTTTCCGCCTTGCCGATGGCGAGTTCCGCATCGGCGATCCGACCACGGCTGTTGGAATAGGCTAGAGCCAGATCGATCCAGGCGCCGGCATCGGCACCGCTGGAGTCGGTAATCTCGCGCAGACGCATGATGTGTCTCGCGCTGAAAAACGGTCCGATTCCGAAGTACCCGGCGAGCTTGCCACAAAAAGCAAAGGCTCGCCTGTCGAACTCGTCGACGTCGACCTCGAGAGCCTCCTTGACCGCCTCCTCGGTCGACCTGCCGTTGCGGTAGGCAGTGAGGAGACGGAGGATCCCCTCGTGGCCCCACTCATCTTCGATGAAGGAACAGAGAACCCCGCCGTGGTAGTACGCCAGGAGAATCTCGCCGGGAAAACTCGGCCGCACGAAGCCTGCCTGCATCTCCTTCAGCGGGTGAAGTTCCCCTGCCGCCAGGGCGGTGACGAACTCATCGGCGTAGTGCCTTTTCCACCTCGGCTCTCGACGCCCCTCCTCGAAGACGGAGAGCCCCTCACCGAACCAGCGTGGGATCCGGTGTCCCGCCTTCTGCAGCGTCACGACGTGAGCAAACTCGTGAACCGCGACAACTCCCCAGTTGCCGGGGATCGCCCTCGGGGTGGTGAGGGTGACCAGTTTGCCGAAACAGACCCCGGAAGCTGCCAGTCCTGGAAGGCCGATGGAGCGGGCAGAGAAGAAGGCGTGCTCGGAAAAGTCCTCGACGGTGATCGGACGGGTCGTCTCGTGGGCGTAACTGCCCTCGAGATCGACCTTCGTCTCATGGAGCAGAGGGGCGAGGTAGGGCACCAGGAAGGGTGCCTCGTCCTTTCGCATCCGAACGATGAAGTCATCGGTGGCAACCTCGGTGAAATTCTCATCGATGTGCTTGATCAACCTCCGGGTGTTGTGGACCCAGACGTTGAAGGGATCCCGGTCGTTGGCTTCATCGAGCCAGAGGCGGCCTGATTCTTCGAGCCCGACCCTCAGGGCGTTGATCCCGAGGATCGGGTACGCCTTCGAGTAGTCGGGGTCGATGGAAATCGCCTTGCGAGAATACTCGGTCGCCTCGTCGTAGAAGAAGCGGTCGACGAGGCGCTCTGCGATGGTTGCAAAGAACTCGGCTGGAGCCGGGTGAGCCCCCTCCACCTCCCTGACGAGGGTCTGGAAATCCTCGAGACGGGCGATGCTGTAGTAGAGGGCTGCGAGCAGCCCCTTGGCGCGCAGCGCCGACGGATTCGCCTCGATCGCCTGAAGATAGAACTTCTCTGCCGCTGGCCAGTTCTCGCTGGAGAAAGCGATGTCACCTCTGATCAGATGGATCCCCGGGTGCCCAGGCCAGGTTCGTCCTGCGACGGAGAGATGGCGCTGTGTGTCTCTGAGACGATCGCGGGGATAGCGGTAATCCCACCAGATGGCCCTGGCCATTCCGACGTTCGCCTCGGCATGGTTGCGATTGCGCGCGAGAGCGTCCTTGAAGTGCGAGCGCGAATCGGGAGCGTTGTAGGCGCGAAGCATCGCCCAGCCAGCAGCGACATGGGCCTCGACCAGATCCTCGTCGAGATCGAAGGCGCTGGAGTACATCACCTCGTACGCTTCTCTCAGTCTTCCGAGCCCCTCGCAAGCGCGTCCCATCCAGACGTAGTCGATCGGAGGGAGTGCCTCGGCCTGGGCAACGGTGAGGTCCTGATAGATGGAGATCACCTTGTTGAGCCAGGCTCTTCCCTCCAGCCGCTTGCCACTACTGATCAGGCCCTCTCCAAGACGGGTCAGCGCTTCGATGTTCTTTCTATCCCCCTCGAGGATGTCGCGCAGGATCTCCTCTGCTTTTTCGAGACGGCCCGCAGACTGGTGCACCCCCGCTACGATGATACGCGCTGCGGGATCCTGTGCGAGATCAGGGGGGAGCGAGGTGAGTACCTCGATGGCTTCTGCTGCGCGACCGGTTTCGACCAGCAGGCGTGCCCGAAGGAGCGGCCATCGACCCTTCTCCTCATCGAGCCAATCTCCCGCCTCCTCGTAGTCACCGCTCTCGATCAGTTCGATCAACTCGGCGCGGTCATCCTGGTATCCCCTCAGGAATGGAGAGGCGTACAAGGAGAGCAGGGCCACCACCAGGAGATTCAGGTTCAAAAACAGACCACGGTGCATCCGTTCCTCCTTAGCTTCCGAAGCCCCATTATGGAGGTGTCTGCTCCCCTGAGGAGTGACTTTCCCGCCGACAACCCCCACTTCTCATGAGAGCACTCGCCGTAAGAAGAAGACCACCCCTGCCCCCTCTTTGGCGAGTTTCCGATCCCCATCCTAGACTCTGATGACGGGGCAAAGCGTCTCCTCTGCACCGTGACAGGATACGGAAGTTCCACAGGCGGGCACTCTTGCCGCGCTTGTCTGGAGGGAGTCCCGCCCGTGGCGGTCAAGTTCACCGAGAAGGCCGAAAAGGTACTCCAGCTAGCCAACAGCGAGGCGCAGCGCCTCCAGCACGGCTACGTCGGAACCGAGCACGTCCTCTGGGCCCTTCTTCACCAGCCCGATTCGGTCGCAGTTCAGGCGATCCAGCGTTGCGATCGCAGCGCCCAGGAGTTCCTCACCATTCTCGATGAGAGCCTTGGACGGATCCCGACAGGGAGGACCTCCAGTGGAGTGCTTCCCTACACACCTCACGCCAAGCGCTGCCTCGAGCTGGCGAGAGAAAACGCGGTCCACCTGGACCAGTTCTACATCGGTACTGAGCACCTGCTCATCGGTCTCTCCCTCGAAGACGAGGGAGAAGCATCGCGGATTCTCGCCGAGAAGGATCTCGGCAAGGACCGTCTTCAAAACGTCATCCAGAGAATGCTCGGAGGAGACGTGGATCAGACTAAGGGAAACTCTGTTCGTCGCCAGGGCGCAGCGACCCCAACCCTAGATGCCAACGGCACGGATCTCACCGGTCTCGCCCAGCAGAACAGGCTCGATCCTGTCATTGGCCGCTTCAAGGAGATCGACAGGATCATCCAGATCCTCTCCCGCAAGACCAAGAACAACCCTGTCGTCATCGGCGAGCCCGGTGTCGGCAAGACTGCGATCATCGAGGGTCTCTCCCAGCGCATTGCCGATGGAGCGGTTCCCGAGATCATTGCCCGCAAGCGCCTCGTCTCTCTCGATCTCGCATCTCTGCTCGCCGGAACCAAGTACCGTGGCGAGTTCGAGAAACGCATCAAGGCCATCATCAAGGAGGTCAGCGATGCTGGAAACGTCATGCTCTTCATCGACGAGTTGCACACCATCATGGGTGCAGGCGCCTCTGAA